>DASWKO010000295.1:0-1794 GCA_036396595.1 Nitriliruptorales bacterium | reverse complement strand
TGCCCTCGTTGAGGCGCAGCGCCACCCCGGTGCCCGAGAAGTCGGTCTGGCGCAGGGTGTAGAGCCCGTCGTCGGCGGTGTCGAAGATCGCGTCCGCCCCCGCTTCGCGCAGGTCGAAGGCGTTGGCGGCGTTCGCCGGATACGGATCCAGGAGGTCCGGCAGGCCGTCGGCGTCGCCGTCCGTGCCGGCGTCGTCGATCTCGATCACGCCCCAGCCGCTGGTGCCCAGCCCGGTGTTGTCGGTCACAGACCAGCGCCCGTTCCAGGCCAGATAGGCGTAGTCGTACGACCCATGCGACCGCGGCTGGCCGGTGTCCCAGTTCTGATAGTCGATCGGCTGACCGTCCGCCCACACCCAGCTACCTTCCACCGCCTGGTCGGTCGCCCCCAGCCACGCGTACCACCCGCCCCAGCCGCCGAAGGTCTCGCTCACCCACGCCTGCTCGGCCGCGTCGTCGATCGTCACCAGATGGCCGCCCAGGCGGCTCGCCTCGGCCTCGGCCTCGGTCCAGCTCATCGACCGCGGCGTGAGCGTGTAGGTGTGCCCACCGTAGCGCCACACCCCTTGCGTACCCCGCACCGTCGCCCCATCGAGCACTTCGCTGAAGCTCAGCTCCACCGTCGGACCCACCGGCTCCTGCACCGTCGCCCCGTCCGCCGGCAGCCCCGTCACCCCCGTCACCCGCGGCGGGATCGGATCGCTGAGGTCGACCTCCAGCAGATACTGCCCGCGCGAGCCCGCGCCACTGAGCGCCTCCACCTTGGCGTAGATCACCCCGTCCGCGCTCAACGTGGCCTTCACGTGCCCGTCGGCCGCGTCGGTGTCGGCGATCACCACCCCGTTCGCATCCAGCAGCGTCACCTTGGGGCTTAGGGTGCTGTCGGCGGGTAGGCTCGTCCTCAGATCGACCACGTTGCCGGCATTGAACAAGCCCAGGCGGTAGACATCCTCGTCGGTGTTGCTGCCCTCGGCGGCCATCACCGTGCCCGCCACCGTGGCCGTGCGGTGCGTGCCCGTCACCGCCAGCGTCAGCGCGTTCGCCCCGCCGAGCGTGTCGTTGCCGTAGCTCGCGTCAGACTCCTGCTGGATCCCTCGCACCCGCTCCACGTGCAGCTCGTAGGCGCCGCGGTCGTCGCCGACGCGGTAGTCGCGGTAGTAGTCCTTGGACAGCACCAGGGTGTAGGTGCCCGTCGTCTGGACCTGATACGCGCTGATGAAGGCATCGGCGTCCGGCCCGTAGCCGCTTTGGTCGTACTGACCGTTGTGGTTGCCCGCCGGGTCGTAGAGGTAGATCCACGGATAAAGGGTGCTCGCCGGGCTGTCGACGCTGATCGAGACCCGGTCGCCCTGCTCCAGCTCGATGCGCCAGACATCCAGGTCGCTGTAGTCGTTGCCGTAGGCCGGATCGAGCCGCCCGATCGCCCGCCCGATCGCCAGCCCGCTGCCCGCCGGGTCCTCGGTGAGCACCAGCAGCGGCGCCTGCGGACCGAAGCCGCTGTGCTCGTACTGGTAGCCGGCCGGCGGCGGCGCGATGGTGAAGAAGCGCTGGTAGGCATCGCCCCCCGTCCCGTCGCCGTTGCCGTCCAGTGCGTTACCCGCCGGGTCCTTCACCGTCGCCGTGGCGCGGAAGCGGTAGCGGCCCGGCCCGAGACTGCCCTCGTTGAGGCGCAGCGCCACCCCGGTGCCCGAGAAGTCGGTCTGGCGCAGGGTGTAGAGCCCGTCGTCGGCGGTGTCGAAGATCGCGTCCGCCCCCGCTTCGCGCAGGTCGAAGGCGTTGGCGGCGTTCGCCGGAT
>DASWKO010000294.1:0-16307 GCA_036396595.1 Nitriliruptorales bacterium | reverse complement strand
TGTTCACGAGCTGCGGGTGGTTCTTCGACGAGATCTCGCGGATCGAGGGCGTGCAGGTGCTGCACTACGCAGCGCGGGCGCTGCAGCTCGCCGGTGACCTGTTCGAGGATGCCGGGGGCCTCGAGGACGATCTGCTCACGGCGCTTTCCAAAGCCCCGAGCAACCTGCCCGAGTACCGCGACGGGCGCGAGATCTACGAGCGTCGGGTCCGCCAGTCCGTGGTCGACCTGCGCCAGATCGCCGCGCACGCCACGATCAGCGCCCTGTTCGACCGGGGTGCGCGCCGCGACCACGCGTACGTCTACGAGGTCACGCGTCGCAGCACCGTCCGCAGCGAGGCGGGTCGGGCGCGACTGGCCGTGGGCCAGGTCACGGTGCGCTCCACCGTCACCGGGGCGACCGGCACGTTCGATGTCGGCGTGGTGCACCTCGGTGACCACAACGTGACGTGTGGCGTGCGCGAGCCGGACCCGGATCTCGACGCGGTGAAGCAGGACCTGCTGGCGGCCTTCGAGAAGGCCGACCTGCCCGAGGTCATCCGTGGCCTGGATCGGGCCTTCGGCGCGCACACCTACGCCCTGGGGCACCTCGTGGGCGACGAGCAGGACCGCATCCTCGAACTGATCCTGGACTCCACACTCACGGAGGCCGAGGCCACCTACCGGACGGTGTACCGGTCGCGCGCGCCGCTCATGCGCTACCTGGCCGACATCGGGATCGAGCTGCCGGCCCCGCTCCAGCGGGCCGCCGAGGTCGTGCTCAACGCTCAGCTTCGCGACGCCGTGCGTGACGACGACGCCGATCCCGACGAGGTGTCCGCGACCGTGGCCGAGGCACGGCGTTACGGCGTGGTGCTGGACGACGAGGGCATCGCGCTGGCCCTGGACACGACCATCGAACGGGTGGTGCACCGCATCTCGGACCAGCTCGAGCACGACCGGCTGTTCGACGGCTTCGGCCCGCTCGAGCAGGAGTTCTTCCGCCGAACAAACGTGCTCATCGAGCTGGCCGATCGGCTGCCGTTCGAGGTCTCGCTGTGGAAGGCGCAGAACCTGTACTACCGGGTCCGGCGCGACATCCTGCCGGCGCTGCGCGAGCGGGCGGACGGCGGCGACGCCGCGGCGACCTGCTGGGTGAGCGAGCTCGAGGCGCTGGGGCAGCGCCTCGGGTTCGCGTGACCGTGGGCGACATCACCTACCTGGACGACCCGACCGACGCGCGGTTGGGCGACTACGCGGCGCTCACCGACCCCCAGCTACGCAAGCGCTACGAAGGGCGCAGAGGGGTGTTCATCGCGGAGGGACCCAACGTGGTGCGCCGGCTGCTCACGTCGCGGTTCCCCACGAAGTCGGTCCTGCTCACCGACCAGCGCGAGGACGAGTTCGGGCCGGAGGTCCCCCCGGGGGTGAAAACCTATGTCGTGCCGCGCCACCTGGTCTACGACCTGGTCCAGTTCAAGCTGCACCAAGGCGTGATCGCCGTGGGGGAGCGCCTCCCGCCCGCTGCGCTGGCCGAGGTGCTCGACGACGCGCGCTTCGTCGCCGTCGTCGAGGAGACCAACGACCCGGAGAACCTCGGCGTGCTGTTCCGCAACGCCGCTGGGCTCGGGGTCGACGCGATCCTGGTGGCGCCCCGGTGCAGCGATCCGCTGCACCGCCGGACCATCCGCGTGTCGATGGGCTACGTCCTGCACCTGGCGTGGGCGTGGATCGAGGACCTACCGGGCTCGCTCGACGTGCTGACGGACCGCGGGTTCCTGACCGTCGCGCTGACCCCGGCCGACGACGCGGTCAGCATCGACGATGTCGAGGTCGCGCCCAGCGACCGCGTCGCCGTGTTGCTGGGCGCAGAGGGGCCCGGTCTGACCGCGCCGACCATGGCAGCGGCGGACATACGCGCCACCATCCCGATGCGGGCGGGCGTGGACTCGCTGAACGTCGGCAACGCCGCCGCGATCGCCTTCCACGTCCTCGGCCGCGCCCGATGAGGCAGACGTCAGGCGCGGCCCGGGGGTGGGACGGTGACGGTCGTCGAGGGTGCGGCGTTGGTGTTGCCCCACTCGTCGAAGACCCCGCTGGACGCGACGTACACGCGGTCGTGGGGGCGCAGCTTGGTCCGCGCCCACAGTTCACTGCCGACGCGGACCGCCGAGACCTGTCGCGTCCGCCCACCGGGTCCCTCGACCGTGACGAAGCCGAAGCTCGGGGCGCCGTCCTCCAGCCACGGGTGGAAGCGGCAGAACAGGCAGTACGGCTGGTCGTCGGCCGTGCCCGCGCGGTAGCGGTAGAAGACCCGGTCGCCGTGCTCGCCGTGAGCGCCCTTCTCGGTCAGCGTGCGCTTGTCGGCCACGGAGGTCATCGCCTCCTCCCACGCCCAGGCGTCGGGGTAGTCGATGGCCCCGAAGGTCCAGGTGCGGCCGTCGAACACCTCCGTCGTCGTCGGGCCGACGCGCACGCGGATCAGGTCCCCCTCGATCCGGACATCATCGACCGTCAGGCCGTCCCACGGCCGCACCTCGAACGGGGTCGTCTCGAGGTGGTAGGGCTCGACGACGTCACCGACGCCGGCGCGGTGCTGGCCGTCGATGACGAACCGGTATGTGCCGGTGGGGGTGGCGGTCTGCGCTGCGCCGGAGGCGTCGGGCATCGGGACCTGGCTGACGAACGTCTCCCACGAGGCGGTCCACTCCCAGGCGAACTCGCCCGCGGCGAACCCCGGCAGGTCCTGCGGGGTGGGGAACCGGGCCTCGGTCTGGATCTCGCCCATCTGGTCCCCGAACGTGACCCACGCACCGTCCACGAGCCGCTCGACCCGGACGTGGGGCAGGTCGGTGTAGCTCGACCCGCCGATGAACCGCACGACGGCGCCGTCGAAGCGGCCGATGTCGGTCGGCTCCAGCGTGATCGAGGGCGTGCCGCCGTCAGCCGGCAGCGACGCGTCGTAGGCGGCGACGTGGGCGACCGCGAGCTCGCCCATGGCCTGGCTGACCGCCCGGGCACGGCCGGACTCGGCCTGGTAGGCGAGGTCCAGCGCGGAGAGCTCGACGTCGTCGCCGCCCTTCAGTGACGCCGCGAGCTTCACCAGCCGCGTGGCCAGGTAGTCCGAGCCGTGCAGGCCCAGGCCGTTGAGCGCCTTGCGGTAGTGGTCGTAGGCGCGCATCTCGCGGTAGCTCGGGGTGTAGCCGAAGTAGTCGTTGGCCATCCCGATCGCGATGGTCAGGCCGTAGCCCTCGTCGGCGCCGTACGCGTCGATCTCGCGGTGGGTGTAGTTGCCCTTGATCTGCTCCGGATCGACCGGCTCGGCCTCGCCACCCAGGTGGGTCGGGGCGTTGGCCAGCTCCTCCCAGCCGTCCGCGTCGTTGTTGATCTGGGCGCGCATCCGGCGGTACTCGAGGTCGGTCACCGGCGCCAGGTCCGGCCACGGCCCCGCCTCACGGAAGTTGCGCGGGTCCGCGCACGTCCAGGTGGTGTCGTCGTTCTGGACGCAGAAGTCGCGCCCAGCCGGGGTCTTCTGCGTGGCCCAGTCCCAGCCCGCCCAGACGTTGTCGGGGAGCCGGTCCAGCCGGGTGCGGATGTTGTGGGCGGTGTCGGTGAACTGCTCGCACGGGCAGAAGGTGACGCCGATGTCGCCGATGCGCAGCGCCATCAGGTGCACCGCCGCGGTCTCCTCGACGCCGGTGAACTTGGTCGCGGTGTAGCTCTCGGGGATCGGGACGCCGGCGGCCTTGAGCTGGTCGTAGGCCTCACGCTCCTCGAACGGGGTGTTGTCCACGACCGGCTCGCCGATGGCGGACAGGTCGTCGTTGCAGTCGGGCAGCCCGAGCACCGGGACCTGCCAGTTGCCGTGGAACAGCGAGGCGGTGTTGCAGTTGCTGATGCCCGGGACCGGCCGGGTCCACGGCGGTGCGAAGCGGACGGATGCGACGTCGACGTCGAGGTCGCTGCCGAACGGCACGAGCTCCACCGGCGGGCCGTCGGTGCGGGGTGCGTGAGGATCGAACGGCGCCGGGGCGGCGTCGTCCTCGATGGCCTGCCACGCCTCGTGCACCTTGTCGGCCCACAGCCGCGCGCCGGCATCGAGCTGCTGCCAGCCGCTCTCCTGGAATTCGCGCCGCTCGTGGGGCTCGTGGACGCGCAGCTCCTTGTGGGGTCCCGACGAGCCGGTCTCGCGCTGGCTCATGACGGTGGTGACGCCGAGCTCGCGGTCGATGATGCGCATCGCCGCGTGGGTGATGTCGCCGCTGAACAGCTCGTAGCCCCAGGTCCACTCGGGGTGCAGCCCGAGCGTGACCCAGGCGGCGTACGGCTCGGGCTGGTCCGGGTCGCTGAGGTCGTCCACGCGCACGAGCGTCATCATCCCCGTGGTGTGCGCGAACGGCTGGCCGGCCGGCGTGCCGTCGTCGGCGATCTTCGGGCCGATCGTGTGCGCCTGGATCTCGTTGAACGGCACGCTCGCGGCGCCGATCCGCACGGGCCGGATGTCGGCGGTGGCATCGATGACGGCCTGGGCCATCTGCTCGGCCATGTACTGGAAGAAGCGCAGGTCGAACACGTCCTGGAAGATCCAGGTCCCCCAGCTCGGGGTGGAGTAGAACGCCGAGTTGTGGTTGTGGCTCACGGTGATGCCGAGGTTGCCGTCGCCGATCCCCGTGACCGGTCCCTCCTTCAGTCCGGCCTGGACCGCGAGGTCGTGCTGCTCGAGGAGCTGGGCCACCCGGCGGTTGAGCAGGTCGTTGGGCAGGTAGAGGTCGTTGCCGACGACCGCCACCCGCTCGCCGCCGACGCCCTCGACCACGAGCGCGCGCGTGACGATCCGGGACTGGATGCCACGGGCCGGCCGCTTGCGCTTGGCGTGCAGGAACGGGTCGACGTACTCCTGCTCGGGCGCCCCGTCCGGGCCCCCCTCGCCGATGTTGCTGCCGGGCGGGGACTGGTGCTCGGAGAACTGGCCGCCCGACGCGCCCACGTGCCACGACGCGTCGACGGAAGCGACCCCGGCCCTGGTGCCGCCCCACGGCAGCCCCGTGGGCACGTCGCTGGCCGCGGTCGTCCCCGATGCCGCCGGCACGGTGTCGGCCGGTCGGGTGGCGGGTCCGGCCGCGGGCGCGGCAGCCGTGGCCTCGACGGTCTCGCTGCCGGCATCCTGCTCGTCCGTCGGTGCGGCCCGGACCGCCTCGGAAGCCTGTCCCGCGGCCAGCACGGAGGCGGTACCGGTCGTCGCGATCATGGCCGCCGTGACCGCCAGGGCCACGAGGGTGCGGGGGTGGGGGCGCACGCGCAAGCGTGTGGCGAGCATCGGGATCTCCCGGGAGGTGGCGGCTGCCGGACGTGTTGCCGGACGTGATGAGTGGTTCGCCGTCCCGTGACATCACTCCTGCCAGAACCACCGGATGCGGTGGGAACGTGCGCTGTCCGTGCTCCAGCGGGTCAGATGGCGTGCGCGCCGAGGTCGAGGATGGGGGCCCCGTGGAGGATGGGGCGCAGGGGCAGGCGCGGCTCGCCACGGAGCTGGGCCTCCTCGGCGGTCGCCTGCTCGTAGACCTCCGCGGTGTCGCGGGCGACCGTGCGCCAGTCGAAGCGGCGCTTGACCTTCCGCACGCCCTGGTCCACGAGCGTGGATGCCAGCGCCTCGTCGGTCAGCACCTCGACGATGGCGTCGGCGAGCTCGTCGGGCGCCTCGGGAGTGACCCGCAAACCGCCGCCCCGAGCCACGATCTCGCGCAGGCCCCCCGTGTCGCTGACGATCACCGGCGTCCCACAGGCCATCGCCTCGACCGCCACCAACCCGAACGGCTCGTAGATGCTCGGGGCGACGGCCACGTCGGCGGCCGAATAGTGCAGCCGCAGCTCGTGGTCCTCGAGGTAGCCGGTGAACTTGACGTAGCGACCGAGCTTCAGTGTGCGCACGAGCTTGCGCAGCTCGTCGCTGTACGTGCCCTGTCCCGCGATGAAGAAGGTCGTGGGACCGACCTCGCCGACCACGCGGAAGAGCGCGTGGAGCATGGTCTGCACGCCCTTCTCGTACTCGAGGCGGCCGGCGAACAGCACCATCCTCTGACCCCGGCGCGTGAGCGTGCGACGGAACGCGGCCACCTCGTCGTCGGGGAGCTGGAAGTCCCGGAACGCGACGGCGTTGGGCACCACGTCGACCTTGCCATCGGGCAGCAGGAAGATGTCGCGCACCTGCTTGCGCATGTACCGGCTGCACGTGATGACCCGCCGCGACTCGTAGGTCAGCCACCACTCGACCTGATGGATCAGCTTGTTCATGGGACCGGGCAGCCAACCCTGGTGCCGGCCGTACTCGGTCGCGTGGATCGTGGCCACCAACGGCAGGTGGAAGCTGTGCTTGATCCCCGCGGCCGCGTAGGCGACCAGCCAGTCGTGGGCGTGGACGACGTCGAACGCGTGCTGCTGGACCAGGCGCGCCGCCGTGGACTGGACGCCGTTGTTGAACGCCATCACCCACGGGACGAGGTCGGTGAACGGGATGACGGGCGGGGCCTCGGGGACACGGTGGACGTGCACGCCCTCGACGTCGTGCTCGCTCGGGACGTCGGCGTGCGCACGGGTGATGACGTGGACCTCGTGGCCCTGCTCGACCAGCGTCCGCGACAGCGCACCCACGTGACGGCCCAGCCCGCCCACGACCTTGGGTGGGTACTCCCACGACAGCATCATCACGCGCACGGCGCGCAGACTACGGCCGCGCGGTCTCAGCCCTCGAACCGGGCGAGGAATGCGGACACGTCCGCCGGGGCGTCGTCCAGCGTCCGGGCGCTGGCGGCCACGCCGGCGTCGCGTTCAGCCGCCAGCGTCTCGAGCTGATGGAGGTGGCCACGGAACCGGGTCCCCGCGTAGTCGGGGGAGTTGCCGCGCGTCACCATGAAGGGCCAGTCCGAGCACTGCAGCAAGGCGAGTTCACGGGCGACCTGCTCGCGCACCGGTCCGGGGGCGGTCGGATCGGCGCAGACATCGGCCGCGAGCTGCTCCGCCGCGCGCAGCGACGCCCACATCCAGCGCGTCTCGCCGGTCACCCAGCTCGCGTGGCCCTTGGCGTAGCCCCACGACGACTCCGGGAGGTCCATGCGGTGCTGGGGTGCCCGCCGCTCCAGGCGCGACGCGAGCGTCGTGGTCCGCAGCCGGCTGTCGTCGGCGATCGCGCGCAGCAGCCCGTCCAGCCATTGCGGCCCCTCGAACCACCAGTGCCCGAACAGCTCGGTGTCGTAGGCCGCCACGGTGAGCTGGCCCGGACGCGGGTCCAGCACGCTGCGAAGGACGCCGTGGAGGTGGTCGACATCGCGCGCGACCTGGGCCCGTGCCGCCTCCGGCTCGTACGGCGCCTTGGCGTCCGGGGGCAGCTCCTTGTCGGTCACCCGCCACGACGGGTGCGCGCCGAAGGACCCTTTGGCCCAGTAGTCCCGGTACCAGACGTTGCCGGGATACCCGGCCGTCGGTGACCACACGTGGTAGGCGACCGACAGGTCCCGGGCGTACGCGACCACGTCGCTGGCTCCGATCCGCACCCCGTCGTGGACCAGCTCGTACGGGTCGCCTGCCGACGGGTCGGGGACGGCAGGACGCCGGGTCCAGTCGCGGTCCCGTCCACCTGCGGCGCGGACCACCGTCGCCGCATCGACCAGCACGTGCGTGATGCCGTGGTCGGCGTAGTGCTCCTCGAGGCCCGGCAGCTCACGCTCGAGTCGAGGCAACCGCGGTGTCCCGTGCCGGTCGACCGCCAGTGGCTCGGCCGTCGCGTCCGCGACCGAACCACGGGGCCGGTACCCGCACTCGGGCGACCACAGCCCGGTCGCTGGCTGCCCGGCCCAGGCGGCGTGGCTGTCCAGCCCACACGCAAGCTGCGCGTCGATCAGGTCGGGGTCCGTCTGCAGCGGCAGGTAGGGGTGGGTCGCCGGACCGCCGAGCAGCTCGATGACACCGCGCGAGGCGAGGTCGGCCCAGACCGCCAGGATCCCACCGGCTGCCTCGACCTGTTCGTGGAGCCGTGACAGGCGCGCGTACCGCAGCCAGTAGAAGGGCCCGAGCGCCTGCACCTCGGGACCCATGTGGGCCTGCCACCGCTGCTCCTCGGAGCGCCAGGTCTGGATGCCCAGCCACGTGCCGAGGTCGCGCCGCAGCCGCGGGTCGGCGACCTGGTGCGCGACGAGCGGCGTGACCCCGAGCGTCAGCACGTCCCGGTGGCCGTCCTCGGCCAGAGCCAGCAGCACGCCGGTGACCGGGAGCCAGGACTCGGCCCAGGCTTGGAACAGCCACTCCTCGCCGACCGGCCAGACGCCGTGGTTCTTGAGGTACGGCAGGTGCGTGTGGAGCACGAACGCGACCTCGCCGGGATCGGACCGACGGGTCACCTCCGCCTCGCCACCGCGATCAGGTCGAGACTGGTGTCGAGGTCGCCGCCGCACACGGCGAACCAGTCCGCGGCGGCCCGGTGGACCAGCCGGCGGGTGCCACGCGGCCACGCCTCGGGTGGCGCGGCGGCGAGCACCTCGGGCAGCGGCCGGCGCAGGAGCGCCTCGGCCGTGCGCAGGAGCTTGCCGTGTCGAACGCCGAGCATCCGGTCCACCCGGAGGCCGGCGGCCGACAGCTCGTCGCGCAGCTCGTCGGCCGTGAACTCGCGGACGTGGAAGGGGTTGGCCGGCGCGTCGGAGCCGGGCGTGAACGTCAGCCGGTTGGGGGTCGCGACCCACACCTGCGCGCTGGGCCTGGCCAGTCGGCGCAACTCCGCGAGGTAGGCCGGGACGTCCCACAGGTGCTCGATGACCTGGAAGCTCACGACCCGGTCGGCGGCGCCGTCTGGCAGCGGCACGTCGCCGAGCTCCGCCTCGACCGCGACGATGCGTGCGTCGGCGGCGGCGTAGCGCCGCGTGACGTGGGCGATCACGGTCGGGTCGACGTCGACCCCGATCACGCGCGAGGCGCCCGCCTGCGCCAGCATCGCCAGCCCGTAGCCCTCGCCACAGCCGGCATCCAGTACGGCGCGGCCCGCGATCCGGCGGCAAGCCTGGCGGTACGCGACCACGTGCCGGGCGAACCAGTAACGCTCGTCAGGGACGCCAGGCAGGGTCCGCTCGCCCGTCAGCACGAGCTCGGGTTGCGGCGAGGCGGGGTCCACGGTCACGGCCGGAGCCTACGTAGCGGCCGCTGGCAGGCGAACGCGGGGTGCGCCGGCGTCCCGGTCGAGCGTGCGCGTACCCGTCGACGGCGTGCGGAGGGGTCGCCTCGACTTGACGGTCGACGTCGTTCGTAGGTACCCCTCACGCCTGGTTGGTGTTCCCAGCCGGCCGCACAGCGCTCGCTCGACGAAGCCGCAGTCCCTATCGCACCCCCGGTCATCCACTCGGTTCGGGCCGCCCGTGCCCGCGCCACTGGGCCAGCGACATCGACGACGCCCGCGAGTCGCTCCGCCAGGATGCGAAGGAAAGCCAGCATGAAGATCGTCGTCCCGGTCAAGCGTGTGCCCGACACCGCGGGTGAGAAGAAGCTGGACCCCAACGACAAGACCTCGGACCGCGAGTCGGTCGAGGCCGTCCTCAACCCGATGGACGAGTGGTCGATCGAGACCGCGCTGCAGCTCAAGGAAGCCGGCAAGGCGGACGAGATCACGGTCCTGTGCGTGGGTCCCGAATCCGCCCAGGCGACGGTCCGCAAGGCCCTGAGCTACGGGCTCGACGGCGCCATCCAGATCACCGACCAGGCCGTCGCGGGCTCCGACGCGCTGGGGATCGCCAGGGTCATCGCCAAGGCGCTGGACGGCGTCGACTTCGATCTGCTGGTCTTTGGCAACCAGTCCACCGACGCGCGCACGTGCCTGGTCCCGGCGGCGGTCGCCGAGCACCTGGCCCTGCCCGCGCTCACCTACGCGCGCTACATCGAGATCGACGGCGACAAGGTCGTCGTGCACCGCGAGCACGAGGAGGGCTGGGACATCGTCGAGGGCTCCCTGCCGGCTGTCGTCTCGGTGGTCGAGGCCATCAACGAGCCGCGCTACCCCTCGTTCAAGGGGATCATGGCGGCCAAGTCCAAGCCGCTCGAAACCAAGTCGCTGGCGGACATCGGCGTCGCGGCGGACGAGGTCGGCCTGGACAATGCCGCTGCTCGCATCCAGGACGCCCGGCCGCGTCCTGCGCGCGAGCAGGGCGAGATCGTCGAGGACGACGGGTCCGGGTCGGCCGCCACGGCGCTGGCGGACTGGCTGCAGAAGAACAAGTTCATCTGAGGTTGTCGGTCCACGCTGTGTACGCCCACGATGTGTACGCCCCTGAGGGCGACGAGAGAGGTACGGGAAGATGAGTGAGCTCCTGGTCCTGATCGACCACGGCGACGACAAGCCCCGCAAGGTTTCGCTGCAGATGCTGACCGCAGCGACGAAGATCGCTGGGCAGACCGGCGACACGGTCGCGGCCGTGTGGCTGGGGCCCGGTGCGGCCGACAACTCGGACATCCTCGGGGCTCACGGCGCCCAGAAGCTCTACCACTGGGACAGCCAGGACGCGTACGGCTACGTCACCCTCCCGCAGGTCGAGGCGCTGCATCAGATCATCACCGAAGGCGACGTCTCGGCGGTCCTGTTCTCGTCCACCAACCACACCAAGGACGTCGCGGCCCGCCTGGGTGTACGCGCGGGCGGCGGTGTGATCACCGACGCCTCCGACCTCGAGGTCGTGGACGGCAGGCTGCTGGCCACCAAGGAGATCTTCGGCGGCGACATGATCACCACCGCGCAGGTGGCTGACGGCAAGCTGCCGATCATCGGCATCAGCGCCAACGCGTTCGCCGCGCAGGAGAGCGGCGGTGGGCCACCCGAGGTGGTCGCGGTCGACGTGTCGCTGTCCGATGCCGCCACGAAGGTGAAGGTGACCGGCGTCGAGAAGCAGGTCTCCGAGCGGCCCGACATCGCCGAGGCGGCCATCGTGGTCGCCGGGGGTCGTGGCCTCGGCGAGGAGGAAGGTTTCAAGCTGATGGAGGAGCTGGCGGACCAGCTCGGTGCCGGTGTCGGTGCCTCGCGTGCGGCCACGGACGCCGGTTGGTACCCGCACCGCTTCCAGGTCGGACAGACCGGACGCACCATCAGCCCGTCGCTGTACATCGGCTGCGGCATCTCTGGTGCGATCCAACACCGAGCCGGGATGCAGACCTCGCAGAACATCGTCCCGATCAACAAGGACGCCGAGGCACCGATCTTCCAGATCGCGGACTTCGGCGTCGTCGGCAACCTGTACGCCGTGGTGCCGAAGCTGATCGAAGAGATCAAGTCCCGGAAGGGATGACGGTTGGTCACTCCCTGGGATCGTCGTTCGCTGTCCGAGCAGCAACGGCTCCGTCGTCTCCTGCTCTCCCAGTGGGTGGTCGCCGCAGCCGGCTACAGCCCGTTCTGGGCGGAACGGTTCCGCGTTGCGGGGGTCGACCCCGCGAACGTCGGATCCGAGGACGACCTGCGACGTGTGCCACCGGTCCGCGAGGCGGACATCGTCGCCGCCGGGGGGCGTGGTGCGCCGGCTCTGTTGATGCGACCGACCGAGAGCCAGGTCAAGGCGACCGCCAGCGGTAGCACCGTGCTGGCCATCGCCCGCCGCATCCGCTCCGACGGCATCAGCGGGAAGCGGCTGGCGCTGCTGCAGGAGTTCAAGCCGATCCACGTCCACCACGCGGGCCGCGACGGGGAGCTGGTCGTGGCGTACTCGCGTAGCGACCTCGACCGCCTGCACCGGACGGGCAAGCGGGCGGCGTCCGTGATCGGCCTGGACGAGGGCGATTACCTGGTGTCGGTCGTGTCGCCTCGCTCCGAGCTGGCGTACTGGGGCGTCTACCACCTCGCGTTGGGCAGCTCGATCCTCGCGTTGCACGCCGGTGGTGGCGTCGAGGACGTGGTGCGGTCGTTCGGCCTCGTGCCCGCCACCGCGGTCGCGGTCGAGACGGCGGAGGCGGTCGAGCTGGCCGCGATGCTGCTCGAGTCGGATGTCGACCTCGACCGGGTCCGACGCATCGTGCTCGTGGGGCCACCGCCGTCCAGCGAGGAGCGCACCCGTATCACCCAGGCCTTCCGTGCTGCGGGCGCTCACGCCGACGTGAAGGCCATGGCGCTGTGGGCGCCCAGCGAGGCCCGCGCGCTGTGGGCCGAGTGCGGTGAGGGCGTCACCGATGGCGCGTCCACCGGCCTGCACACCTACCCCGATCTGGAACTGCTGGAGCTGGTGAACCCCGTCACCGGCCGGGCCACCGAACCGGGTGGGCAGCCGCTGGATCGCGATGGCGACCTCACCTACACGTCCGTGGGCTGGCACGGTACGGCGCTGGTCCGCTACCAGACCGGTGACTACGTCGAGCGCTTGACCACCGAGCCCTGCGATGCCTGCGGCCGCACGGTCGCGCGCATCGAGGGTGAACTCGTTCCGGGCGCGTGGCAGCCGGCGCTGAAGGTGGCCGGCGGGCTGGCGCGTGCGGACCTGCGCGGCGCTGCCGTGGTGCTCGGCAACGCACAGGGTGTGGCGGCGTGGCGTCTGGAGCTGCGCAAGCCGACCACCCGCGTCAAGCACGACCGGGTGATCATCGAGGTGGTCGCAGACCCGGATCGCACGCCAGGGCTCGAGGCGCGGCTCACCTCCGCGCTCGGCGTCGAACCCACCTCGGTGACGTACGTGGACGACCGGGATGCGCTGCAGGCCAAGGTCGAGGACGTCGGGGGGATCTTCGCCGACCTGCGTTGACGACCCTACGACCAGGCGCCGGCCCGCGCGACCATCGCCCCTGCCGTAGGCTCCCTGGGGCCTACCGAGAGGTCGTCGTGCGTCGCCGTGGTCTGCTGCTGTGTCTGGTCGTGCCGCTCGTCGGTCTGATCCCGGTCACGGCGGGCGCCGCGGACTCGGTGACCCGCGCCGAGGGCGGCGATCGCATCCTCACCGCGATCGAGCTGTCGCGACGTGCCTTCCCGGGCAACGGGACGGCAGGCGCAGCGGTCGTCGCCCGGGACCGGGACTTCGCGGACGCGCTCGCGGCCGCGCCGCTGGCGGTCGCGTCGGGCGGATCGGTGCTGTTGAACCCGGCCGAGGGGCTCGACGCGGACGTGCAGGCCGAGATCGAGCGGCTGGGCGCCGACACCGTCTACCTCATGGGAGGTGAGGCCGCACAGTCCAGCGAGGTCGAGCGGGCGCTGAAGGAGGACACCGCGGGGGTCTCGCAGGTGATACGCGTCGAGGACCCGGAGCATCAGGACCGCTTCGGCACCGCGGGAGCAGCGGCCCGCCGTGCGGCTGCGCTGTGGGGCGGCGACGCCGGGACGCACGTGCTCGTCACGCTGGGAGCGCACCCGCTCGAAGAGCGTGCGTGGCCCGACGCGCTGTCTGCTGGTCAGTTGGCGGGGCACGCGCGGCGCCCGATCCTGCTGGTCCAGCCGGATGGTGTGCCAGTGGCGACCGACGAGGCGTTGGCTGACCTCGGGGCTGACATCGTGACCGTGATCGGCGGCACGACAGCGGTGCCACCGGAGGTCGCCGAGGATCTGGCCGTGGGCACCGTCCAGCGGATCGGTGGAGCGACGAGGTACGACACGGCGCGGCTGGTGGCCGACGCCACGGCTGGCCTGGGGGCGTCGCTGGACACGGTGCTCGCGGCGACCGGTGCCGACTTCGCCGACGGGCTGGCGGCCGGCCCGGCTGCGGTCCACCTGGGCGGGGTGCTCACGCTCGTGCATCCGATGCACCTGGCCGACTCACCCCACGCCCACGACTGGTTCGCTGACCACGCGGCGGTCATCGGGGACATCGTCGTCGCTGGCGGGCCCGCCGCCGTTGCCCCCGACGTCCTGGATCAACTCGCGGCCGCGACGTCGGGCCTCGCCGACCTCGGTCTGTCCTGGCAACCCGTCGTGACGGGCCTGGATCGTCCGGTCGCGATCGAGTCGACGCCCGGCGACGGTCGTCTGTTCGTCGTGGAGCGGTGTGGGATGATCTGGGCGACGTACCCGGACGGCGGCAAGGTCGAGTTCCTCGACCTCACCAACCGCGTCAACTGCAGCGGGAACGAGCAGGGTCTGCTGGGGCTGGCGTTCCACCCCGACTACCCGGCCAACGGCCGCTTCTTCGTGTACTACACGAAGGCGGGCGCCAACGACACGCGGCTGGCCGAGTACCGGGCGATCGACGGCCAGGCCGACACCAACGAGGCGTTCGTCGACGACTTCCCGCAGTTCGCCACCAACCACAACGGTGGCGGCCTGGAGTTCGGGCTCGACGGGATGCTGTACCTGGGCCTGGGGGATGGCGGGGGCTCCGGCGACCCGCAGGAGAACGGTCAGGATCCGTCCACCAAGCTCGGATCGATCCTGCGCTACCAGATCACCGGGCAGGCAGGCTCCGCCGCCGCACCGTCCGACAACCCGTTCGTCGGTCGGGACGGCAACGACTTCGTCTGGCACTACGGCCTGCGCAACCCGTTCCGCTTCTCGTTCGACGGGATCGATGAGCGGCTGTTCATCGGCGACGTCGGCCAGGGCACCCGCGAGGAGGTCAACGGGGTTGGCGCGGCCCAGGGTGGCCTGAACTTCGGCTGGGACGTCTGGGAGGGGACGTTCTGCCACGAGGGCCCCTGCGACGAGGCTGGCTACACGTTCCCGGTTCACGAGTACCCCACCGACTCGCCGTCCGCGGTCACGGGCGGCGTCGTGTACCGCGGGCACGACATCCCGGCGCTGGCCGGCACCTACCTGTACGCGGATGCCTACGAGGGCTCGCTGCGGACGTTGCGCCTGACCGATGACGGTGTGGCGACCGAGAAGCGGACGTGGACCGGGGTGGATGCCGGGAGTCCCGTCGGCTTCGGGACCGACCACCGCGGCGAGGTCTACGTCACCGACCTCGCCGGTGGCCGCCTCCTGAAGCTCGTCGCGAACTGAGCTCGGGAGGGGCGGCGCGTGGGTTGCTCGCGAGACTGGTAACCTCTGACCACTCTGGTCAGAGTGATCGTTCAGATCAGGAGGCTGCGCGGTGGAACCGACGCGACTTCAATTCACCCAGGCCAAGGCTCGACTCAGCGATGTCTACGACGCTGTCGAGTTGCAGCGTGGCGCCCGCGTGATCGAACGCCACAAGTCCGCTCCTCTGGCGCTGCTCCGCTGCGACGATCTCGCCGAGCTGCTGGCCAAGGACTTCGCGTTCACGACGCAGATGAGCCGCGCGTCGGACGCAACGGTGTCCGTCTGGCTGCACGAACTCGACATCTACGGTCGTGGTCCGACCATCGCCGCCGCCGTCGAAGACCTGCTCGACGAAGTCGACGACTACGTCGAAGAGTGGGAGCAGGATCTGCACCGCGCACCCAACCACGCTGACCGTGCGTGGTGGATCAGGCGTGTGCAGCTGGCCGCTGGGCGCGACGAGCTGCGCGAGATGATCTTCCCCGCACCGGGCGTCGCGTCGGTCACCGCCCTCGGGTGAGGTATCCGACCTGGAACGACATCCGCCGCTTCTGTGAGGTGGACGGCTGGGAGGCCACGCACGAACAGCGTCAGAGGAAGCGGCGCGACCACGACCGTTTCCGCAAACACCTGCCTGATGGGACCGTGCTGCGCACGAAGGCGTCGCACGGCAAAGACGAGATCGGTGATGCCGATCTGGTCAACCACATCATCAGACGCCAGTTGCAGGTGACCCACGAGGAGTTCTGGGACGCCGTCGACGACGGCACGCCTCCGGCACGGTCACGGTCACAGCAGGTGCCAGTGGAGGATGCAGCGCCAGCCCACGACCTCGAGGACTGGCTGGCCGTCAACCTCGCCGTCAACGTTGGCTTGTCGGACGAGGAGATCGCCTCGATCTCCGCTGAGGACGCCATGGACCGCTACCTCCAGTGGTGCCAGCAGCAGGCGGCCGGGCCCTCCTGATTTGGTCGCGTCGTCGTTGGCTGGGTGGGTTCTCGGGCGGGGCGCCGTGATCGTGTGCTTGGCACGTCCGCGGGAGGGGCGCCCCGTGGTCCGCGACTCCGGTACCCCGTAACTGCAACCTGCGTCACGGCCCCCGGCGCGCCCCTCCCTCCGCTCGGCTCGGGGGTGCTCGGTCTGGTTGGCTTGGCGCGTTCTCGGGAGGGGCGCCCCGTGGTCCGCGACTCCGGTACCCCGTAACTGCAACCTGCGTCACGGCCCCCGGCGCGCCCCTCCCTCCGGCCGGCTGGGGGCCCGGGGCGTGGGTCGTTGGCTTGGTGGGTGCTCGGGAGGGGCGCCCCGTGGTCCGTGACTCCGGTACCCCGTAACTGCAACCTGCGTCACGGCCCCCGGCGCGCCCCTCCCTCCGCTCGGCT
>DASWKO010000293.1:0-5389 GCA_036396595.1 Nitriliruptorales bacterium | reverse complement strand
CCGGAACGACTCGTCGAGCTGCTCCACCTCGGGGGTCGAGGCGACCGCGCCGTCCAGCGGCACCGCCAGCAGCGGCAGCCAGGGCAGCAGGTCAGGCCGGTGATCGCGGACGAACTGCTCCAGCCGCCGCCCTGCCTCGTCCGGGTCGGCATCGAACGGGACGTCGACCAGCCGGCGCAGCAGGAGCCGGAACGGCCAGTAGACGGTCGACGCCTCGTACTGCTCACACGTGACCGTGTACTGAGCCAGCGCGTCCGCGCGCAGGCGGACCTCCTCGACCAGCCGACTCTTGCCCAGACCCGTTGCGCCGACGAGCTGGATCACCTGACCCCGGCCAGCGCGCGCCGAAGCCAGCGCGTCGAGCAGCTCCGCCAGCTCGGCGTCGCGCCCCACGAGCGGCAGCCGGGCACGCGCACCACCCACCTGCTGCCAGCCGGTCACCGCCCCGAGCCGGAAGGCCTGCACGGGTTGGGCCTTGCCCTTGACGTGGAACGCGGGCAGCGCGACGACGTCGAACTGCGTCCGCGACCGGTCCAGCACACGCCCGCTCGTCAGGATGTCGCCGGGTTGCGCCGCCGACATCAGCCGCGCGGCCAGGTTCACGGCGTCACCCATGATCGTGTAGGTGCGGCGCATGCTGGCGCCGATGTCGCCGGCATACACGTGGCCCCGGTTGACACCCACCGTGAGCGTCAACGCGAGCGGCTCGTCGAACAGTCCGCGCAGCGCGCGCAGCATCCGCTCCTCGTCGTTGTCGGATGCCTCCGGAGCTCCCGCGGCCAGGATGAGCTTCCCGCCGTCGTCGTACACGTCGGTGCCCAGCAGCGTGACGCCGTGCTCGTCGACGTGGCGTTGGGTCGCGCTGACGAGATCGTGGAGTGCGTCGGCCGTCGCGTCCGGCCCCTGCTGCCCGAGCATCGCGTCGACACCCCGGAACCGCACGAAGCCCACCGTCACCATCCGGTGCTCGGAGGTCGTCACTCCCGCGAGCAGGTGACGACGCAGCGCCAGCGGCACGCACCGCTCCAGCGCGACGTCACCCACGTCGCCCAGCTCGACCAGATGCGGGTCGGTCCCGGGGCGCTGTTCCAGCAGGAACCCCCCGCCGGCCGCGTCCCCGACGTGCTGGCGGCCGATCGCGTCCGCGACGGCGGGGCTCACCAGGATCTGCTGGGCGTCGGCGCCGGCCTCCATCTGCACGGTCGTGGTCGCCGCGGGGCCGGTGAGGATCAGCTCGCGGTGCGAGTCCCCGACCAGGAAGTAATCGAAGCGCCCGCTGTGGATGCCGACCGACATGCGCAGGACGATCGGCTCGCCGAAGGCGTCGATGCGCCCGATGTCATCGAGCTCGGTGCGCATGTCGTAGGCCGCAGCGGTCGCCCGCGCCGCGTGGTCGGGGTCGGTGAACAGCAGCAGGAGCGCGTCGCCTCCGAACTTCACCAGGCCCCCGCCGAGCTCCCACGCGACCGTGAGCAGGCGCGCGAAGACCCGGTCGAGGATGTCGGTCAGCTCCTCGGCGCCGACCCGCCCGCGCCGGGCGAGGCGTTCGGTGAGGGCGGTGAACCCCGAGACGTCGACGAACACCATCGTCCCGTCCACGGGGCGGTAGCGCCGGTCGGGATCGGTCGCCATCCAGTCCAGCACGAGCCGCGGGAGGTACGGAACCAGCGCGGCGCTGGCCGGTTCCACCACGGGCTCACCCCCCACCCTGCACACGCCGACGGCTTCCGGGTCGCAGGCTACGCGGGCGGTGCCGCGTGTGCGCTGCCGTCGCTGTGCGCGTCTCGCGCACCGGTGGGCGCCCGTGGCCGCGGGATGCACGGGGTGACCCGCATTCCCCGGGGCCCTTTGCGACCCGACCACGCTTCGTCGTATGCTCACCACGGTGTGCGAAGGACTCGACGAGGGGTCGGGCGAGGGGGACGGCAGTGAAGGAGCGCGGCCGCGCTCGCGTCGCTGACCCGTCCGAGGATGCACGAGGGGGAACCGATGACTGGCGTCATCCGTCGATCGAGGGCCGCCGCACTGGGGCTGAGCCTGGCGCTGTTCGCCGCCGGCATGGTCGCGGCCACCGGGCGCGCGGGGGCGGAGCCGGGCCCGCCCGGCGCACTGTTCGCCTGGGGTGACGACAGCGGGTTCCAGCTCGGCGACGAGACAACGGGGGGGTGTAGCTCCGACGATGTCGATCCCTGCCACCACGAGCCGTCGCCGGTGGCGATCGATCTGGACGGGGTGACCGAGGTCGACGGCGGCAACTTCCACGCGCTGGCGGTTCTGGACGGGCGCGTGTTCAACTGGGGCAGCGGCGGGCGCGTCGCGGACGCCGACGGCGGCAACGCCGAGACCCCGGTCGAGGTGAGTTCGCTCGCAGACATCCCGGTGACCAGCGTCGCCGCGGGGCGCGACCACAGCCTCGCTCTCGGCCGCGACAACGGGGACGTGTGGTCCTGGGGGAACAACACCACGGGCCAGCTCGGCCACAGCACGTTCGCCAGCGAGCCTGCCTACGACCCGGTCCCGCGCCGGGTGGACCACCCCGACGGGGAAGGTGACCTGTTCGGGATCGACGCGATCGCGGCCGGCGGGTTCCACAGCCTCGCGCTGTCCGGGGACGGCACGGTGTGGGCCTGGGGCTCCAACACGTTCGGTCAGCTCGGCAACCCGTTCGTGGACTCGGGCCCGACCCAGGACGCCTCGGCCGTTCCCGTCCAGGTCCTGACCGGCTTCAACACGGAGGGCGAGGGCGCCATCGCGCTCCAGGACATCGTGGCCATCGGGGCGGGCCAGCACCACAGCCTCGCGATCGACGCACGGGGCGGCGTCTGGACGTGGGGCCGCAACGGCAGCGGCCAGCTCGCCCACGACAACGACGGCGCGAACGTCGGCTTTGCCACGCGGCTGGTCAACCCGCCGTGGGACGACATCGACGCCCCGCCGTCGGTCGTCGCGGTCGCGGGCGGTGACGGGCACAGCCTGTTCCTCATCGACGACGGCACGGTCTACGCGAGCGGTTCCGACGACCAGGGCCAGCTCGGTGACGGCGGCGACGTCTCGGGCGGGCCGGATCCCGTCCTCGTGCCGGACCTCGTCGCGCAGCGCATCGCCGCCGACGGCAACTTCAGCCTCGCAACCGGGACCGACGGGACGCTGTACGCCTGGGGCGACAACGAGTTCGGCCAGCTCGGCATCGGCGAAGCGGGCGGGACCCGCTCGAGCCCGGTCGCGGTACCCGGCCTCGGCGGCATCGCGGGCATCGGGGCGGGGGTCCTGACGGCGTACGCGATCCAGGCCGTGCCGGCGCTCCAGAACCTGTCGCTGACGGTGGCCGAGGAGCTGCTGACCGGCAGCGACGCGACGGATGGACCGATCGGCATCCCCGAGATCGACCTGTCGGGGCTCGACGTCGGGGCGCTGCCGCTGTTCGGGGGCGAGCTCGAGTCCGCTCCGCTGCGCTCCAACCCCCTGCGCTCCAACCCGCTGCGGTCCAACCCCCTGCGGTCCAACCCCCTGCGGTCGAACCCGCTGCGCGCCAACGAGCTGCAGTCCAACCCGCTGCGCTCGAACCCCCTGCGCGCCAACCCGCTGCGCTCGAACCCGCTGCGATCCAACGCGATGCCCGACGTCTACCTGTCGCAGGTGCCACTGCTGCTCGACGGCGGCTGGCCCGCCATCCTGGCCGGCGGTCCCATCGCCCCCGAACTGTCCCTCGCCGGCCCGCCGGTGCCCACGCCGTTCGCCGGGCTCCCGGTGCAGACCGTGACGCTGAAGCAGGTCCTGGACCTGCCCGCGGGCGCGTACCCGCAGGTCGACGCGCTGACGTTCGAGGACGTCGACATCACCTCGACCCCCTTGCGCTCCAACAGCATCCAGACGTTCCTGTTCGCGGGCCCCTCCCTGGACGAGCTGTCCAGCAGCGACGACTGGTGCCTGCAGCTCGGTGGGCTGGGCTTCGACTGCGCCGCGAACGGCATCGACGAGGCGACCTCGACCCTCCAGGACGTCCACTTCTCGGGCGGGCCGGTCGACGAGCTGACGTTCCTGCCCCACATCCGGGTCCGCAACGCGGACCTGTCGGGCTCGCCCGCGGCCAACTACGACCTGGCCCACGTCAACGTGTCCGCGTCGTTCCTCGGCGACGTCCCGGCCGACGACCTCCCACCCGGCCTGGTCGACTGCTCCGACACGACCGTGTTCGACTGCACGGCGTCCACGCTGGCCGATGCCGTGGCTGTTACCGCGAGCACGGACGCCGAGATCATCGGACCCGACGCGACTCTCGGCGACCTGCTGGCGTGCGACGGCAGCGAGACGACCGTGTGCGGCGACCTGGTCGGGTTCCTCGACTTCGGTGACGTCGTACGGATGCTGGTCGACCCGGCCAAGCTGCTGTGGGCGGACAAGCCGCTCGAGCCGCTCGTGCTCGGCACTCCGGTGGACACCAACCTGGTGCGCTACACCGCATCGGCGGACGTCGCGTGCACCGATGTCGGCTTCATGTCGTTCCGCGTCGAGATCCCGGCCAGGTTCCGCTACCAGCTCGGCTCGACCTCGTTCGACTTCGGCGGCACCACCTTCAGCGGCGAGGACTTCGGCGATCCGCAGGAGTACACCGACTCCGGCTTCTCGGAGGTCGTGATCGTCGACGGCGACTTCACCTTCGTGCCTCCACCGGAGGACGTCCTGCCACCGCGTCAGCCGCTCACGTGGGACGTGTTCGGCTTCGACTGCACCAAGTTCGAGGTCGAGGGTCCCGCCGCCCACGTCGAGCTGTCGTTCCTGGCCCAGCCGTGGATCGACCTGGGCACCAAGACAGCGGGCGTGTCCCTGACGACTTCGAGCGCGGCGAGCGACGCGATCGCGCACACCGCCCCGTTCGCGGTCCTGGACGCGTTCGAGCCCAACGACACCCCAGCGGCCGCGACGCAGGTCCAGCCGGGCGTGCTCTACCTCTCGCACCTCGCCAGCGGCGACGCGGGCGACCACTTCCGCGTCGTCAACGAGGACGGCTCCGACCTGACGCGCGGGACGCTCGTCACGGCGGTCATCAGCCACCTGCCCGCCGACTTCGACCTGCAGCTCAACGGCCCGTCGTCCGCGCCGCTGCGGAGCAACCCGCTGCGGAGCAACCCGCTGCGGTCCAACCCGCTGCGGTCCAACCCCATCGAGGACGACGGCCTGCCTGGCGACGGCTCCGGCGTCGTGCTCGAACCCGACCTGCTCCAGGACGTGCCGCGCTTCGATGAGCTGGGCCGCGACCTGCTGTCGGTGTCGGCGCACGACGGGCTCGAGACTGAGGTGGTGTCGGCGGTGGTCACCGCCGAGGACGCCTCGGACCCGCTCACGATCGCGGTCACGAGCTACCTCGGCGAGAGCAGCGACCAGCCCTACA
>DASWKO010000292.1:0-12993 GCA_036396595.1 Nitriliruptorales bacterium | reverse complement strand
CTCGTGGGTGGGCGTCTCGTGGCGCGACTTGAGATAGCCCAGCATGTCGGACAGCAGCACGCTCCTGCCGTTGGCGTACCGGGTCAGCGTGCGGACGACCGGGTTGAGCACCGCCTCCTCGAACACGCGGTCCTCGAACAGCAGGCCGAAGTGGCCCGCCGCCAGGCCGGGGAGCTCGGCCGCGGCGAGATCATCGATCCGCTGGCCGGTGCGCCGCTCGTGCACGTCGAGGACGGTCTCGAGCATGCGTTGCTGGAACGTCGGCGGCGCCACGATGTCGGGCGGCACGACGGTGTAGCCGTAGGCCTCGAACTCGGTGACGTACGGCTCGAGGCCGAGCTTGCGAACGTCGGCGTAGACCTCGTCCAGGTCCGACGTGCCCCCCGGCGTCGTCGCGTGCATCGTCGCCTCCCTCTGCGCCCCGTGGGCGCGTCCCGCATCGCACCGTGCTAACTTATCTCGACATCAGTACCTTGTCACGAGAAATGATCCAGACGGTCACGACGGACGGAGCATGCGTGCGGATCGACACCTCGACCTCGGCCATCGTCACGGGCGGAGCTTCCGGGCTCGGTGAGGCGACCGTCCGGCGCCTGCACGCCAGCGGCGCACCGGTGGTCATCGTGGATCTGAACAAGCAGAAGGGCGACGAGCTCGCACGCGACCTCGGGGACGGCGTCGAGTTCGTGCCGGTCGACGTCACGGACGAGGCGGGCGTGCAGGCCGCCGTGGACGCCGCGGCCGGCCTCGGCGAGTTGCGCATCTGCATCAACTGCGCAGGCATCGGCGTGGAGGCCGCGCGGACGGTCACCCGCGGTCCGACCGCCTATCCGCTGGAGCGGTTCGAACGCGCGGTTCGGGTCAACCTCGTTGGTACCTTCAACGTGGTCCGCCTGGCCGCGACCCGGATGGCGGGCTACGAGCCGATCGACGACGAAGGCCAGCGGGGCGTGATCGTGAACACGGCGTCGTTGGCGGCGTTCGACGGGCAGACCGGCCAGGTCGCCTACGCCGCCGCGAAGGCGGGCGTCGCGGGGATGACGTTGCCCCTGGCCCGCGACCTGTCCGCGGTGGGGGTGCGCGTGTGCACCATCGCCCCGGGGACGTTCGACACGCCGATCTTCCAGGCCCCGGGCGCCCCCGGCGAGTACATCGAGCAGTTCCAGGGCGCGCTGCTGGCCGACAACGCCTTCCCGCGCCGACTGGGCCAGGCCGACGAGTTCGCAGCGCTGGCCGAGCACATCCTCCGCAACGACATGCTCAACGGCGAGACCATCCGGCTCGACGCCGGGGCGCGCCTCCGGGCGAACCCGGGGCACTGACCACCACACCACTGAGCACCACACGACTGACCAGACCCGACCACCCACGAGCCAGCGAGGAACCACCGTGCAAACGCAACGTGCAGCGATCGTCAGCGGGGCGCGCACCCCGATCGGCAAGGCCGGCAAGGCGTATGCCGACGTGCATGCCGTCGACCTTCTGTCCGTCTCGATCAAGGGGGCGCTCGAGGCCGCCGGCCTCGACGACCCTGAGGCGGTCGAGCAGGTCTTCGCCGGGTGCACCGCCCCCGCCGGGGACCAGGCCGTCAACGTCGCCCGCAACGGCTGGCTCGCCGCCGGCCTGCCCTACGGCGTGGCAGCCACGACGCTCGACACGCAGTGCGGCTCGTCGCAGCAGGCGGTCAACATCGCCGCCGCGCTGATCGCCGCCGGCCAGGCCGACATCGTGCTGGCGACCGGCATCGAGTCGACCAGCCGGTGCGAGATGGGTGTGGCGGCCCTCGCCGGCACGGGCACCCCGTACTCCGAGGCCCAGCTCGCGCGGTACGAGATGCCGCACCAGGGCATCGCCGGCGAGCGCATCGCCCAGAAGTATGGCGTCACGCGCGAGGAGTCCGACGAGTTCGGGCTGCGCAGCCACCTGCTGTCGCACCAGGCCTGGGAGAACGGTCACTTCAAGGACGAGGCGGTGTTCGTCGAGCGCGACGGCACCCCGCTCCTGTCGCGCGACGAGGGCATCCGTCCCGACTCGACGCTCGAGAAGATGGCCACGCTCAAGCCTGTGTACGACGAGGACGGGATCATCAACGCCGGCTCCTCGAGCCAGCTCTCGGACGGCAGCTCGGCGGTCCTGCTGGCGTCCGAGGCCGCGTGCGCCAAGCACGGCCTGGAGCCGCTGGCCTGGATCCGCCGCACCATCGCGGTCGGGACGGACCCCGACATCATGCTCGAGGGTCCGATCCATGCGGCCACGAAGCTGCTCGAGCGCGAGGGCCTGAGCCTGGACGACATCGACCTGTTCGAGGTCCACGAGGCGTACGCCACGGTGGTCCAGGCTTGGCGCAAGGTCCACCCGGTCGAGCTCGACCGCATCAACATCGACGGCGGAGCGATCGGACAGGGCCACCCCTTCGGGGCCTCCGGCGCGCGCCAGATCGCCCACCTCACCCACGCCCTACGTCGCACCGGCGGCCGCATCGGCCTCCAGGTGATGTGCTGCGGTGGCGGGATCGGCACGGGCACCATCCTCGAAGTCGCCTGACGGGAGATCGATGACGCCGACACGGTTCATCCGGACGCTGGTGCTGTTCATCAGCCTGGCGCTGCTCGCGGCGTGCAGCTCGTCCACGACCCGTGACGATCCGACCGCGCTGGACGTCGCGGACGTGGGTCCCAGCCCGGGTGCCTCGGGCAGCCCGGGGTCACCCGATCGGGGTGTCGGCGAAGGGACGGGTACGGCGGGCGCCGACGGTGAGGCGACCGGGTCGAGTTCCGGAAGCAGCGCGGGCACGACGACCAGCACCGGGGGAACGGACGACACGGATGGCGGAGCGACCGGCGGCAGCGCCGGGACCGCGACGACCTCCGCGAGCACCACGACCTCCGGGTCCGCCCCGCCCACCGAGGCCGAGCCGTTCGTGCTCGGGCTCGTCCAGCAGTCCCAGAACGCGGCGGGACAGCTCGGCCTCGAGCTCGACATCCCGACCGACGCCCGGCTCGAGAGGTGGATCGAGGCCCTGCGCGATCACGTCAACGAGCGCGGAGGCGTGGCCGGCCATGAGCTCCAGACCGTCATCCGGTGGGTCGACCAGTCGGACCAGTCCGAGGCCAACCAGACCCGGCTCCAGACGCAGGTGTGCACGGAGATGACGGAGGATCTGAACGTGGACATGGTCGCCGGCGACGCGACCAACTGGGTGCTCGAGTGCTACGCCAGCCACCAGATGCCGCTGTTCAACCCGCTGATCACCCGCGACGAGGAGCAGCTCGAACCGGTGCGTCCGTGGGTGCTGCCGAGCCTGTTCCTCACGTTCGACCGGCTCGCCCAGCTCTTTCCCCTCTCGCTCGAGCAGCAGGGCGGGATCAGCGAGCGGATGGGCGTCATCACCTTCGACCTGCCCTGGTACAACCGCGCGGTCGACGACATCCTGGTACCTGAGATCAAGCGCCGCGGCGGCGAGGTGCTTCAGGTCGTGCGGACCCCGGTGGACCCGCCGACCATCGCGGCGCAGATGCAGAGTGCGGCGCTGCAGTTCAAGACGCAGGACATCGACGAGGTGGTGATGTTCGCGAACGGGGGCGGAACCTGGCTGTTGTTCGCCCAGGCCGCGGAGAGCCAGAACTACCACCCCGGCTACGGCGTGAGCACGCTCGACCGCGCCTACTTCATCACGGACGCGATGCCGCCAGGACAGCTCGGCGACGTCAAGGGGCCGGGGTTCCTCGTGACGTTCGACGTCGACCCCGATCAGTACCCGCCGATCTCCGACCAGGAGCGCGAGTGCTGGGCGATCCTCAACGAGCGCGCGGACGAGGATTTCGAGGGCCGCAACTCCGATTCGTCGATTGCCTCCGCGATCTGTGACATCTTCTTCCTGATGCACACGGCGCTCGACGGGGCGGCGCCGGGCACGCTCGCTCGCGAGCGGGTGCCCGACCTGTTCGCACAGATGGGCAGGAGCTACGTCAGCACGATCGTTGGTCCCACGGACTTCTCGGCGGGCCGGGGTGATGCCGTCGACCGCTACCGCAACATGATCTACGACACGGCCTGCACGTGCATGCGCTACGTCACCGATCCGCTCCCGATCCCGTTCAACTGACGGACGCCGGGTTCGCCGGTGGCACCTGTCGGCGGAGGCCACCCGATGACACGTGAGCGCGGCTCGAGGGACCGGCACGCTCGTCAGCCCGGATGGGCGCGGCGGGTGCCGCCGCTGACCAGTGCCGGCGTCGCGGTCGGGCTCGCGCTGTTCGTGCTGCCGTCAGCCTTGAACGTGCCGCAGAGCAACCCCACCCAGACGCTGGAGTTCGCCCCCGTTCCGCCGCAGGACGACCAGCCTCCACCGCCCGACAGCGGCAACGTCGAGAGCCTGGGTCTGGGGAGCAGCTCGACCGCCCCGGAAGGCGCGGGTCCGGACCGCGCCGGTCCGGGCGTGCCGCCGCCGGCACCTCCCGTGGGCAGAGGGGAGCGGCCGGTGACCAAGCGGTGCGTGGGTGACCCGCCGCGCCAGACCGAGGACCCGCTGGCGCCTCCGTGCGTCGCCCACTTCGACGGCGACAACGGCGGTGCCACCTACGACGGAGTCGCGGCCGACGAGGTCGTGATCGTGGTCTACATGGACGACAAGGGCGTGGCGACGAGCAGTCGGGGCAGCGAGAACGCCCCACCACACGGCCTCGTCGACCTGACGGCGCAGCCCGAAGACGAGGAGTTCGTCAAGAACCGCGTGCTCCGTGCTGCACAGCGCTACTTCAACGCGCGGTTCCAGACCTACGGCCGGTTCGTGCACTTCTACGCCTACTACGGCATCCCCGGGGCAACGCCCGAGACGCGCAGAGCGGAGGCGGCCGAGATCATCGAACTCGTCGATCCCTTCGCCGTCGTGTCGTACCCCGAGCTGTACGCGGCCGACTTCGTGATCGCGTTGGCCGAGCGTGGCGTCGTCACCTTCATGGGGCGCGACATCTACAACTACGAAGGACGGGCGGGGTACACCCAGGCGCTGTACCGCCGCTTCCCCGGGTTGATCTGGAGCTTCGATCCCTCCCTGGATCACCGCGCACACCTGTTCGCCAGCTACGTGTGCACGAAGGTGGTGGCCTACCCGGTCAGCTTCTCGGGCAACCCCGACGACAGCGGCCAGCCGCGGCGTCTGGGCTTCCTGAGCAGCCACAACCCCGAGTTCTCCGAGGTCATCGACTACGCACGCCTGATCCGGGAGCGCCTGGACGCGTGCGGGGCCAGGATCGAGTCCGAGGCGACCTTCAGCAACAATGGTGGAGCAGCGTGCTCCAACCCGCCGCAGGACGCCGCGGGCACCATGGCGACGTTCGTCCAGGACGACATCACGACCATCATCTGGGGGGGGCGGGATCGACGTGTGCCAGTCGTTCGCGGCGGCCGCGATCCAGTACCGGCCGGAGTGGCTCATCCCGGGCGACACCGTCATGGACGCCAACATCTACGCCCGCACCCACGAGCCCAGCGTCCACCAACACGCCCGCACGGTCTCCACCTACCCGCGGGGGACGCTGCTGGAGCACAGCCAGTGCTACGCCGCTGCTCGCGAGGCGGATCCCGGGATGCCCGCGGCGGACACCCGCTTCTTCTGTGGCCACTACGCCGACCTGCGCCAACTGTTCACCGGTATCCAGGTCGCGGGTCCCAGGCTCACGCCGGCCCGGATGGACCAGGGGTTCCACGCCATCCCGCGGCTCCCCAGTGACGACCCGGCGCACGAGGCCTGCTTCTACGAGCCGTCGGACTATTCGTGCGTCAAGGACGCACAGGCCAGTTGGTGGGACCCTTCAGGCCAGCCGCCGGGGCGCACGGAGCGCGGGTGCTGGCGACTGATGCAGGCGGGACAGCGCTACCTGCCGGGAACCTGGCCCGCGGGCGACGTCGAACGACAGCGTGATCTGGACGATGACCCCTGCAACGGCCTCAACGGGGTGGAGCTGTCCTGACCCGTCGCCTCGCGATGGGCAACCTCAGATGCGCAGGCTGGCCAGCCGCTGCTGCCACCGCGTCACGTCCTCGGGAGCTCCGAGCCACTCGAGGTCGTCGAGGGGCCGGCGTCGCCATGCGCCGAGCAGCAGGCGGGCCGCCGGACCGCGGACCGCCACGTCGCCCTTGGCGTGCGCCCGTTCGATGACCGGCGCAGCGTCGGGACGCAGCGTGAGGTGCCACTCGCCCGGGGCGTCGGTGGCGTGCAGGTGGCACGTCTGGCCGTCGCCCAGCCAGTCGCCGGCCCTTGTCCCCCAGCGCCACACGAACACCTCGAGGTACTCGTCCACGCCCTCGACGGCTGCTGCTGGCTCCAGCACGAGGTCCTGGCCCGCTGCCTCCGCGGCATCGTGGTGGTGGACCAGAGCCTCCTGTGCCTGGCGGCGCGGCCAGAAGGACACCAGCCGCTCGGGGCCGAACGTCCAGCACGCGGCGTCCAGGTCCACCTGAGCCAGGGCGGCGTCCAGCGCAGCCGTCGCCTCCCGCAGGCTCTCGCCGGCCGACGCATCGGTCGGCCCGGCTTCGTCGCGATCCGGACGCTGCTCGGGCAGGGTGCGCACGATGTCGGTGGCCCAGCGCTGGACGGCCGCGAGGTGGTCGGCGAGGTCCCCGAGGCTCCAGCCGGGGCACGCCGGGACGGCCAGCCCGGGCTCGGCCTCGGCCAGGTCGGCGATGCCGGCGCTGGCCGCGCGCAGCGTGGCGCGCTGGTCGTCGAGGCTGCGGGGCGGGTGCGCGGTCAGGCGCTGGGCTCGGTGCCGACCACCGAGACGAAGCTGACGCAGCGTCCCGGCTGGCCACCCAGGTTGTGGGTCAACCCCAGCTTCTTGTCGTTGGCGATGGTGCGCTCGGCGGGCGCCTCGCCGCGGAGCTGGAGCCAGCACTCGAACAGCATCCGCAGCCCCGACGCGCCGATCGGGTGGCCGAAGCTCTTCAGCCCACCGTCGGGGTTGACCGGCAGGTCGCCGTCGAGGTCGAAGGTGCCGGCCAGCACCTCCTTCCAGGCGGTGCCGCGCTCGGCGAACCCGAGGTCCTCCATCAGCAGGAGCTCGGTGGGGGTGAAGCAGTCGTGCACCTCGGCCATCGCGATCTGGTCGCGGGGGCTGGTGACGCCGGCCTGGCGGTAGGCGTCCTGTGCGGAGGAGACCACCTCGGGGAAGGTCGTGAAGTCGTAGGCCGGGTCGATCACGCCGCTGCCGTTGCCGGCCACGAACGACAGCCCCTTCACGTACAGGGGCTTGTCGGTGTACCTGTGGGCGTCCTCGGCGCGGACCACGATCGCGGCCGCCGAGCCGTCGGACACGCCCGAGCAGTCGAAGATCCCCAGCGGACCCGCGACCAGCGGCGAGCACGCGATGGTGTCCTTGTCCACCGCCTTCTGGAACTGGGCGCGGGGGTTGCGCGCGCCGTTCTGGTGGTTCTTCCAGGCGATGCGCGTGAGGACGTCCTTCATCTCCTCCTCGGTCACCCCGTACTTCTTCGAGTACGCCGGGGCGATGAGCGAGAAGATCGCGGGCGCGGACATCTCGACGGCGGTGCCGTCGGTGTCCGGGGCGCCCACGACCAGGCCCGAGTAGCCGTTGTCCTTGAGCTTCTCGACCCCGACCGCCATGGCGACGTCGTAGGCGCCGGATGCGACCGCGTAGCAGGCGTTGCGGAACGCCTCGGACCCGGTCGCGCAGTAGTTCTCGACGCGCGTGACCGGCTTGCCCTCGAGCTTCAGCGGCTCGGCGAGCGTGATGCCGCTGAAACCCGCCGCCATCGTGCCCAGCCAGTAGGCGTCGACCTGGTCACGGCCGATCCCGCTGGAGTCCCACGCGTCGGTGACGGCCTCGACCAGCAGATCCTTGGCGCTCTTGTCCCAGTGCTCGGCGAACCGGGTGCACGCCATCCCGACGATCGCGACCCGGTCCTTGATCCCATTCGATGCCACGTCAGCTCCGTTCGCTCTGGTCGGATGCGCCTGCGCGCACAGGGCGCGCCTTCCAGAAGTAGTTGTGCACGCCCTCGGCGGTGTAGATGCGTCGGAACGTCATCTCGACCCGGTCGCCGATCGCGACCTGGTCGGTGTCGGCGATCTCGGCCATGTAGCGCCCGCCGCCGTCGAAGTCGATCACGCCCACGATCGTAGGCGGACTCGGGGACCACGCGAGGTGATCCGTGGTGAACGTGGCCACGGTGCCCTTGACCTCGGCGAGCGCGATCGGCTCCATCTCGTCCACCGCCTGGCCCTGGAACGACACCCGTTGCGGTGGCAGGTGGATCGCTCCGCTGGACTCGTCGCGCGAGCCCACGAACCCGAACTTCCACTGGCGGTTGCGGAACGACGGGGGTGCGGCGATGCGCGTGGGGTCGGGGCGGCGCGGCCCCTGGCGGTCGAGGAACCCGCGCCACGTCAGGAAGCTGGCGTAGTCGAGGTCGTCGCGGCCCGCGGCGATCTGGCCCGCCACCGGCACGACCGGCGTGTGCTGGGCGATCGCGTTGGTCGTGCGCAGCACGATGACGTCCACGCCGTCCGCCAGCGACACCAGCGCGATGGTCCGGCCCGGATCGGCCTGGTCGAGCAGCGATGCCAGGATCAAGCCCGCCTGGGCGGTCCCGGGATTGCCGACGACGGCCGCCAGATCGTCCACCAGCTTGTCCCCGGCCAGCGCCTTGGCCTGCCGGACCGCACGCGCGTGGGTGCCGGCGACGACGACGTGGTCAACCTCGTCGAGCGTGAGCCCGCACTCCTTCATCGCGGCCGTGACGGCCTCCTCGACCAGCGGGGCGTAGACCGATGCACCGAAGCGCTCCTCCCACACCCGTGACGTGGTCTCGCCCGGAAGCCGCCAGCGGTCCATCAGCTCGGCGGTGGCCGACGCGCTGCCGACGAACTCTGCCAGCACGGCCTCGCCGTCGCCCACCAGCAACGCCGCCGCTGCGTCGCCGCCGCCGGCCTCCTCGTCGCTGCCGGGGCGACCCGTGCGCACGTCCGAGGTGACGACCAGCGTCGGGGGCCCGCCCTGCAGCGCGGTCAGCAGCGCCCCGACGCCCGACCGCAGCGCGCCGCCGGCGTCGAGCGCGATCGCGCTCGACGGCAGCCCGAGCGCCGAGTGGATCGCGGTCGCGTTGGTCTTGTCGAGGTAGGCAGGCGTTGCGGTGGCGAACAGCAGGCGCGCGGCCGTGACGTCCGCACGTCCGGCCTGGCGGGCAGCCTCGACACCCAGCGTGGTCGAGTCCTCGTCGTAGGCCGCCACCGCCCGGGTCCCGCCACCCGCCCGCGACCCCAGGGTCTGGGCGATCGCCTCGCGGCGCAGCCGGTGGTGTGGCACGTACGCGCCATAGGCGAGGATGCCGGTCACGTGGCGTCTCCTGGTCGTGGTCGAACGAGGTCGGTGCAGATCCGTATGCGGGGCGTACGAGATCGCAGGCACCCGAAGTGTGCCGGACGAGCGCGTCCGGGCGTTCGTCCGCCGGGACGAACGTGCGAGGGTCGATGGTCGGCGTGCACAGTCACGGGGGTCTCCCTGATGTGCGCGTTGGTGTCATCGGGGCGTGAGCACCGCCCCGGGGCGAGCGGCGGTCAGCGCCCCGTCGCGCACGACGAACCTGCCCCCGACCAGGACGTGGTCCACGCCGCTCGGAGGCAGCAGCGGATCGAGGTACGTGGCGTTGTCCTGGACGCTGCTCGGGTCGAACACCACGAGGTCGGCCACGTACCCGCGCCGCACCTCGCCCCGGTCCGGGACGCCGAACCGTGCCGCCGGCATCCCGGTCATCCGGTGCACCGTCCATGCGAGCGTGTCGAGGTCGCCCTCCGCGCGCGCGAGCACGCGCGCGAACGTGCCTGCCAGCCGTGGGTGCTGCATCCCGGGGAGCGGGACCCCGTCGGACCCGACCAGGGCGAACCGTGCCTCGCCGATGCTGACGACCTCGTTGGCGTCCATCATGTGGAGGATCACGATGGTCATCGGGTCCTCGAGCAGGCGGTCGACCATCACGTCCAGTGGGTGGCGGCCCCGGTCCTCGGCGATCTCGGCCAGCGAACGCCCCGCGTACGGGGGCCCGCCGGCGATGACGAGGTTGTCCCAGCCAGCGAGCTCGACGAGGTTCTGCCAGCCGGGCAAGCCGTCCTCGTAGTCGCGCCGCATCCGCTCGATCGCCGCGGTGTCGCGGAGGTGAGCGAGCGCTTCGTCGGGCCCGCCGGCGAGCACCCACGGCGGCAGCAGTGCTGCCAGCGCTGTACTGCCGGCGGTGTACGGGTACACGTCGACGCTCACGTCCACGCCGCTCTCGCGTGCACGGTCGATCATCACCAGCGTGTCCTGACTGCGGCCCCAGTTGCGCCGGCCGATGGCCTTGTGGTGGCTGATCTGGACCCCCGCCCCGCTGCGACGCCCGATCGTGAGCGCCTCCTCGACCGCCGCCACGACCGCGTCGCCCTCGTCGCGCATGTGCGTCGTGTACGGCCGCCCGTGCCGCGCGGCCACCTCCGCCAGCGCGACCAGCTCGTCGGTGTCGGCGAACAGGCCCGGGGCGTAGATCAGTCCCGACGAGAGGCCGAACGCGCCCTGTTCCATCGCCTCGTCGGTGCGCCGCTGCAGCTCGCGTAGCTCGTCGGGTGTCGCGGGGCGGTCCTCCCGACCGACGACGGTCGTGCGCAGCGTGCCGTGACCGACCAGGGGGGCGAGGTTGGCGACCAGCGCCTGCTCGCCGAGCGCGGCGCGGTAGTCGGCCAGGTTGGCGAACCCCCGCCGCATCTCGGGGGGCAGCGAGCCGAGGTACGGGTCGTCCGGGTCGAACTCGCGCACTGGGAACGGGCTGGACCCGCAGTTGCCGCACACCTCGGTGGTCACGCCCTGACGGATCCCCGCGACCTTCGTGGGCTGGTGCTCGTCGCTGAGCATCGGGGTGAGGTCGGTGTGCGCGTGCACGTCGATGAAACCCGGCGCCACGACGCGGCCGGTGACGTCCACGGTGTCCGCATCGACGGCAGCGCTCAGGTCACCGACCGCTTCGATGCGTCCGTCGCGCACCAGCACGTCCGCTCGGGTCGCGGTCTCGCCGGTCCCGTCGAGGACGGTTCCTCCAGCGAGGACGATCGTGCGGTTCACGGTGACTCCTGGGTGGTCGGCACCATGGTACTGATGAAGTGCTCAGTTCCTCAACCCCTGGGACCTGTGGCGTGGTCTAGGATGGGCCAACCACAGCGCCGAGATGGAGGACGAAGACGTCGACGAACCGCCCGGGACGACCACGTGCGTCCGGTCGTATCGCGAGGATGGATCCGCGCGACGAGATCCTCCTCGCCGCTGGCCGGCTGTTCGCCGAGCACGGCTACGAGCGCACGACGACGGGTGACATCGCCGAGGAAGTGGGCCTCACGCAGCCGGCGATCTTCTACCACTTCGACTCCAAGGAGCAGCTCTTCCACGAGCTCGCCAACACGACCGTCGACGAGCCGCTGGCCGAGCTCGAGGCGATCGCGGCCACGGAGGCCAGCCCGGCCGCCCAGCTTCACCGCCAGATCGTGTTCCACGTCGTGCACGACCTGACGTCGCCGTTCCCGATGGCGGCGATCGTCGACGATGCGCTGCGGCTGTCACGGGACGGTGGCCTCGAGGAGCTGATCGACAAGAGCGCCCGGTACGCCAACGGCGTGCGCCAGATGATCCGCGACGGCATCGCGGTGGATCAGTTCCGCGACGTCAACGAGTTCACCGCTGCGATGGCCGTGCTGGGGATGTGCAACTGGGCGCTGCGCTGGTACCGACCTTCCGAGACGCTCACAGCGCAGCGCCTCGGTGAGGATTTCGCGGACTTCTCGGTGGTCGCGCTGCTGGTCAAGCCACGCACGCTGTCGAAGGTGATCCGCGAGTCCCAGGCGCTCGTCGGGATCCGCGAGGCAGGCACCGCGGCGCGCGAGACTGCGTAGCCGTGGGTGATCTGCGACGGCTGGTGCGAGCACGACGGATCGTGACCCTGGCGGGCCGACCGGTGACAGGCCTGCTGATCCGGGGCGATCGCATCGAGATCACCGGTGACGCCGACGAACTCGCCGACGCCTTCCCCGAGGCGGAGCGACACGATCTCGGAAACGCGGTCGTCGTGCCCGGACTCCACGACGCACATCAGCACATCACGCACGCTGCCGAGAACCTGCTCCACCTGGACCTGTCGGCGGATGCGGTCTCGTCGAGCGCCGACGTCCTGGAGGCGATCACGGCCGAGGTCTCCCGACGTCAGGCCGGGTCCTGGATCCGCGGCAGCCGGTACGACGAGACCAAGACCTCGGGCGGTACCCCGGTGGACCGGTTCGACCTGGACGAGGTGGCGCCCGAGCACCCGGTGCTCATCACGCAGGTCGCCGGGCACTGGGGCATCGTCAACTCGCGGGCACTCGAGCTCATGGGACTCGACGACCTCAGCGAGCCGCCGCCGGGCGGTGAGTTCGGGCGCGACGGTGCCGGTCGTCTGAACGGGATCCTGTACGAGAACGCCCTGATCGCGATCGCCTACGACGGTGGCCGCGGTGAGCCGGTCCTGCCCCCGACCAGCCAGGAGCAGCGCCTCGCGGGGCTGGGTCAGGCCATCGAGATGTTCCACGCCGCGGGGCTCACGTCGGTGACGGACGCATTCGTCGGGCCAGCGGACCTGGACCTGCTGCGTCGCGCCGCGACCGCCGGCTCGCTGACCATGCGCGTGAACTACCTCGTGGGCATCGAGCACGATTCCCTCTGGCGCGCCGAGACCGTGCGCACGGCCGGCCAGGACGTGCCCGATCCGTGGCTCAACTACCTCGGCGTCAAGACCTTCGTCGACGGCGCGATCGCGGGGCGCACCTGCAACGTGCACCAGCCCTTCGAGGGAACCGGCGACCACGGGATGCAGGTCGTTGCCGCCGACGAGCTGCATGACATGGTGCGGTCGGTGCACGACGCGGGCAGCCGCATCGGTGTGCACGCCAACGGTGACCGTGCCATCGAGATCCTGCTGGACCAG
>DASWKO010000291.1:0-12654 GCA_036396595.1 Nitriliruptorales bacterium | reverse complement strand
GGTCGTGCTCGGACACGGGGTGGCTCCGCGGGTGTCGACAACGGGTCAGGTCGCCGTGAGGATGCCACGCCAGCATCCACGCCTCGAAAGCCGGATGCACCCGGCGTGACAGGTGCGGGGCGCGGGCGTTTAGGCTGGCCGCTGCCTCCCCCAGCCGTCGAGGACCACCGGATGCCCCGCAGCCACGCCCGCGCGACCTTCCAGGTCGCGCTCGAGAACGCACCCGGGATGCTGTCGCGCGTCACCAGGATGGTCGACGAGCTCGGTGCCGAGGTGCTGTCGGTCGATCTCGTCAAGGCACAGCGCCAGGTCATGATCCGCGACCTCACCGTCGAAGCACGCGACCAGAGCGTGATCGAGGAGGTCGCCAAGGCGCTCGACGAACTCGACGGGGTCGAGCTGGTGGCGATGAGCGACGACGTCATCGACGCGCACATCGGTGGCAAGATCGAGATCCACAACAAGCGCGAGGTCAACGACCGCGAGGATCTCGCGCTGGTCTACACCCCCGGGGTCGCCCGGGTCTGCCGCCTGATCGCCGAGGATCCAGCACAGGCGTACCGCCTCACGATCAAGTCCAACGCCGTCGCGGTCATCACCGACGGCTCGGCCGTGCTCGGCCTCGGTGACATCGGTCCGCTGGCGGCGCTGCCGGTGATGGAGGGCAAGGCGATGCTGTTCAAGGGCTTCGCCGGCGTCGACGCGTACCCGCTGCTGGTGTCCGAGCAGGATCCCGACGCGTTCGTCGACACCGTGGCCCGCATCGCCGAGGGCTTCGGGGGCATCAACCTCGAGGACATCAGCGCGCCGAGGTGCTTCGAGATCGAGGGCAAGCTGCGGCAGCGCCTCGACATCCCGGTGTTCCACGACGACCAGCACGGCACGGCGGTGGTGGTGCTCGCGGCCCTGCTCAACGCGACCAGGGTGGTGGGCAAGGAGCTCACCCAGCTCCGGGTCGTCCTGCAGGGTGCCGGTGCCGCTGGCGTCGCGATCAGCAACCTGCTGCTGGCTGCTGGCATCACCGACATCATCGTGCTCGACCGCGAAGGCATCATCGAGCAGAGGCGCAAGGGCACCGACCCGATCCGGCGGCGGCTGGCCAAGCAGACCAACCCGCGCGAGGTCGAGGGCGACCAGGCCACCGCGCTGGCCGGGGCCGACGTGTTCATCGGCGTCAGCGGACCGCGCTCCCTGCCGGTCGAGAGCCTCCAGCGGATGGCCGCGGACCCGATCGTGTTCGCGCTGGCCAACCCGACCCCGGAGATCATGCCCGAGGACGCCGAACCGTACGTGCGGATCATGGCCACGGGCCGCAGCGACTACCCCAACCAGATCAACAACGTGCTGTGCTTCCCCGGGCTGTTCCGCGGTCTGCTCGACGCGGCCGCCACGACCGTCACGGACGAGATGAAGATCGCCGCCGCTCGAGCCATCGCGAGCATCGTCGGCGACGACGCATCCGAGGACTACATCATCCCCTCGCCGTTCGACCGCTCGGTCGCACCGGCCGTGGCGATGGCCGTGGCCGAGACCGCGCGCCTCCAGGGACTGATCCGCCCGGGCTCCCACGGGTCGCTCCAGGACGAGGTCAGCGCCCACGCGGCCGAAGCCGCCCGCGCCGCGGTCGAAGCCGCCGCGTCACGCCGTCGCGAGGTCGAGGCAGCCGACACCGGCGCCGGCGGCGGTCTATGAGGGACCTCGCTCCGGGCGAAACGACCGCCGGCAGGCGTCGGGTGCGCACCGCAATAGGTGCTGGCGGTCTGCTGCTGCTGGCGGCTGCGGTCGGTGCGTGTGGCGGTGAGGAGCGCCCGGCTGATCCGGCCGGATCGGCGGAGGTGGATCAGGCCGGGGAGGCTTCACGGAGCGATCGACCCGACCAGGACGATGGTGCGAACTCGGGATCGGGCGATCCCGCTGATCAGCCGTCAGCGTCGCACGATGGTGGGCCAGACGTTCTCGCCAGGGGGGAAGGCGACGATCCGCAGCCGAGCGCGGGTGGAAGCGCTCTCACGCTGGAGCCCTGGCGGCTGTACTACGAGGCTGCGGGTGCCGTGTCGGGTCAGCGTGGGCAGGTGAGTCGGACGTACGAGGCGCCCCCGGAGATGTACGTGATCTGGGACCCGCCGCGCCGGTCCCTGCAACTTGGTGGTCTGTCAGAAGAGGCCTGGGACCGCGAGGCGCCCGCCCAGGATCGCTACTACCTGGGGCTCCGCTTCGGGCTGGGCGACATCGAGCGCGGTGACGTCGCCGAGTTCTACGTCACGGCACCGATCGATGGTGGTTCGTCTACAATCGGGTTCGGCCCGGAGGGGGAGCCGCTGCCGTTCTTCCACCTCGTGGTGGGAGAGGAGCACGTCGACGTCACGAACGACCAGCGCTACGTCCTGTCCACCAGCCGCCCTGCCGCTTCCTTGTGGCGCATCGAACTGGCGCTGAACCCCGAGGGGCCCGAACCGTTCGACGCCTTCCACACCGGCGTGTTCGAGTTCCGGACCGACGACATCCTGCCGCCCTGGAGCCGGCTGGAGATCGACCTCGAGCTGACGAATGCGTACGGGACCGCTTCCGGGCATCTCGTGATGACGCTGGACGAAGCCCACGAGCGCAACACGCCGCCCCCAGCGAGGCAGTAGTGGCGCCGCAGGCGCGCGGCGGAGGAGCGGAGTGTCCCCTGGGGCGTCCGCTCGTCAGCGCGACCGGAGCAGGTCGCGGATCTCGCGCAGGAGCGTGACGTCGTCGGGCTCCACGGGCGCCTCGGCCGTCGGCTCGGACTCGGCGTGGCGTGCCTGGAACGCGTTGTAGGCCTTGACGACCAGGAACATCACGAAGCCGACGATGAGGAAGTTGAGGCCCGCCTGGACGAAGGCGCCGACCGAGCCCGCGCACTCCTGGACGCCGACGCCGTCCGCACCAGGCACCGTCTGACAGGAGAACTGCCCGATCCCCTCCATGTCGCCGAGGTCGAACACCATCCCGATCAGCGGGCTGACGATGCGCCCGGTCAACGCGCTGACCACCGTGCCGAACGCCGCTCCGATGACGAACGCGACCGCGATGTCGACGAAGTTGCCCTTGTTGATGAAGTCCTTGAACTCCTGCAGCATGGCCATCCCTCCACAGGGTGCGCGACGGACCGGCAACACGCCGCCGTCGAGAACGCCCGCCAACATAGACCCCCACGCCCGGAGGGGTCGGGTCAGACCTCGATGCCGCGGAGCCACTGCGCGATCGCGCCGGCGCGTTCCTCGAGCACCGCCGCGGGCCCGCGGGGCACTCCGTCCGGCGCGTGCTTGCCAGCCACCCGCAGCGAGTGGTCGCCACCCTCGACCAGCTCGACGTGTGCCCGTCGGCCGAGCTTGCCGAGGTTGGCTGCGAGCAGATCCGGATCACCGAAGGTGTCACGGGTTCCCTGCAGGAAGCAGCACGGCACGCGCACGTGCGGCCAGTGGTCGACCCGCAGCTCGTCAGGCCTGCCCGGCGGGTGCAGCGGGTAGCCGTACAGCAGCAGGCCGACGCACGCCAGGTCCTCGGCTGCTGCGAGCGATGCCACCCGCCCGCCATAGCTCTTGCCGCCGGCGACCCACGGCCGTCGCGGGCCGACCTGCCGCCGGGCCGCGTCGAAGACGATCCGGTAGTCGTGGACCGCCCGGTCGGCGCGCGGGGGCGTGTTGCGACCGGACTCGCGGTAGGGCAGGTTCGCGCGGACCGCCAGATGCCCCCGGGACGCGAGCGCCTGGGCGAGCGCGGTCAGTCCGGCCCCGTTCAGGTCGCCCCCCGCGCCCGGCACGAGAAACACGGCCGGGCTGGTCGCCCGGGACGGGCGGTGCACGACGGCGGACACGCCGTCCACGACGGTCCCCGGTGCCGGCAGGCGCAGGTGCTCGGTCGTGGTCCTCATCGTGCCTCCGCCATGAGCTGCTCGGCCTGGTCGGTCGCGGTGCGGCGGTCGAGCTTGCCGTTGGCGCCGCGCGGCAGGTCAGCGACGACCAGGACCTCGGTGGGGCGGCGGTAGCCCGCGACGTGGTCCTGGCACCACGCCAGCAAGCCGTCCACGTCGACGTCGACGTCGCCGGATGCGACGATCATCGCGACCGGCCGCTCCCCCAGGCGCTCGTCCGCGACGCCGACGACGGCGACGTCGGCGACGTCGGGGTGCTCGCGCAGCTCCTCCTCGACCTCGGCAGGAAAGACCGAGAAGCCGCCGACCTTGAGGCGGTCCCTGGTCCGGCCGGCGAAGGCGAAGAGGCCGCCCGGCCAGATCCGGCCGAAGTCACCGGTGCCGAACCACCCCTCCGCGTCGGGCCCGGCGTCATCGCGACCCTCGTAGCGCTCGAGGACGCCGGCGCCCCGGAACTGCAGCTCGCCGACCTTGCCGTAGGCGACCGGCTCGCCTGCCTCGTCCACCGCCCGTACCTGCATCCCGGGGAGCATCAGCGACACCGAGGGCACCCGGACGCCCCGCAGCGGCGACGGCGGGAACACCCGTAGCGCGGCCGCACCGGACAGCTCGACCATCCCGTAGATGTCGACGAACACCGCGGTGCCGCGCGGCTTGTCGCGCACCCGCATCGCCGCGCCGTGCTCCTGGAAGCGGCGCGCACGGTGGGTCGGCATCGCGTCCGCCGCCGACACGAAGAGCTGGACGCTCGACAGGTCGCGCTGCGCCGCACCCGCCTGCTCGAGGTCGGCGTACATCGTGGGCACGCCGACGAACACGTTGGGCCGGCGCCGCTCGATGAGGTCGAGCACCTCGTCGGCGTCGAACCGGCCCCGGTGCAGCAGCGGCACACCCGCACACAGGGTCGAGAGCACGACCGAGAACCCCATCACATGAGGCAGGGGCAGCGCGGCCATGACGAGGTCGCGCCCCCCGCGCGGGCCCGCCTGGACGCCGACGGGCGCCAGGACGAGCCGGCCGATGCCCGACAGCAGGCCGCGGCTGGTGAGCACCGCCGCCTTGGGCACGCCGGTGGTCCCCGAGGTCGTCAGCATCAGCGCGGTCGCGCCCGGGTCCAGGTGGTCCGGCGGTGGGACCTGATCCTCGTGCCCACCCAGCCAGGCGGCGATGCTGTCACCGCTCGCGCCCTCGTCGCCCGTGTCGCCGGTGCGCAGCCAGCGCAGGTCGCCCAGCTCGCCCTGGGGCCGCAGGCTCAGCGCGAGCTCGTCGTCGGCGACGACCGCCCGCGCCGTCGTGGACGCGGCGACGGCCGCAACCTCGCCGGGCTTGAGCCTCGGGTTCACGGGCGCCGGGACGGCGCCGAGCCGAGTCAGCGCCAACGCGTGCAGCACGACGTCGATCCGGTTCGCGACGAGGACGAGCACGACGTCCCCCCGCTGGACGCCCGCCGCACGGTGGGCAGCCGCGAGCCTGGCAACGGCGTGCTCGACCTCGTCGTAGCTGCGCGCCCCACCGTCGTGGAGCCCGGGCGTCGCGGCGTCGTCCTCGACCGCCGTCCGCTGGCCGTACCGGTCGGCGAGCAGCGCGCTCAACGCACCGAGGTGGACGCCCCGGCCCAGCAGGAGCGGGCCGAGCTCCTGGAGGCGTCCGAGCATCGTCACTCGCTCCGTGTCGTCGGGACCTGACCACGCTACCCAGATCGTGCGCGGAGCGGCACGCGGGCCGGGCCGGACCGGCACAACCTCGATGGGCCGACCCGCCGCACGCGCCCCACCCGAGGCTCTACCATCGACACCTCGCGACGGGGAGGCTCGACGATGGCGGCGACGGTGGCGGACCTGCGTCGATCGGAGCTGCTGGACACGCTGCCGGAGGACGCGCTGGTGGCGCTGTCCGCGCGTGCCCGGCGCCGCACGTGGGCCGCTGGCGAGCCGATCTTCGACCGCGGCGCCGTCGGCTCGTCGCTGCACATCGTGCTCTCGGGCGCGGTCGAGATCCGGCCGACCGTCGACGACGACACCCGGCTGGCCTACCTCGAGGCGGGCGAGAACTTCGGCGAGCTGGCGGTCTTCGATCCCGCCCCGCGCTCGGCCGCCGCCGTCGCGGACCAGGAGACGGTCACGCTCGAGGTCGATCGCGCCGACCTGGAGGAGGTGCTGCTCGACCGGCCCACCGCCGCGATGCGCATCATGGGCTCGATGGCGCGGTCCCTGACCGAGAACAAGGAGGAGGTCACCTACATCAACAAGCACCTCGATCAGCTCGTCAAGGAGCGGACCTCCGAGGTGCGCGAGACCCAGCTCGAGGTGATCCGTCGGCTCGGCTTCGCGGCCGAGTACCGCGACGAGGACACCGGTGCGCACATCTACCGGATGAGCAACTACGCGGCCGAGCTCTCCAAGCGGGTCGGGTTCACCGACGACCGGGCCGAGGTGCTGATGAACGCCGCACCGATGCACGACGTCGGCAAGATCGGGGTCCCCGACCGCATCCTGCTCAAGCCCGCCAAGCTCGACGCGGACGAGTGGGAGATCATGCAGGCGCACACGATCATGGGCGCCAACATGCTCGCGGGCTCCCGGTCGTCGACGATCCGGCTGGCCGGCCGGATCGCCCTGACGCACCACGAGAAGTGGGACGGCAGCGGTTACCCGCACGGCCTGGCCGGCGAGGACATCCTGATCGAAGCCCGGATCTGTTGCGTCGCCGACGTGTTCGACGCGCTGACCTCGGTCCGGCCCTACAAGCAGGCGTGGACCTTCGACGCGGCGCTCGAGGAGATCGAATCGCAGTCGGGCAAGGGGTTCGACCCGGTCCTCGTCACCGAGTTCACGTCCATGCAGGACCAGCTCCAGGAGATCCACGACCGTGCGCAGCAGATCGGCGAGGTCAGCCGCGAGGTGCTCACCGCGGTCGACGAGTACCGCGCCGAGGTCGGTGAGATCGCGTGAGCCGCCGGGTCAGCCGGGGTCCAGCTCGACCGCCTTGGGCGCGTCGTCGGCCACGGTGAGGTTGGCGGTGTAGGCGGCCTCCGGCGTCGCATCGCTGGTCCGGCCCACCTTGAACACCTCGAAATCGCGCTCCACGCCCTTCATGGCGACGGGCCCGACCTGGAGCAGCGGCGGGGGGTCGGTCAGCCGGTCCCGCAGCTCGCCGGGCAGGGCGATCTGGTGCTCCTTGGCCAGCGCACAGAAGCGCGATCCCACGTTGACCGTGTCGCCGATGACCGCGTACTGCTTGTGGAACGTGCCGACGTGTGCGGCCACCACGGGCCCGACGTTCAGCCCGATGCCGAACGCAACCGGGGGCAGCCCGCCGGCAGCCAGGTCGGCGTTGAGGCGGTCGACCGAGTCCCGCACGGCCACGGCACAGTCCACGGCACGCTGGGCGTGGTCGTCGTGACGCACCGGCGCGCCCCAGATCGCGAACACCTCGTCGCCCACGTACTGCATCACCGTGCCGCTGTGATCGAGGACCAGCGACGTGACGTGCTCGTAGTAGTGGTTGAGCATGCCACGGACCTCGCTCGGCTCCAGTCCGGCCGCGGCTTTCGTGAAGCCCCGGAGGTCGCAGAAGAAGACCGTGATCTCGACCCGCTCGCCCTCGGTCGCCGCAGCGAGCCGGCCCGAGTCGATCAGCTCCTTGGCGACCGCGGGCGGCACGTACTGGCCGAACAGCGCCGCGACGCGGCGGCGCTCCCGCAGCTCCGTCACGTAGCGCAGCACGATCGCCGAGATGCCCGCCAGGATCACGGCCAGCGACGGGTACACCAGGTCCGAGGCCGACCCCTGGCCGAACCGCCAGGCTGCCCAGGCGTGGTTCAGGACCAGGCCCACCACCACGACGGCCGGCACCCACCAGATCGGCACCCGCAGCGACACGAGCATCACCAGAGCCACCAGTGCCGCGACCGTGACCAGCGCCAGCGCCTCGCCGATGGGCGGCCGGTACTGGCCGGTCAGCAACGAGTTCAGCGCCTGTGCGTGGATGTACACGCCTGGCTCGCCGCCGCCGCCCCGAGCCGTGGGCGTGCGGAAGAAGTCCTTGACCAGCGGATCGGTGTTGCCCACCAGGACCGCTCGACCACGCACCTGCTCGGGGTCGAAGTCGCCCGCCAGGACGTCGAGCGCGGGCAGCGCCTGACGGCGTGGTGAGCGCCACCGCAGCTCGGACGAGAAGTTCAGGTCGATGAACCGGTCCCGGTCCGCCGGCGCCAGGAAGGTCTGCCCGCCGTAGTCGATCCCGTTCGGCCGCAGGGTCGGCGCGTCGGGGTCGACGCCGAGGATCCCGCCCAGCACGGCCACGGCCAGCCCGGCCCGGAACGCCACCAGCTCCCGGCCGGTGCTCGACGTCCGGCCCGTCGGCGCCTCGACGATCGCGGGGACGCTGCGCACGACCCCGTCGTCCTCGTCGAGGGCGTGCGCCAACCCCACCCCCGCCGCAGCGGCGGCGAGGGCCGCGATCGGCTCGGACCGTGGCTCGGCCAGCCGCCGGATCTGCCTGCCGGGCTGGGGTACGACGGCCCCCGTCGAGGCCAGCACGACGTTGCCCGCATCGCGCAGCGCCGCTGCCAGCTCGGCATCCCCATCGGTGGCCAGATCGAACACGATGTCGTACCCGATCACCGCAGCCCCAGCCTCGGCCAGCCGGTCGACGAGCTCGGCGTGCAACCGCCGGTCCCACGGCCACCCGTGCTCGAGCACCGCCGGCTGGTCGATCTCCACGACGACCACGGCGGGGCTGGTCTGGCCGGCCGGGAAGAAACGGTCGAGCGCCGACCTGCGCTCCTGGTCGAGCAGCCCGGTCGCGATGCCGGCCGCGGCCGCCACCGTCAGGACCACGGTCGCGACCGCGCTCGCCGCGAGCTGGAACGGCCACGAGCGAGGCCGCCGCCACCAGCGCGGCGTGGCGTTGACGTCTCGTTCCACGCCGATCCTCCGCGCCCGCCCGCTCACCCGTACCCGGGCAGCCTACGACGTTGCCGCTCTACCATGCAGGCACCAAGGAGGAGTTGCGCGTGGACGATGCGCTCGCCGGGGTCGGGTTCTTCGCGGAACTCGACCAGGCCGCTCGCAGCGCGCTCGCCGAGGCGGCGACCCCGCAACGGTTCGACGCCGGGTCCGCCATCGTGCGCGAGGGCGAGCCCGGCGACCGCCTGCTGGTGCTCACGGCCGGGACCGCGCGGGTGATCGTCGGGGGCCGACCTCGCCGCGATCTCGGTCCCGGGGCCGTGCTCGGCGAGATCGCCCTGCTGGACGGCGGGGCCCGGTCGGCGACTGTCTACGCCGTGGACGATGTCGACGCCCTCGCGCTCACCGGCGTGCAGTTCCGCGCGGTGCTCGACCAGGACCCCGCGTCGCGCTACGCCGCACTGGTCCGCGGCATGTGCGCCCGCCTGCGGGGGTTGGAGCAGGACCGCTGGGCCGCGCACGAGCAACGACGCCTGCGGGAACTGCAGGACCTGTTCCTGGCCAACGTCGGCCACGAGCTGCGCACCCCGCTGACCACCGCGATGGGCTTCCTGCAGCTCGCGACCACACGCGATCTGCCCGAGGAGAAGCTGCGCGACGTGCTCGGCTCCACGCTGCTGGGCCTGAGGGGGCTGCACCACATCGTCGAGGACCTGCTGTCGCTGGCCGCCGACGAGCGCAGGCAGGAGCGCCTGGCCGCCGACCGCTACCCGGTCCGGGTCCTGGTCGATGCCGCAGCCGCCGAGGTGGACATCGACGCCGGACGGCTGGACGTGGACGTGCCCGAGAACCTCAGCGTCGTGGGCGACGGCCACCGGTTGACCCAGGTGCTCGCCAACCTCGTGGACAACGCGGCCAAGTTCGGCCCGGACGGCGGCCGCATCGCGGTCCGGGCCGCCCAGCAGGACGGTGTGGTCCACATCGACGTGGCCGACGAAGGTCCCGGCGTGCCGGTCGATGACCGGCAGCTCATCTTCCAACTGTTCTCCCAACGTGACCCCACGTCGACCCGCGCGCGTGGTGGCCTCGGCATCGGACTGGCGGTCGCACGCTCCACGGCCAGGCTGCACGGCGGCGACCTCGAGCTCATCGAGGACGCCCCCAGCACGACCTTCCGGCTCACCCTGCCCGCAGCCGACTGAGCATCCCGGTCCGCAGCCGACTGAGCGCCCCGGTCCGCGGCCGACTGAGCGCCCCGGTCCGCAGCCGAGCATCCGGTGCGGCCATGCCCGGCTACCGTCCCTGATCGTGAACCTGCTGGATCTCCTGCTGATCGTGGCGATGGCGGCCGGGGCCGTGAGCGGCTACCGCCTCGGCCTGCTCGCCCGTGCGGCCATGTGGGCCGGCGCGATCGGGGGGGTGTTCCTCGCCGTGTGGGTCGTCCCGCGGGTGGTGCAGCTCGTGCCCGATGGCGAAGGCGTCCAGCGCCTGATCGTCGCCATCGTGGCGTTCGTCGCGGTCATCGGCCTGGTCTCGAGCCTGGGCGAGTACGTCGGCCTGCGGATCCGGCATGTGGTCCACCGCACGCCCGCACGCCCGGTGGACCGGGCCGGCGGGCTGGGCGTGGGCGTGCTCGGCGTCCTGCTCCTCGTCTGGCTCATGGTGCCGGCGCTGACGGAGGTGCCGGGCGCCGTGTCCCGCCAGGCGCGGAGCTCGACCATCGCGCAGTGGGTCGCCGCGGTGGCACCGCGCCCGCCCGATCCGGTCCAGTCCCTCCGCCGCCTCGTGGGCGACAGCCCGTTCCCCGACGTCTTCGCGGACCTGCGGCCGGCCCCGGACACCGGCCCGCCGCCGGAGCAGATCCCGGTCCCGCCCGAGGTGGTCGCCCGCGTCACCGCCTCGACCGTGAACGTCGAGGCGGACGGCTGCGGCGCCAGGAGCGAGGGCTCGGGCTGGGCCGCCGCCCCGGACACCATCGTGACCAACGCGCACGTCGTGGCCGGCACGTCGAGCATCCAGGTCCGTCGACCTGACGGGCGGGTGTTGCCGGCGACGGTCGTGGTGTTCGACGACCGGCGCGACGTGGCGGTGCTCCAGGTCGACGACCTCGGCCAGGAGCCCCTGGCCATGGCCGAGCCGCAGCCGGGCTCGGACGCCGTGGAGGTCGGCTACCCCGGTGGGCAGAACGAACCCCGAGCGGCGCCAGCGCGCGTCAGCGACGTGCGGACCACGGTCGGCCGCGACATCTACGGCAGCGATCGGACGGAGCGCGAGGTCGTGTTCCTGGCCGCGAGCCTGCGCAAGGGCGACTCCGGTGCGCCGGTGGCCGACGTGCAGGGCGCGGTCGTGGGCACGGTGTTCGCGATCGCCGCCGACCGCAGCACCACGGCGTACGCGCTGGCCCCCAGCGAGGTCCGTGCGGCGCTGGGCGCACCGCGCAACCCCGGCGCCGCCGGCCGCTGCCTCTGAGCCCGCACCGGCGCGTCGCGCGGGGTCGCGTTGCCTGCCCCGCGCCTGGCGTAGCGTGGGAGGATGTTCGCGCCACGCTCGCGGGCGTGAAGCGACCCGATGGTGGACCACGACGTCGAGGGATCCTGTGAGCACGCGCAGCGCCCTCGTACTGAGCCCTGATCCTTACCTGGCCTTCCTGCTGGAACGCCACCCCGAGGGTCTGCACGTCACCGTCGGTGACCGCGACGTGCGGATCTCATCCATCATCGCTGCGGCGACCGACATCGTGGTGTGCGAGCACGACGACCCCCGGCTCGGGGACCTCAGACGGGCACTGGGAGACCGGGTCATCGCGGTCGCGGACCCTGGTGTCACCCGGCACGACCCCCGTGTCATCCACCGCCCGCTGTCGGCGGAGGAGGTCCAGCGCGCCCTGGACCTGCCGCAGGCCCACCGGCCCAGGCTCCTCGAGGACCCGATCGGGGCGCTCGGGCAGCTCTACCCGTGGGGCCTGGTCCTGGCCGGGCTCGTGGCCGTGGCGGTGGCACACCTGCGGCCCACCGAACTCCCGATCCTGCTGGCCGCGTACGCCGCCACGGCGTACGGCCTGGCACGGACCCGGATACGCCACGCTGCCTGGACCCTGCTGGATCTGGTCGCTGCGGGCACGGCGGCCGTCGCCGACGGTGGCGTCCGGGGCGGCTTCATCGCGTTCTCGCTGGTCGCGGCGGCGGGGCTTGGACTGCACCTGCCGACGGCGCTGGTCGTGGCGGGCAGCCTGGCGCTCGGGATCGCCAACGCGGTCGGCACCGAGCTGCTCACGATCGGCAGGACCGACCTGACCTTCGCGGTCCAGACGACCTTGATGTTCCCGCTGTTCGCGCTGCTGGCGGCGACCGGCTCCGAGCGCGCCCGCACCAGCGAGGCCGGGACCCAGCACCGGCTGACCACGCTGCTGCGCGAGCTGCGCGTGCTGGCGAGCTCGGACCCAGGCGCACTGCGCCTGTCCGAGGTCTCGCGGCACGCACTCAGCTCGGTCCTGGGGGCGGCCGACGCGAGTGCTGGGATCCTGCTGCTCGCATGGGAGTCGGGCCTGGAGATCGGCGCCGCTGAGGGCATTGAGCTGGACCGCGCCGAGGCGGTTGACTGGCCGGGACAGCACCGGCCCTTCGACCAGCGGGTGACGTCCGTGGACCGTGAGGCGTTGCCCGAGTCGCTGGCCGGCGGCTTCGGGACCGAGCAGGTCACCCTGATCGTGGTGACCGACCAGGAGCTGCTCCAGGGTCTGGTGATCGTCCCAGGGACGCTTGGCCGGCGGGCGCGCTCGCGCGCTGAGACCGCGGCGCGCCTCGCCGGCGCGCGGGTGGCCAACGCGCGGTCGTTCGCGCGGCTGCG
>DASWKO010000290.1:0-3209 GCA_036396595.1 Nitriliruptorales bacterium | reverse complement strand
GCACAGCCCCGGGCTGTTGATCCACGAGTGCGCGGAGTTGGTGGCGATCACCCACAACCCGCGGATCGCGCCGGTCGCGATGCCTTCGACGATCTGGTCGTAGGCCCAGCCGGCTCCGGTCGGGATGAGCCGCTCGTCGATGTCCAGGGTGCGGGCGACCTTGGTGCGGTGGCCGGGGTCGGCGAAGTCGTGGCCCCCCAACAGGCTGGTCGTGTTCGAGAACAGCCGCGAGCCCATCGCGTTGCACTGGCCGGTGATCGAGTTCGCCCCCGTGCCCGGGCGCCCGATGCTCCCCGTCATCAACGCCAGGTTGATGATCGCCTGGGCCGTGCGCACGCCCTGGTGGCTCTGGTTCACGCCCATCGTCCACCAGAGCGACACGCGCTCGCCGCGCCCGATCGTCGCGGCCACGTGCCGGAGCTGGTCCACGCTGACGCCGGTCGCGGCGGCGACGCGGTCCGGCGGGTACGCCGCGACGAAGGTGGCGAACGGCTCGAACCCGGTGGTGTGCGCGTCGACGAAGTCCCGGTCGACGTACCCGTCGGCGATCAGCAGGTGCGCCAGCCCGTACAGCAGCTCGAGGTCACCCTTGGGGCGCACGGCGACGTGCTGGGTCGCCGCGGCAGCGGTCTCGGTGCGCCGGGGGTCGACCACGATGATCTCGGGGGCGTGCGGGTTGCGCGCGATGCGCTCCCACATGATCGGGTGCGCGATCGCCAGGTTCGATCCGACGAGCACGATCACGTCGGAGCGCTCGAAGTCCTCGTAGGTGTACGGCGGCGCGTCGAACCCGAACGCCTGCTTGTAGGCCACCACCGAGGTCGCCATGCACTGACGCGTGTTGCCGTCGCCGTGCACGATCCCCATCCCGAACTTGGCCAGCGCCCCGAGCAGCGCCATCTCCTCGGTCGGGATCTGGCCGGTGGACAGGAACGCGACCGACTCCGGCCCGTGCCGGGCCTGGACGCCCTTGAAGCCCGCCACGAACGCCTCCAGCGCGCCGTCCCACGTCACCGGCTCGAGGTGGCCGCGACCGTTGCGGAGCAGCGGCGTGGTCGCGCGGTCGCCGGACTGCATCGGCGTGAGCGCCTCCCAGCCCTTCGGGCAGGCCATCCCGAGGTTGACCGGGTACGCGGTGGTCGGGGTCACCGCGACCGCCTCCCCGTCCCGCAGGTGTACGTCCAGGGAACACCCGGTGGAGCAGAAGCCGCAGATCATCGAGGTGACCGCGTCGGGCGCCCTGGCCGCAGGGACCTGGCCCAACCCGAACCCGCCTGGCGTGCGGACCAGATCGCGCGTCAGCGGGCCATCCTTCGCACGCAGCTTCACCGCGACCCCGGCATCCGGACCGGCGCGACCGCGGTGAAGAACTGCCACCGCTCGACCAGCTCGCCTGCGACCACCAGCGCGAGCGCCAGGCCCGCCACCAACGCGGCCTCCAGCGGCTGCCGGACGTGGCCGCCGGCCAGCGCCAGCGCCCAGTGCGGCGCCACCATGCCCCCCGCGACCGCAAGGATCACCCGCCACCTGGTGCTGACCCGAAGCGCCCCCCGGAGCAGGCGCGCGGTCCGGGCGATCTCCGACGTCGCCGGTCCGCGCGCGGCCAGCAGGACTCCGAGGTCGACCGCCAGCTTGCCCGCCGTGGCGGCCGTGACGGCCAGGGCCAGCGCGCGCATCACGCCGAGGTCGCCGCCCGCGCCCCCCGCTGCGCCGACCACGGCGAGCGTGGCCAGGACCGCGCTGCTGCCTCCCAGCAGGGTCGTGAGCGCGAAGCGCGGGCCGGTCCAGCGCAGGCGCCACCACCGTCGGTGGGTGACGGCGTAGATCATGACAGAGCAGGCGACCCCGGCGAGGCCGACGCTCGACGCCGTGGCTGCCAGCGCCCCCGGCGTGCCGGGGACGGCGACGATGCCCAGACGTGCTGTGGCGTCGAGCGTCGTGAGGCCGGCGAACCCGGCGAACGCCACGATCTCGCGGCTGATCCAGGAGCGGCGCAGACCGAGCACGGCCCGCCAGGCGTACTGCGGGCGCCCCAGGTGCAGGAGGCTGGCTCCGAGCGCGACGAGCGCCGTGACCAGCGCCAGCACCGCCCCGGCGGCCGGCGACCCCCCGGTGCCGCCCCGGGCCGTGCCTGCGAGCACGTCGACGACGTGCGTGCCCACGGCGACCTGGGTCAGCACCAGCATCACGGCCAGCGGATGGTGGGCGTGGCGCGGCTGCAACGCGTGCAGGTCGGCGGGCTCGACGCCGGTCGTGAGGTCGCGCTGGGTCCGGTAGACGGTGGACGGGCGGGAGTGCACGGGGTCGGGCGCCGGGAAGGGCCACGCGTCACCCGGCCCGGCCACGTCGTCGAGGTCGACGATCGCGATGCGGATCGCCTGCGTGGGGCATCCCTGGACGCACGCGGGCGCCTCGCCAGCGGCGAGCCGGTCGTGGCACATGTCGCACTTGCGCACGATGCCGCGCGCGCGGTCCATCTGTGGCACCTCGTACGCGCACGTGAAGATGCAGTAGCCGCAGCCGATGCACTGGTCGTCCAGGTGGCGCACGATGCCGGTGTCGGGATCCTTCTCGTAGGCCTGCACCGGGCAGCCGTCCATGCAGCCGGGTTCGGCACAGTGGTGGCACGCGGTCGTGACGTGCTGGTACACGGGCAGCTCCGACCCGCCCGCCAGCAGCCCGACCGACCGCCAGGCCTCGCCCTCGTCCAGACCATTGAGGCTGTGGCACGCGGTCACGCACGCCTTGCAGCCGGTGCAGGCGTCGAGGTCGACCTCGAACGCGTACTGCTGGCCCGGGCCCGGCGGGGTCGCCGGGATCAGGTCGCGGTAGTACCGGGCCTGGAGCGGCTCCGCGGCCGCCGTGACCTGTTGCCGCGCGAAGCGCTCCACCACGGTCGTGTCCGCCTGCTCGCGCAGGAACAGGTCGATGAGCGTCAGCACCTGGGGCGAGCCGACACCGTCGCGGGGCGGGGCGAGATCGAGTTCCACGCCAGCAGCGTGACGGGGCCGTGTGTCGGCCTGCGGTCCGAGACGTTACGAACGGCGCACGTCGCGCTCGCGGGGGGTGCATCCGTACGGTGACGATGCTCTCGGTGGCCCTGCCCGGCGTGCGAGCCCGTCGTCACGTGGTCTTCGCGCCCGGGAAACGGGAGCGGAACGCCCGCTATCTACCGTGCCAGCCATGTCCACCTCCCCGACCTCCCCCAC
>DASWKO010000289.1:0-18290 GCA_036396595.1 Nitriliruptorales bacterium | reverse complement strand
GGTGGTCGAGGTTGCACAGACCGGTCAGCCCGCGCTGGACCAGCTCGTGACTCGCGCGGCCGTGCAGGTCGGCGACGAACGCGACCCCACAGGCATCGTGCTCGTAGCGGGGGTCGTACAGCCCGAACGGGCGCGGCCGGTGGCTTGGGGAGACAGGTGTGTTCACAGGTCGACGTCCTCGGGCGGGCGGAACAGGGCTGGTCGGAGTCCTGCAACGCCGCGGGACGTCGTTGTCCCACAGCAACAGTTCCGAGGGTACGGGTTGGACCCCGACGATCGAAACGACCCGGTCAGGCGCCCGGCGCGCGGGCGAACCGGGCGATGTCGGCGGCGGCCGCCCGGGTGATGTCGGGACAGACCGCTGGCATCACCTCGACGGCATGGATCGTGCCCATGATCTGGTCGCAGCGCGCCGGCACCCCGGCACGCAGCAGCAGGCGGTAGAACGCGATGCCCTCGTCCCGCAACGGATCGGCCTCGTTGACCCGAACGACCACGCGAGGCAGTCCGCGCACGTCGTCCTCGGTCGCGAAGGAGGGCCACGCCAGTGGATCGCGCGCCTCGAATGCCTCGATGCCGTACCCGACCCGGCCGCGGTTGTGGTGCAGCTCGAGGAAGATGTCGTTGTTCTCCACCGACGACGGGTACTCCGGGTGCGGCCAGATGCCCGCGATGTAGGGGCACAGGGCGTACAGACCGCTGATCAGGTCCAGACGACCGTCGCGCTTCAGACGCATCCCCATGGCCAGCGTCAGGTTGCCGCCGCCACTGTCCCCCGCGACCACGATGCGGTCGGGGTCGACCCCGAGCTCGCCCGCCTGCTCGGAGACCCAGGTCACGGCCGAGACGCAGTCGTTCAGCCCCGCGGGGTAGGGCGCGACCTGCTCGACCGACGAGGGCACGACGCAGTTGCGGAAGTCCACCAGCGCCACCACGACGCCCTGGGCGGCCAGGATCTTGCCCCACGCGCGGTAGTTGCCGTCGTAGGCCGACTGGACCGCCATCCCGCCGCCGTGGAGGTAGGCGACACAGGGCAGCGGCTCGTCGGCTCGCGGTCGGATCATGCGTACGTTGATGGTGTTGCCCTCGGGCTGCGAGGTGACCTCGTGGTCGGTGATCGTCAGCCCCTCGGAGGGCGCGATCTCCTCGGTGTCGAGCACTTCGAGCAGGGCGACCGTCGCCTGACGCCACTGGAGCGCCGACGGGGCCCGCGCCATGGCGACCAGCTCGTCACGGCTGCCCACGTCACCACCCGACGTCATGTACTCGAAGTGCTCGAACACCGCGCGGATGCGCGGGTCGAGCCGCTCGTCACCCGTGATCCGTTCGTTGCCCACGTCACCCTCCGTCCCGGGGACACGGACGGTAGTGGGTGCCGCCGTGCCCCTCACCGGGTCCACCCGCCGGCATCGTCGGCTCAGGTGGGGGTGCGCAGGTCGACACCGACGCGGTGCTCGAAGCACCAGGCCCAGTCCTCGCCGGGCTCGAGCGACCGGACCACCGGGTGTCCCGAGGCTGTGGCATGGGCGCGCGCGTGACGGTTCTTCGAGTCATCGCAGCACCCGACCGCCCGACAGCCGTCGCAGTAGCGCAGGTGCACCCACGTGTCGCCCATCTCGAGACACTCGGCACAACCGCCTTCGGGCCGGGGACCGGTCGAGATGTCGTCGAGGTGGTCGCACGGTTCGTCGCGCACGGTGTCCTCCGTCGTGGCTGGCTCGGGGGGCTCGATCGGGAGCGTCACGCGGAACGTGGTCCGGCCGGGCTCCGAGCTGATGGTCAGATCGCCGCGATGCTCGAGCACGACGATCCGGTAGCTGATCTGCAGCCCGAGCCCGGTCCCCTTGCCGGGGGGCTTGGTCGTGAAGAACGCGTCGAACACCTCGGCCTGGTGCTCCTCGGGGATGCCCGGCCCGTTGTCCTCGACCTCGACCACGATGGTGCCGTCCGCGGACCGGGTGCGCAGGGTCACGGTCGGGATGCGGTCGCCGACCTGTTCGAGTGCATCGCACGCGTTGTCGATGAGGTTGGTCCACACCTGGTTCAGCTCGGTGCCGAGGGCCGTGATCGTCGGGAGGTCGTCGGCGTAGTCGCGCACCACCCGGACGTGCCGCGTCTTGTGCGCGAGCAGCACGAGCGTGTCCTCGAGACCCTGGTGGACGTCGACGTCCTGGACCGGCGACTGGTCCAGGTAGGCGTAGGACTTGAGCGACCGGACGATGGTGGAGATCCGCCCGACGCCCTCGCCGATCTCGCGGGCGGCCGAGCGGACCGCCGTCGTGGCCACCAGCAGTCGGAAGGCGTCGGCCAGATCCTCCCCGGACGCCTCGCCGGCCAGCCCGTCGAGGTCATGGACCCCGACCCCGGCGTCCACCAGACCGGCCGACAGCTCCCACGGCGCGTCCACGCCCCGTGCGCCCAGCCAGTCCTCGACGTCGGCCTCGGCATCGCTGCGCTCGAGCGCGTCGAGCGATCCCTGCCGGTCGGGATCGATCGAGCGCAGCGCTGCCGCGCGCACGGTCGACGTCGTGGGCGTCGCCGCGAGGTCGGCCAGGGCATCGAGCTCGCCCGCTAGCCGCTGTGCCGCGCGGGCGACGGCCGCTGCCGGATTGTTCAGCTCGTGGGCGACGCCCGCCGTCAACGTGCCGAGCTGCGCCATCCGCTCGCTCTGCTTGAGCTGGTCGTTGGTGGCCTTGAGTCGCGTGAGGAACGTGCTGAACACGGTCCGGGCGGCGCGCGGGCTGGCGTCGAGGACCTCGTCCAGCGCGGCCCTCGGGATGGCGACCAGCTCGGCGTGCGTGCGGGCCCGGGCCCCGGCGATGCGGGGCTCCGCCTGGAGCAGCGCCATCTCGCCGATCACGTGTCCCGGCCCGCGCACCGCCAGGAGCACCTCGCGACGGTCGGTCGCCTTCACGATCTCGATGTCGCCCTCTGCGATGACGTACGCCTCGTCGCCGGGGTCGCCCTCATGGAACAGGCTCTGGCCCGGTTCGAGCACGACGTCGCGCACGTCGGCACAGATCCGCGTGAGGTCGTCGTCGGACAGGCCGTCGAACAACTCGACCTTCCGGAGCCGCTCGAAGGCACCCGCGTCCATCAGACGGTCGCCAGGTACTGGTGCACCAGCGAGATGCAGGTCGAGCCCTGCCCCACCGCAGAAGCGACCCGGCGCACCGCGCCGTCGCGCACGTCCCCGGCCGCGAACACGCCGGGCACGCTGGTCTCGAACGGGTAGGGGTCGCGTTCCAGCGGCCAGCCGTCCGGGCGCGAGCCGCCGACGCCGAGGTCGGGCCCCGTGAGGACGAACCCGCTGGCGTTGCACGCCACAGCACCCCCGAGGAAGGCGGTGTGCGGGATCGCGCCGACGAAGATGAACAGCCCGGTGCCGGTGCGCTCCTCGACCTCACCGGTCACGGTGTGCTCGATCACGACCTGCTCGAGGCTCGCCTCGCCCCGTACCTCCCGCACCTGGGTGCTGAGCTCGACCACGATGTTGTCGATGCCGCTGATCTGGTCGACCAGGTACTGCGACATCCCGGCCTCGAGGGACGCACCCCGCACGAGCAGGGTGACACTGCGGGCGTACCGGGAGAACAGCACGGCCCCCTGGCCCGCCGAGTTCGCGCCACCGACCACGAACACGTCCTCGTCCCGGTACGACGCCGCCTCGCTCAGGGTGGCGCCGTAGTACACGCCGCTGCCCGTGAGCCGCTCGTAACCGGGGACGTCGAGCTGGCGTACGGTCATCCCCGAGGCGATCACGACCGCGCGGCAGTTCAGGATCGACCCGTCGCTCAGCCGCAGCGTGCGGATGGGGCCGTCCACGTCCAGCCCCACGGCGTCCACCGCTGTGAGGATCTCGGCCCCGAACCTCCTGGCCTGGGCGGCCGCCCGCCGCGCGAGGTCGCTGCCGCTGATCCCGTTGGGGAAGCCGAGGTAGTTCTCGATGCGCGAGCTGCTGCCTGCCTGTCCGCCGGTCGCCTGCCGCTCGATCACGGCGACCTGCAGCCCCTCCGAGGCTCCGTACACGGCCGCCGCGAGGCCGGCCGGTCCGGCGCCGACCACGGCCAGGTCGTAGAAGGGGGCAGACGCCTGCACCTGGAGACCGACGCGCTCGGCAAGGTCCCGGTTGGTGGGCTGGCTGATCGCGGTGCCGTCGGGGAAGACCACGACCGGCAGCGCGCGGGCATCCTCGGCGAGGACGGCCATCAGCCGTTCGGCGTCCGGGTCGCGCTCGACGTCCAGGAAGCGGTAGGGGATCTGGTTGCGCCCGAGGAAGTCCTTGGCCTCGTGGCTCGAGGCGGCCCAGCGCGTCCCGATGACGCGGATGCCGTCGAACGGTGCCGGGCGGCTCGCGGCCCAGTCCATCAGCAGGTCGTCGAGCACCGGGTACAGCGAATCCTCCGGTGGGTCCCACGGCTTCATGAGGTAGTGGTCGAGCCCGACCTCGTTGATCGACGAGATCGCCGCCTCGGTGTCGGCGTACGCGGTCAGCAGGACCTTGCGCGCGTCGGGGAAGTGCTCCCGGGCGGACACGAGGAACTGCGTCCCCGTGACCTGTGGCATGCGCTGGTCCACGAGGAACAGGGCGACGTCGTCGCCGCGCAGCGCCAGTTGCTCGACCGTGCTCAGCCCGGAGACGCCACCGTCCGCCACGACGATCCGGTAGTCCTCGGCGTAGCGGCGGCGCAGGTCGGCGCGGACGGCCGACAGCACCTGCGGGTCGTCGTCCACCGCGAGGATCGTGGGCTTGGCCATCGTCACACCTGTCCCGCCGGCCGCGGCATGGTGGCGTTCGTCCGGAGGAAGGTACGCCGGAGCTCATGGTCGCTGAGCCGCCCCGCGATCTCGGCCACGGTGTCGCCGGCCCGCTCGCGGAACCCTGCTGCGGCGGCGTGCTGGTCGCCGTTCGCGAGCAGGGCCACCGCCGTGCGCTGGATGCTCAGCAGGTCCAGGCGCAACAGACGGTCCGTGGCCATGGCCTCGGCCTGCTCCAGGAGCTGGACCGCACGGTCGAGCTGGCCCCTGCCCACCGCCACGGCGGCCTGGCCCAGCAGCGTCCGGGGCCGGTACAGCTCGAGGCCGTGCGCGTCGATGAGGTCCGCGGCCGCATGCAAGCGGGTCTCGGCCTCGTCGATCCGGCCGCGCGCGAACGCCACCCCGCCCAGGCAGATCGCGATCTCGGGGGCGAACAACTTGGAGGTCGCAGACGGGGTCGTGGCCGCGACGGTCAGCGCCTCCTGGGCCTCGTCGAGGTCCCCGGCGACGATCAGGTCGGCGCCCATCCCGGCGAAGATCGCCGCAGCGGTCGCCCGCGACAGCGGCATCTCGTACAGCGCCCGCGCCTGGTCGATCAGGGTGCGGACGGAGGGGGACCCCGGACCGTGGATGACCTGCTCGATGGTGGCCAGGACCACGGTCGCGGCCGCTCCCGGGCCGGTGTTCCCGCTGACCTGCGCGCCGCCGAGGGCTGCCCGGAGCAGCGACTGCGCCTCCTCGAGGTCGCCGAGCTGAGCGGCACACGAGCCAGCGATCCAGCCGAGCGCCGCGAGCTGCTGGTTCGCACCGATCCGCGCGGCCAGCTCGAACCCGTCCGTCGCCAGCGGGCGTGCGCGGGCCGGGCTGCCGCTGAACAGCTCGATGATGGCGGCCGGGGCGCCGAGCTCGGCCAGGTGATCCAGAGCCTGGTCCAGCTCGGCCTGCTCACGCGCACGCGCGATGGCCGAGCGGGCCTCGTCGAACCGAACCTGGTAGACGAGCGTCGTCGCGTAGTGCGTCAGACCGAAGTTGCGGTGGTGCGCATCCAGCGCGAAGCACACCTCGGCGGCTTCACCGAGGTACTTCTCGGCCTGGTCCAGGCGCCCCTGTGACACGTTGAGGAAGCAGTAGCCCACGTGGAACTCGGCCACGCCCGCCTGATGACCGCTCGCCTCGGCCAGCTCGTGGGCCGCCACCATCTTGGCTTCCGCGCGCGCCGCGTCACCCGTCGCCAGCAGGACGACCAGCCCGCCCTTGTTCAGCGCGGAGATCTGACCCACGTCGTCGCCGTGCTCCCGCGCGAACGCGAGCAGGTCGTCGAACGTCTGGATCGACTCGGTCATGCGGCCGAGGAACATCTCGGCCTGGCCGAGCCCCTCGTAGGCGCGGCGCGCGAGGGCCGCGTCCTGGGCGACGTCCCACAGGTCGAGCGCCCGCCGGAAGTACCGTGCGGCGTCCTCGCGCGAGAATGCGGCGAACGCCTGCTCGCCGGCGGCGACCAGGTACGGCACGGCACGCACCGGCTCGTCGGCCTCCGCGAAGTGCCAGGCCAGGTCGAAGACCCGGTCCGGATACCGCTCCTCGACCAGCTTGCCGACGACGCGGTGCAGGTCACGTCGCACCGACTGGAGCAGCGTCTGGTAGGCCGCATCACGCGTGAGGGCGTGCTTGAAGCTGAACACCACGTCGGGCTCGCGGCGCTTCTCGAACACCAGCTCGCGACGCTCGAGGTCGGTCAGCACTCCGTCCAGATCGAGCCCCGGATCGACCAGCAGACGCAGCATTTCGAGCGAGAAATCGCGTCCCAGCACGGACGCGGTGTGCACGACCGTGCGGGTCGCGGGCTCGAGCCGGTCCAGTCGTGTGCGCAGCACCGCCCCGAGGGTGTCGGGGACCTCGATGCCGTCGAGGTCGCGGGTCGCGACGAACCGCTCGCCATCCCGGACGACGGTGCCGTCGTCGAGCAGCGAGCGGATGACCTCCTCGACGAAGAAGGGGTTGCCCTCGGCCTTGGCCAGGATCGCCTCGCGCACGCTCGGGGACAGGCCCTCGACCCGTAGCAGGTGGCCGACGAGTTCACGCGACCGCGCATCGTCCAGCGGTGACAGGGTGATCGGCGTGTAACGGTGTGCATGGTCGCGTGCCGCGGCTTCGTGCAGCGTCCACGACGGCTCGTCGCGCCGCGGTCGGAACAGCAGCAGCAGCAGGATCCGCGCCCGGTCCGCGACGGGAAGCAGGTGGTGCACGAGCTCGATCGACGTGGGATCGGCCCAGTGGAGATCCTCGAGCTCGAGCACGACCGGCTGTCGCGACGACAGGCCTTCGAGGAGGGCGGCGACGGCGTCGAAGACGCGCCCGCGCAGCGTCCCGGGATCGGTGAAGGCCACGGCTGGACGGTCCCCGGGATCCAGCGGGAGCCCGAGCAGCGTGCACAGGTACAGGCCCTGCTCGCGTCCGCTCTCACCGAGGACGTCCGTCGCGATCTCGAGCACCCGCGCGGTCCGTGCGGCCGGCGTGTCGAGGTCGTGCAGGTCGAGGCAGTCGTGCAGCGCCGGGATGAACGGGGCGTACGGCGTGGTGTCCTCGTAGGAGTGGCACTGACCGGCGATCCAGTGCAGGCCGGCGTGCTCGAGCCGGCCACGCAGCTCGGACACGAGGCGGGACTTGCCGAGGCCGGCCTCCGCCGTCACCGCCACGATGCGCCCTCCGCCGGCCTGCACGGCCTCCACCGCCTCCACGAGCTGCGCAAGCTCCTGCTCGCGCCCGACCATCGGCGACGACAACCCCTGGATCCCACGCACCTGGCCAGGCATGCCGCGCGCCGCCACGACCGTGTAGGCGGCGATGGGCTCGGTCCGCCCCTTGACGTCGATCGTCCCCACCGGCTCGGTGTCGAACAATGGCGCAATGAGCCGGTAGGTGGGCTCTGCGATGCGGATCGTGCCGGGCTCGGCGGTCTGCTCCATCCGCGCGGCCACGTTGGCGGCATCGCCGAGCGCGGCGTACTCGCCGAACCGCTCCGATCCCATCGCACCGACCACGACGAGACCGGTGTTGATGCCGACCCGGACGTCGAAGTCGGTGCTGTGCTGCTCCCGGACGCGGATGCACAGGTCGCGCGAGCATTCGAGGATCGCGAGCGCCGCGAGCAGGGCGCGCTGGGGATCGTCCTCGTGCGCGACCGGGGCACCGAAGTAGGCCAGGATGGCGTCACCGAGCAGTCGTGCCACCGTGCCGCCGTAGCGCTCGACCGGCCCCGCGAAGCACGCCATGGCCTCGTGCATGATGTCCGACCAGGCTTCCGGGTCGAGCTGCTCCGCGGTCGCGGTCGAGTCCTTCACGTCGCAGAAGAGCATCGTGATCGTCCGGCGCTCGCCGGCGCCGACGGTGATCTCGCGGAGCTGGTCGGCGATGCCGCTCGCGACCTGCTGCGCGGTCTGTCCCGACTCCTGCGCGGTCGCGCCGACCTCGATGTCGTGGCCGCAGTTGAAGCAGAACCTGGCGGCCGGGGGCAGCTCGGTGCCGCAGCTCGGACAGGGCACCTCCAGCGACCCACCACAGCCCATGCAGAACCGCGCACCGCCCGGGTTGCCGGTGCTGCACTGCCCGCACCGGACCGTCGTGTCCTGACTCATGGCTGCCTCACGTGTCCTGCACGACGACCGCGACCTGGTCGATGTGCATGTACGCCCTCCGACGCGCCCCACGATAGGGGCTGCCGCGCGGACGCGGGCGAGCTTGCCGAGCCGCGTTGCGCAGGGCCTTTCGCGACCGGTAGGAGTAGTGTGACCACGCCTTGGAGGTCAGGACGTCGATGCAGTGCCCCTGGTGCGACCACCTCAACGACGACGGCGCTCGGTTCTGCTCGCGGTGCGGGAACGGGCTCGAGCTGCGCTGTCCCACGTGCTCGGCCCCGTACGAGGCGGGGGCGAACTTCTGCTCGAGCTGTGGGACCGCGCTGACGGGCGCGACACCCGTGGCCGGAGACGAGGGCGGGGACGGGTCCGAGGATCTCGCGCGCTACGTCCCCGAGGAGCTGCTGCGCAAGATCCGCGCGGCCCAGACCGGCCAGACCATGCGGGGCGAGCGTCGCACGGTCACGATGCTGTTCGCCGACATCCAGGGGTCGACCGCGGCGGCCGAGCACCTCGACCCCGAGGACTGGGCCGAGATCATGAACGGCGCGTTCGGTCACCTCATCGCGCCGGTCTACCGCTACGAGGGGACCCTGGCCCGGCTCCAGGGCGACGCGATCCTGGCCTTCTTCGGCGCCCCGATCGCGCACGAGGACGACCCCGTCCGGGCCGTCCGGGCGGGGCTGGACATCATCGAGCAGGTCACCCCGTACACCGCGCAGGTCGAGCAGAGCCACGGCGTCCCGATCGCCGTGCGCGTGGGGATCAACACCGGGCTGGTGGTCGTCGGCGAGGTCGGCTCCGACCTCCGGGTCGAGTACACCGCGCTGGGTGATGCGATCAACATCGCGGCGCGGATGGAGCAGACCGCGGAGCCCGGGACCGTGCAGGTCACCGACCAGACGCTGCGCCTGCTCGGCTCGGCGTTCGAGACCGAGCCGCTCGGACCCGTCGACGTCAAGGGCAAGGGTGAGCCGGTGCCCGCCCACCGCGTGGTCGGCTACCGCGGCAGCGCTCGAGAGCCCGGGACGGCGGCGACGCCCCTGGTCGGGCGGCAGGAGGAACTCGCCGGCCTCCAGGGGGCGGTCGCACGCCTGCGCGACGGGCTGGGTGGGATCGTCACGCTGGGCGGCGAGGCCGGCGTCGGCAAGTCGCGTCTGCTCCGAGCGCTGCGCGAGGACGTGAGCAACCGGCTTCCGATCGCGACGTCGGCCGCCACGGACGGCGCGCTGTCGTGGCTGCACGGGCAGGCACGCTCCTACGAGCGTGGCGTCCCGCACGCCGCGTTCGTGGACCTGCTGTGCACCTGGTGGGACCAGGACCCGGCGGACCCGACCGCGTGCTTCGACCGCATCGTCACGGCTCACGAGCGCGCGACCGGACAGCGCGACACCGACGTGGCGGGCCTGCTGGCGAGCCTCGTGGGCGCCCCCGCGCCCGACGAGCAGGCCGGGCTGATCGGATCGTTGAGCGCGCCGGTGCTCCACGAGCGCACGACCGAAGCGGTGGCCACCTACCTCGCGGCGGAGGCGCAGCGGCGTCCCGTGCTCCTGGTCCTCGACGACGTGCACTGGGCGGACGACCTGTCGCTCACGCTCGTGCAGCGACTGATGGACGTGACCGAGACCGCCCCCCTGATGCTGCTGCTGGTGATGCGACCGAGCCGGGACGAACCCTCGTGGCAGCTCGTCGAGGCCGCTGCCCGCGACCATGCGCACCGCCACACGGCGATCGAGCTCGAGGCACTGGAGGGTGCGGCGACCGAGGTCCTGCTCGGTGCCCTGCTCGGTGACGTCCAGGTGGACGACGACCTGCGGAGCACGATCCTCGAGCGCGCGAGCGGCAACCCGCTGTTCGTCGAGGAGCTCGTGCGCTCGATCGGCGACGACTCGGCGCTGGCGGCATCGCGCCGGACCGGGCGCCTCGGTCAGGAGCACATCCAGGTGCCCCCGTCGCTGACGGGCCTGCTCACGTCACGGCTCGACCGGCTGGACGAGCCCACGCGCCAGGTGGCACAGGTCGCCTCCGTGATCGGGCGCGAGTTCGACCTTCCCACCCTGGTCGCCGCCGTCGGGGCCCAGGACGGGCTCGAGACCGCGACGTCCGAGCTCGTCCGTCGCGGGATCCTCGAGGAGCAGCGCCGGATCCCAGAGCCGGTGTACTCGTTCCGCCACGCGCTGATCCAGGAAACGGCCTACAGCACGGTGCTCCTGCGCACCCGACGGGACCTGCACGGTCGCGTGGCACGGCATCTGGTCGCCCACGACGCCGATGACGCCCACGAGATCGCCCGGCACTTCCTCGAGGCGGGCGACACGGCGTCGGCGTTCCCGCACCTGGTCGAGACCGGGCGCCGGGCGACGCGTGCGATGGCGCTGCGCGACGCGATCAGCTCGTTCTCGGCCGCCCTGGAGTCGCCGCCGGCGGATGCCGATCCCGACCTGATCCTCGCGGCGCACGACGGTCTGGGCGAGGCGTACTCGCTGATCCCCGACCTGTCCCAGGCGTCGGCCACGTTCCAGTCCCTGTTGGACTACGGCAGGGCTACGGGCTTGCCGACCATGCAGGTGACCGCGCTCAACCGCCTGGGGTTCAGCACGGCGGCGCTCGCCGGCGACTACGACGGCGCGATGCGCTACCTCGCCGACGCGCGCGCTCTGGCCGAGGAGGTGGGCGACGACCTGGGGCTGGCCGAGTACCACATGAACGCGTGCTTCGTCACCGCCTTCCAGGGCGACTTCGACCGCGCGGTCGAGCACGACGACGCGACGGCGCGCCTCGGGCAGCGCGCCGGGAACGAGGTGATCCGGCTGACGGGCCTGGTCCGCAAGGCCGTCAACCTCGTCGCCACGTGGCGGTTCGACGAGGCCCGGAGTGCGTACGAAGAAGGCGTCGAGGTCGCTGGTGAGCTCGACGACGATGAGATCGCAGCCGTGCTCGAGGCCAACTGTGCCACGGGCTTCGCCTTGCGCGACGGTGACCTGCATCGCGCGCTCGAGCTGCTCCGGGCCGCGCTGCCGACGATCGACCGCTACACCTCCTATCACGGACCGGCCGCGTACTACCGGTTCGGTGAGTGCGCCGGGTACGCCGGTGACGTCGAGGCCGCGCTGTCCGCCTATGCCACGACCGAACGTTACGGCCGGACCCTGTCCCAGCCGTCAGCGGTCAGTGCCGGTGCCGCCGGTCGGGCCCGGGTCCTGGCCGCCTGCGGTGTCAACGAAGGCGTGGACGAACTGCGCGCCGAGGCAGTCGAGCTCGTCGCCTCGGCGACGGGAGAGTTCTTCGGCACGAGCGTGTGGGCCGATCTCGCCCGCGCGAACCTGGCACGAGGCGCGCTGGACGCCGCGGCTGCGGACTTCGCAGTGGCATTCGAGGCATCCGGGGTCACCGCCATGTGGGAGCGGCCGCGCGTGCTGTTCGGCCTGGCCCGGATCGCGCTGGCCCAGGGAGGTCTGGATGCGGCACGGACATCGCTCGACCAGGTGCGTGGTCTGGTGTCGACCCACGGTGTCCGACTCTACGAGCCCGAGCTGTTCGTGCTCGACGGCGCGCTGGCGGCGGCCGAGGGACGTGATGCGGATGCCACCACCCTGCTCACCGAAGCCGTGTCGGCGTCGACGGAAGCCGGGCAGGCGCTCACGAGGATCGAGGCGCTGGGCCGGCTCGCGGCGGTGCGCTCCCGCCAGGGCGATGGCGACGAGGCGGAGGCATTGCGCGAGCGTGCGCAGAGCAGCATCCGCGAGCTCACCAACCTCATCGCGGACGTGCCGCTGCGCGAGTCGTTCAGCAGGGTCCAGCTCGCGGCCATGTCGGCCCTGGCCAGCTCGGGCTGATCACACGACCCCGTAGGACATCATCGCGTCGGCGACCTTCAGGAACCCCGCGACGTTCGCGCCTTCCACGTAGTCGACGTAGCCGTCGCGGTCGTCACCGTTCGTGACGCACTGGTCGTGGATCCGGCGCATGATGTCGCGAAGCCGGCGGTCGACCTCCTCGTGTGACCACGAGATGCGCAGTGCGTTCTGGCTCTGCTCCAGCCCGCTGACCGCGACGCCGCCCGCGTTGGCGGCCTTGGCCGGCGCGAACAGGATGCGGGCGTCGTGGAACCTCCGCACGGCGTCGAGGGTCGAGGGCATGTTGGCGCCCTCGACCACGAGCCGGCACCCGTTGGCGATGAGTCGTTCGGCGTCCTCCAGCCCGAGCTCGTTCTGGGTGGCGCACGGGAAGGCGATGTCGCACGGGACCGCCCACGGTCGGCCGGCCTCGAGGTAGTCGCAGCCGTAGCGCTCCGCGTGCTCATCGAGCCGGCCTCGACGGACCTCCTTCAGGTCCTTGATGGCGGCCAGCTTCTCCTCGTCGAGCCCATCCGGATCGTGGATCATCCCGGAGCTGTCGGAGAGGCTGAGCACGATCGCGCCCTGCTGCACCAGCTTCTCGGCCGTGTAGATGGCGACGTTGCCGGATCCGGACACCACGCAGCGCTTGCCTTCCAGGCCCTCACCGACCCGCTCGAGCATGTTGGCGGCGAAGTAGACCGCCCCGTAGCCGGTCGCCTCGGTCCGGACCAGGCTGCCCCCGAAGGTCAGGCCCTTCCCGGTCAGGATGCCCTGGAAGCGGTTCTCGATGCGCTTGTACTGTCCGAACAGGTAGCTGATCTCGCGGCGGCCCACGCCGATGTCGCCAGCGGGGACGTCGGTGTCCTCGCCGATGTGACGGTGCAGCTCGATCATCAGCGACTGGCAGAACCGCATCACGTCGCGGTCCGAGCGCCCGTGCGGGTCGAAGTTGGCGCCGCCCTTGGCCCCGCCCATCGGCAGGCCGGTCAGCGCGTTCTTGAAGGTCTGCTCGAACCCGAGGAACTTGAGCACGCTCTGCGTGACGTCGCGGTGGAAGCGCAGGCCGCCCTTGTAGGGCCCGATCGCGTTGTTGAACTGGACACGCCAGGCCCGGTTGGCGTGGACCTGGCCGTCGTCGGACTCCCAGGTCACCCGGAAGATGATGACGCGGTCCGGTTCGGTCATGCGCTCGAGGATCCTCGCCTCGGCGTACTCGGGGTGGTCCAGGACCACCGGCATCACCGACCAGGCGAACTCCTCGACCGCCTGGTGGAACTCCTGCTCGTGCGGGTTGCGACGGCGCAGCCCCCGCATGAAGCCCTCGACCTCGCGTCGTACGACCTCCTCGGCATGACCCACGATGGACCCCTTGCTCGAAAGTGGTGGGCCGTATCCTGCCCGATCGTCGCCCCTATGGCACCGGCGACCGCGCCCACGTCACCCGGTCCGGCGTCAACTGGTACGGAGCCGGGCCCAGATCCACGATCAACTGGTGCCGGAACCGCTGGATCGGAGCACGTGCTCGAGGGTGCGCGGGGACCGGCCGGTCGCCCGCTCCACGTGGTCGGTCACCCCGGCCAGCTCGCCGGCCGCGATGGCGCTGTAGGTGCTGACCCATGCCTTGACCTGCCAGGCCGGCGCGCCGTAGCCCTCACGGGAGGCGAACGCCTCGCCGACGGTCTCGTCGTGGAACGTCACCTCCCGCCCTGTCACGCGCGACACGGTGGCCGCGACCTGTTCGAGCGTGAGCGCTGCGGGCCCGGTGAGCGAGTACGTACACCCCTGGTGGCGTCCCGGGTCACGCAGCACGGTCGCGGCCACGTCCGCGATGTCGTCGATCGCGACGGCAGCGACGCGCCCGTCGCCCGCCGGCCCGCGGATGACACCGTCGTCGCCCGCCACGAACGCGAGGAAGTCGAGGTACAGGTTGTCGCGCAGGAACGTCCACGCCAGCCCGCTGGTCCGCACGTGCTCCTCGGTGGCCCAGTGGTCGCGCGCCAGCGTGAAGGTGGCGTCCGGTGCTGCCCCGTAGAACGACAGGTACACGAGGCGCCGCACGCCGGCATCGGCCGCGGCGTCGATGAACGTGGCGTGCTGCTCGACCCGGTCGGGGGCCTCGGCGCCCGAAACCATGAACACGGTCTCGACGCCCTGGAGGGCGGCCCGGCTGGCCCGCCCGTCCGCGTAGCTGGCGCGGGCGACGCCCGCGTGAGCCAGCTCGGGTGCCCGCGACGGATCGCGCACGAGCAGCCGCTGTGGCACGCCGGCGTCGGCGAGTTGGCGGGCCACACGTCCACCGACCCGACCGGTCGCACCCGTGACCGCCACCACACCTTCCGGCTCGTGCACGGCGCCCCCTCCCGTCGCGCCCACGCGTCGCAGCGCCCTCAGGGTAGGGCAGCGTGGCACGCGCCTGCCACGGGTAGAACCGCGAGGCGACGGCCAGGCTCAACTCAGGCAGCCTCGGTCTCGTCCGCGACGACGAACTCGTCGAACGCAGCCAGCGCCCGGGGCGCCCAGACGGATGCGGGTCCGCCAGCCATCAGCAACGCGACGGCGAGGATCTCGGCGGTCTCCTCGCGCGTGGCGCCCTTCTGGGCGGCGGCACGGGCGTGGTAGGCGACACAGCCGTCACAGTGGCCCGCCACCGCGATCGCGAGCGCGACCAGCTCCTTGATCCGGCCGGACACGGCTCCGTCGGCCACCGCCGCCGCGTGCAGCGCGCCGAAGCCGGCCCAGGCATCGGGCGCGGCGCGGCGGAACTCGCGCGTCGGTGCGCGCAACTCGTCCACGATCTGCGTGAAGCTGTCCACTGCTGCCTCCTCTGCCTCCTCGATGAGACACACCTCGAGGGTGCAGCGGCTGCCGCCCGTCACCCAGGGCCACAGGTCCCCGCATGGCGTGGCCGAAGGACCCGAGCTGGAAGCGGCCGAACGGTCATCAGGGCACCGGTGTCGAGATCAGCCGGCGCGCCCGGAGGACGGCGACCACCGGCTGGGACACCGCCGCCACCACGAGCACGCCCCCCGCCCGGGCCATGATCGGGCCGGCGAGCCCGAGGGCGGTCCCACCACCAGCGGCCGCGACCAGGGCGACCACCCCCAGGTTGAACACCAGCGTCCGGACGCCGCCGAGCCGATCCAGCGCGGCGCGGACCTGCTCCCGCGCCCCGCCGTTGGCCACGAAGGTCGGTGCGAGGTGGAGCAGCGTGACGACGATCGACTGCAGCAGTACCCCGACCAACGCCGCGAGGCCGAGCGCGTCGAGGTGGCGCCAGGTGCCCGTCGCGACCACCGCGACATCGAGCCACAGCAGCGCGGGCAGCCAGATCGCCACGCTGCCCACCGCCCAGCGTCCCGCGACGGTCGATCGCAGCACCGTCCGCAGCACGGCGGAGCACGTGACGCTCGCGGCCCACGCCAGCACCGCGAGCGCGCATGCCGCCGCGATCCGAAGCGGGATCACCCACCCTCCGCCCACGCCCGTCGCGAGCAGCAGCAGCGTCCCGACCGTGAGTCCCGTCGCACCATGACGCAGCACGCGCGCGGCCCGGTCGTCGGCGCCGTCCTCGATCCGCTGGCGCACGACCGTCGGCCCGAAGAACACCAGCGTCGCGAGCAGGGTCAACCCGCCCCAGCCCAGCACGTTGACGTGCAGGTGCGCGAGCCGTGCGGACCCGTACCACGTGCCGCCGAGCGCACCGACGCCCATCAGCAGCCCGAGCGCCGCGCCGTGCAGGAACGCGCCGTGGGCGCGCTCGTACAGCCGGACGATCCACGCGAAGCGCGCGCCGAGGGACCCCCGTCGCATCCGGCGCAGCTCCCGGTAGGCGACCAGCACCGCCACGGTCGCGACGCTCGCCCCGACCGCGACGAGCCAGCGGGCACTGCTCGCCACACCCACGAGCACGGCGACCGTGCCGGCGTTGAACAGCGGTACGACCGCACCCGTAGGCGCCGTGGCCGACCGCGTCAGCGTGACGGCGAAGTGCCGGGTCATGGCCAGGACGAGGTTGCTGAGCACGCCGAGCGTGAACAGGTGCACGGCCAGCCAGCGGCCACCCGGCAGGGACGGCCCGAACACGACCCAGACGAGGGCAGCCGCCAGGTAGAGCAGCGCGAGCAGGACCGAACCCACCACGGAGGCGAACGGCGATCGGCTGGGCAGGGTGACACGCACGTGCGACGGCTCCGCTCGGTCGGGGCTGGGGAGACCGCAGTCCCAGGTACGGGACGCAGTGTCCGGGGTATCGGACGGCCGCACGAGGGCCGAGGGTCCCGTGGGAATGGGCCCGTTCGCCCTGGTCAGGGCGGTCCGACTCGTCCACGTCGCCCACAGGTTCGCGCCGTCGGCGTCGGGGCAGCGCGAGGGCCGGAAGTCACGTCGACGCTGGTCGAGCCCACCGCCGGTCGGCTGGACAGGCGCGCAGCCAGCGGTCTTGCGTCAGCCCTCCTCGATGAGGAACGCGAAGCGGAACACGGGCAGATCCTCGCCCGGGTGGTCGTCCTCGGCGGTGAGCTGCGGGATGCGGAAGTTGTCCCGTCCCGGCTTCTCCTTGCCCTTGTAGATCGCCGGGTACAGCTCGACGAAGTGCCAACCGGGCTCGCCGGTCGCCTTCAGCGGGATCAGGACGTCACCCTGGGTGTTGAACCCGCAGGCGTAACCGACGTAGGCGTTGTCGTACACCAGCGCGTAGATGTTGGCGGTCTCGGTCCAGCCCACCCCGGTCAGGTGGATGCCGAGGTCCTGGCCCCATCGCACCCGAGCGGGGATGGCATCGGCCTGGGGGGTGATGACGATCGAGGTCTGCGCCACCGCGGTACCCGCGACGGCCGCCTCGATACGGTGCGGACCTCCGACGTCCCCCGGGATCTCGGACGCGAACGTGAAGCCGCCGTCCCTTGCCACGATCACCTCACCGAGCACCACCTCGCGTTCGTCCCAGCCCTGGCCGCTCACACGGTTGCCGACGATGCGGAACCAGCGCAGCTCCACCGTTGCGTCCGGTGCGAAGGCGTCACCACGCAGTTCGAAGGGGGTGCCGACCGGTCCGGAGACGACGTCAGCCGCGATGGCGGGAGCGTCTCCGGAGCCGTGAGGGATGTCCTGGGTCACCGCTGCGGGGTTCTGATCCGCGATCGGCGCCGGCAGGAGCGGGTCGCCTTCGGTGACGGTGAAGACCGCTTCGAAGGTCGGGATGTCAGGACGCGGTGACTGCGCCGGGTTGAGGTAGGGGAAGGTGTAGGCGCCGCGGTTGATCTCGATGCGGTGCGGGCCGGGAGCGCCGGTCGCCGGGATGACGGCACGGGCGGTCCCGCCCGTTGTCACCGCGGACATGAACCCGACGTAGCGGTTGTCGTACAGGATCGTGCGGGTGTCCTCGAGGCTCTGCCACCCCATCCCCCGGACCTCGATGGTGACAGGGGTCCCGACGGGCCCGGACTCCGGGCTCACCGTGACCTCCACATCGACCAGGAACAGCGCCTTGTTGCGCACCGTCCCCGAACCATCGACGACCAGGACGTCGTGCGCGAAGCCGTAGCCCTGGGGGACGGCGAAGCTCACCGACAGATGTCCCGAGCCGTCGGTGGTGACGGATCCGATCGGATCCTCGCGCGCTGCGCACTGTCGCCCGTGATACTCCTCGCGCTGCTCGCCCTGCAGTACCCAGTCGCAATCGGCCCCCACCCACAGCAGCTCCAGCTCGGTATCCGCCGGTAGATCCTCGCCGGTGATCGTGACGTCGGTGCCCGCCGGCCCCGACGTCGGGTCGAGCGCAAGCTTCCCGACGAAGTCGACGGGTCGCTCGTCCGCATCGAGCTCGGGCTGAGCCGCGGCCGGCTGGGCGGCCGCCGGCTCGGGGGTCGGCGCGTCCGACGCAGCACACGCGGTGCCGATCAGACCGGCGATCGCCGTGACGGCGATCAGGGAGTTGCTGTGGGTACGCATGTCGATCCTCCTTTGCCCGCCCGGTCAGGTGGTGGTTCAGGCCTCAGCCTCGACGGTCTCGAGCACTTCATCGGTGATCGTCAGCAGGGACGACGCGACCTCGAACGGC
>DASWKO010000288.1:0-20277 GCA_036396595.1 Nitriliruptorales bacterium | reverse complement strand
CCGGTGGCGCGAGCCCTACCCCGACGAGCACCTGGATCGGTTCGAGGAGATGCTCGACGTCGCCACGGCATCCGGGATCGATCTGGCGATGACGCTGTCACCCGGGCTGGACTGGCGCGCGGGCGAGGACGAGGCCGCGCTGGTCGCCAAACTGCGCCAGCTCCACGACGTCGGGATCCGCAACCTCGGGGTCCAGTGGGACGACATCGCGCCGGGCGGGGCGGACCTCGGCGCCACCCACGGTCGTGCCGTGGCCGCCGCGGTGCGGGGGCTGCCCGACGACGTGCGGTGGATGACGGTCGGGGTGGACTACGCCACCGCGCACGCCACGTCCTACCTCCGCGGCTTCGCGGCCGAGCTCCCGGCCGAGGTCAGCGTCGCGTGGACCGGGCCGAGCATCACCAGTCCCGACGTCCCCGCCGCCGACGCGCAGCGGCTGGCCGACGAGCTCGACCGTCCCATCTTCCTGGGGGACAACTTCCCCGTGAACGACCTGGGCATGGCGCCGGTCCTGCACCTCGGCCCGGCCCCGTCACGCGACCCGGCGACCCGCGCGGTGTGCGCGGGCGTCGGGTTCAACTTCATGAGCCTGCCGCTGGCCAGCCGCATCGGCCTCGAGGTGTCCGCCCGCCACTGGCGCGATCCCGGCGAGGACCGCGAGGCAGCCTGGCGCGAGGTCGTGGGCAAGGTGCCCGGCCTGACCCCGCTCGCGCGAGCGTGCCGGTCGTGGCTGACCGACCCCGGTCCCGACCGGGAGCTGCTCTCGTGGGTCGACGCCGCCTTCGACGGTGACGATCGCCTCCCCGACTTCCTGGCTGCGGGCTGCCGTGACGGCCTGGAGCCCGACTGGGAGCAGGAGCTCGAACCCTGGCTGACCGCGTGGCAGTGGGAGGCGCTGGTGATGAACTTCGCCGTCTACCTGGTGCGCGGCGAGGGGCGGGGCGCGGCGATGGGCCTCGGCGACGTCTGGCCGCGGCTGCACCGGCTCGACCAGCAGGTGTTCGGGATCCGCTTCGCGGTCTACGGCGTGACGTGGCGCGACGGCGACGTCCAGTACCCGCACCCGGACACCGTGGTGCGTGGCGACAACCTGACCGATGTCGTGCTCACGCGCGCCCTGGAGCGGTTCGGGCCCCCGTCCTGACGTGCCGTCCGGTTGCGGTCACCGGCCCGTCAGCGCACCAGGTCGGGCACCGATCGACCCAGCTCGTCGGCCAGGCGCAGGCCCCACGCGGCCGCGGACTTCGCCCCGTTCGGGGCGGCGCTGGGTGCGACGCTGCGGTCCGGCAGGCGTGCGCCGATCGCCGGGACGAGGTCGGGGTAGCGGCGGGCGAGCCCGCCGGCGATCACGACCAGGCTCGGGGTGGCCAGCGGCTCACTGTCGATGGCCCTGGCGACCGCTGCGGCGATCGCGTCGCGGTCACCCGGGCGCAGGGGAGTGGGCAGCGCCCACCCGGCCGCGACCGTCTCGAGGCAGCCGACGGCGCCGCACGGGCAGGTCAGGTCCGAGAACCCCGGTTGGTGGCCGAACAGGTTGCCTGCCACGATCCGGTCGCCGATCACCACGGCGCCGCCGACGCCGGTGCCCAGGCCCACGTACACCGCGTCGCGGACCTGCTGGTCGTGGCGCAGCGCGACCTCGCCGAGCGCGGCTGCCTCGGCATCGTTCAGGACCAGGTCGGCCGAGCGGTCCAGGCCCAGTGCCCGCAGGGGGTCGATGTCGAACCACCCGAGGTTGGACGCCGCGAGCACCCGGTTGCCCTCGACGATGCCGGGCACGGCCACGAGGACGCGGTGGCCGTCGGGGACGACGGCGCCGTCGAGCCGGCGGTGCTCCGTGCCGTCATCGGCGAGCAGCAGGGTCTCGACGCTGCTCCCGCCGACCTCGATGCAGGCCAGGGGCATGGGTAGGGTCCTGTGGGTCGCCAGAGGTGTTCGTACGAGCAGTGTACATATATCGTGGGCCGACTCGTTGTCGTCGTTGCCGTGACGGACGAGTTCGTCTAAAGTAGGTACGAACTCGGGGGTCCGCCTGATGATGTGGTCGTCACTCGTTGACTCGATCAACGCCGACTCGCGGTGGACCAGGGCCATCGCGATCGCGGCGGTCAGCGTCCTGGTCACCGCGGTCGCCTCGGTGGGCGAGCTCGAGTACCGCGGTTCGCTGGGCTCGCCCGAAGTCCAGGACGTGGACAGCTCCTCGACGGGTGGCAGCGCAACGACCGACGGTGGCTCCGGTCCGTCGCGGGGTTCCTCAGGTGGGACGGTCGACCCGACCGATCAGCCGTCCGCGACCTCCGGTGACACCGACGGTGGAGCCACCGACGGTGGCACGGCCGACGGCGGGGACGACGGCACGACCGGACCGTCGGAGCCGCAGACGACGGGGACCGAGACCGGTTCGACGGCCGGGTCGGGCACGACCGGGCCCACCACGCCGCCGACGGGCACGGCCACCGTCCCGAACTTCGGGCTGCGGACGCAGGGGGTGACCGACGAGCACGTGAAGTTCGGGATCTCCTACAACGAGGCCTCCTGTGGGGACGCCGGCGTGCTCGAGGCGATGCTCGGTGCGGCCGCGACCGGCGACATCGACAGGGCGATCGACGCGTTCACCCGGCACATCAACGACAACGGTGGCGTCAACGGGCGCGAGTGGCAGGTGTACGTGGGCGACGACGGTGGCGGCGGGTGTCCCGAGAAGGCGCTCGCGGCCGCCCGCTACCTGGTCGACGACGAGCAGGTGTTCGCGGTCTTCCCGGGCCTGCACGACGTGGCCGACTACGTCCAGTCGCGCTCGGTCCCGACCTACGTGGGGCGCGACGACCCCGCGTCGCTGCAGCGCTACGGCCCCAACGGCATCGGCCTGATCCAGGAGATCGAGGGCAACCTCGAGGCGTGGACCGCGTTCGGCGACTACTACCTCGACAGCCGCAACCACAAGCCCTGCATCGTCCGCCCCGAGAGCGGCGTGAGCGGCGACTGGGACCTGTACTCGCAGATCTTCCACCGCTACCTGGACCGCCACGGCATCGTGATGGTCGACGAGCTGGTCTACCAGGACGATGTGTCGACCGCCCAGCAGCAGTCCAGCACCGGTGCGGCGCGCCTCAAGGCCAAGGGCTGCGACCAGGTCTACTTCATGGCGCCGAACCCGATCGCCCCGATCTTCTTCACCCAGGCGGCCTCGCAGCAGCAGTGGTACCCGACCTGGACGTTCACGTCGTACATGGTGCTGTCCGACACCGACCTCGGCGGGTCGCTCCAGGACCAGCAGCAGTGGGACAACGCCGTCGGGCTGTCGAGCAGGATCCCGCCGGGGGAGCACCCGCGCGAGGGCAACTGCAGGACGATCTACGAGCGCTACTACGGCAACGACGGGCAGAGCGAGTCGGCCGCCGTGCAGCTCGTGTGTGCCGCGTTCCTGCCCGCTGCGGAGATGATGCTCCGCGGCGAGCAGCTCACCGGCGAGCTGACCGCGAACTCGATGCTGGTCGGGGCTCACAGCATGGGCGACTACTACTACGACGCGCACGTGCCCCTGAGCTGGCGCTTCCCGGGCGCCGACGGGCCGTTCACGACCAAGGCGCTGCGCCACTACACGGTGGTGGACTGGGACTCCGACCGGCGCACCTACGACTTCCCCGAGTACCCGCTGTACTGGGAGGTCATGGGGCCCGGTAAGAGCAACGGCATCGACCTGCGCTCCGCCTTCCAGTAGCGCCGGTCCTGCAACGTCAGGCGGCGGCGCCGGTGAGCTGCTCGTACCAGCGGCGGATGTTGGTCGTGGCGTACTCGGCGACGTCGAGGGCGGGGCGGTCGACGAGCCGCTCGATGCGCTCGAACCGGGCGCCCGGGAGCAGGTCGGCGACGCGCGTGGCCACCTCGTACGGGTGGATGATCGGGTCGCCCTCCCACGCCGAGACCACGCACGGCAGCCTGACCTCGGCCAGGCGCTCGGGGGCCACGGCCTGCTGGTCGGGAACGTGCCGCAGCACCTGGCGGAGCTGGCCGAAGTCGTGGGTCCGGGCGGCCGCGATGGTCACCAGGTCCGCGTCGCCCGCGCCCGGCTCCATGCCGGTGATCAGCCGGATCAGCCCGTCGTCGCCCTTGCGCATCCCCCAGTGGTGGACCGCCTGGAGCGCGTAGAAGGACAGGCGGCGGGGCCGGCGCAGCGCGTTGGCGCCCGGTGCGATCACGGCCGCTCCGCTGACCGGACGCTCCGGGTGCTCGACGGCGTGGCGCAACAGCGTGTTGGCGCCGTGCGAGCCCCCGACGAGGAAGGGGCGCTCGAACCCGGCGACGTCGATCATCGCGTCGAGGTCGGCCGCGAACCAGCGGTAGTCCCAGCCGCCGCGGCCCACCGGGGCGGTCGACCGGCCGTGGCCGCGGGCCGAGTACCACATCACCGTGAAGTGCCGGCCGAGCCGGTCGCACAGGCGGCGGTCGACCTCGAGGTTGCCGGACAGTCCGTGGAGGTAGACCAGCTCCGGCCCCGCCCCCACGACCTCCCACTCGAGTCGGACGTCGTCGACGTCGGCGAAGCGCACGGTCACAGGCGTGCCTGCGGCTCGGGCGGCGTGACCAGAAGCTCGCGCAGGGGGTGGACGAAGCCGCGGCCGTAGCTCATCGTCTCCTCGTAGCCGGACCGGAACGGCGCGGGCAGGTAGCCGTGCCACACCGGAGCCAGTCCCGCCAGCAACGTGCGGTCGCCCCGCGCGCGCTCCATCGCCCGCCCGAGCGCGTGGAACGCCTCGCCCGGCACCGACACCAGCCGGATGCCGCCCAGGTCCCACTCGAACAGCTCCACCTCGACGGGACGCAGCGCCACGCCCCCCAGCACGGACGCGAGCGTGACGCCGGCCCGCAGCGTGACCTCTCGTCGGGCCACCACGCCGGCGCGGTCGCCCGACGGCTGCACCTCGGGGAGCAGGTCGTCGACGGCGCTGGCGACGTCCGCGCCCAGTTCCTCGGCGGTGTCCCAGTTCCCGGCGGGGTCGGGGTGCGTGTGCGGGTCGCGGCCGGGGTTGACGTCACCCAGGGCGCCCGGCAACAGGATGCTCGGCGCGCCCGTCGCCTTCTGGCTGCGCTCGCGGAAGGTGGTCACCCAGTCGCCGGACACGGCCCGGCAGGTGATGCCCAGCGCCACCGGGTGGATGCCGACGTTGGTCACGGTGCCGATGCGCGAGCCGTCGGGGCGCCGGACCTCCAGCACCGCGAACTCGGGGTCGTAGGGCAGGTCGCGCCGGTTGAGCGACAGCCCCTCGGGCAGCGGGGCGCGCGCGTACGCGAACGCTGCGGGCTCGGCACCCGCCTGCGCCGTCGTGGCTGCGTCCACGCATCCCGCGGTCAAGCGCTCGAGGTACCCGTCGGGTGGCGGCCAGCCCGCCCGGCGCGTTCCCGCGGCCGCGGAGGGGCCGGAGTGCGTGTGCGTGCACGACGTCAGGACCTGGCTGGCGGGGATCCCCAGCGCGGCGCTGACGGCTGCCCGCACGGGGTCGGCGTGGTCGGGCGCCAGCATCAGCAGGTCCAGCACCAGCAGGCACAGCGTCTGGCCACCGTCGCGCACGACCAGTGCGTGCGCCTCGAGATCGTGGCGCACCTCGTGGACCGCACCCTTGCGCGCCCCGAAGCCGGCCAGCACGACCGGCAGCTCCGGGGTGATGAGGCCGCGTCCGAACCCGACCTGTGCACTCATCGGGCCACCTTCCGGGTCGTGCCGGTGCGGGCGGCGTCGTAGGCGGCCGCGATCACGGCGACGGCGGCACGCCCGTCCGCAGCGCTGGGTGATGGCGCCGCTCCCTGGGCCACGGCGCGCACGAACGCGGCGCACGGGTCGTCGGGGGGCGCGTCCATCGCCACCGGCTCCGGTTCGCTGCCGTCGCGCGTGATGCGCAGGCCGCCGGCCAGGTCGAACGTGATCGAGCCGGCCTCGCCGTGGACCACCACCGACTGGTCCCCGCCTCCCCGGCTGCGCCAGCCCGCATGGAACGCCCCGACCACCCCTGCCGACGTCCTGAAGCCGACGACGGCGTCCTCGTCGATCGGCAGGCGGTCCAGGGTCGCGGTGACCTCGTCGAACTCGTCGGCCAGGACGAACCGGAGGGTGTCGATGACGTGGCCCCCGAGGTCCATCAGCGCTCCGCCGCCCGCCTCGCCGGCGTCCCGGAACCAGACCGAGCCCGGCGACCACGCCTGCGGGCCGGCGTGGCAGAACGCCACCCGGGCCGACGTCGGTGCCCCGATGTCGCCGCGCGCGATGGCGTCGCGCATCGGCGCGAACGGCGCAGCGAAGCGCAGGTTGTGCGCCGCCATGAGCACCGTGCCCGCACGGTCGGCGGCGGCGATCATCGCGTCGGCGTCCCCGACGGTGGTCGCGAACGGCTTCTCGACCAGCACGTGCTTGCCGGCCTCGGCGGCGGCGATGGCGATCGGGGCGTGCAGCGCGTTGGGCGTGCACACCGAGACCGCGTCGAGGTCGTCGCGCATCACCACCGCACGCCAGTCCGTGGCGACCTCGCCGCCACCGGCCTCGTCCGCAGCCGCCCGTGCGGATGCCTCGGTGCGGCTGACGAACACCGGGATCCGCGCCCCTGCCGCCAGCAGTGCCGGCACGTGCATCCGGCGCGCGATGGCCCCGCAGCCGACCATCGCCACCCGTACCGGCGCGGTCGAGGGCGTCGGGTGGCCGTCGGCGGTGGTCAACCCGCCACCCCCAGCACCGCGTCGGCGACCTTGCCGACCGCCTCGGCCACGTCGTCGAGGTCGGCCGCCGTGTAGCTCGCGCCGACCCCCACGGTCACCGAGCGGGCCAGCAGGTCCTCCGCGCGTGGACACATGCCCGTCCGGTAGCTCACCGGCACCGGGTGGCGCGCCCACGGCGAGCGCTTGGGCGTGATGGTGCGCTGCTGCATGATCGAGGGCGTCGCGTAGACCGGCAGGCCGTCGTACATCGTGACGCACGGGATGCCTTCGGCGCTCAGCGCGGCCACGAACCGCCCGGTCACCTGCGCGTCGGGCAGGTACCAGGTGATGCTGGAGCCACCGTCCCCAGCCGGGTCCGCGGCGGCCCGCGGCTGCATCCCCGGGCGGGTGCCGATCGCGTCCAGGATCTTGGCCTTGTTGGCCCGCATCGCCGCGAGCACGGCGTCGAGCCGGCCGAGCTGCACGCCGGCCACCGCCCCCGTGAGCTCGTTCATCCGCAGGTTGGTGCCGACGAACGCCTCGTCGCGCTCGCCGCCCCGGGCGCTGCCGTGGCTGGTGGTGAACTGTCCCCCCTGGTCGGTGTAGCGCAGCGCACGCCAGTGCAGCTCCTCGTCCGACGTGACCAGCACGCCGCCCTCGCCGGACGTGATGTTCTTCTCGAGCTGGAGCGAGAACGCGCCCATCGTGCCGATGGTCCCGGCCTCGCGGCCGTGGTAGGTCGCGCCCATCGCCTGACAGGCATCCTCGATCACCGGGAGCCCGACCGCGGCCGCGAGGACCCCGTCCAGGTCGGCGACGACGTTCTCGAGGTGGACCGGCACGACCGCAGCCGTGCGGGGCGTGATGGACGCGCTCAGCGCGCTCGCGTCCAGGCTCAGCGACGCGTCGACGTCGCAGAAGATCGGCACCGCACCGGACTCCACCACGGCGTTGACGGTTGCGATGAAGGTCACGGCCGGCACCACCACCTCGTCCCCCGGGCCCACCCCGACGGCGGCGAGGGCGGCCAGCAGGGCGGCGGTGCCGCTGGACGTGGCCGTGGCGTGCGGCACGTCCAGGCGTGCCCGGACGCCTGCCTCGAACCCTGCGACCTTCTCGCGCAGGTCCGGTCCGTAGTAGCGGAACAGGCTGCGGGAACCGATGACCTCGACCAGGGCGTCGCGCTCCTCGGGCCCGATGCGGGTGACCCCGCGGCGGTGGTCCAGGGCGGTGGTGCGGACGGGCGTGCCGCCCTCGATGGCGAGCGTGGTCATGGGGTGGCCTTGCGTCGGACGGCTGCGCCCGCGCCCTCGAGGAACACCGAGCGCAACAGGTCGGGACGGTCGAGCAGGTCGGGCGTGGGTCCCGAGAACCGGACCTCGCCCTTCTCGAGGAAGTAGGCGCGGCCGGCGAGCGTGAGTGCCACGTTCACCGACTGCTCGACGACCAGCATCGAGATGCCCTCGGCGTTCATCGTTCGGACCGCCGCCAGCAGCTCCTGGATGATCGTGGGCGCCAGGCCCAGCGACAGCTCGTCGATCATCAGCAGGCTCGGGCGCAGCAGGAACGACTGGCCCAGGGTCAGCATCTGGCGCTCGCCCCCGCTCAGGTCGCCGGCGCGCTGGGTCAGGCGCTCGCCCAGCCGCGGGAACAGCTCGCACACCTCGCCGATGCGGCTGGCTGCGGTGGCCGTGTCCCGGCCCAGCAGGAACGCGCCCATCTGGAGGTTCTCGGCGACGGTCAGGCCGGGGAAGATGCCCTTGCCTCCGGGCGCCTGCACGATCCCCTTGCGCACGATCCGGTCCGGCGCCATCCCGGTGAGCGGCTCGCCGTCCAGCCACACGTTGCCGCGGTCGGGTTCCACGACGCCCGAGATCGCGTTCAGCGTGGTCGACTTGCCCGAGCCGTTGGTGCCGAGCAGCGCCACGACCTCGCCGGCGCCGACGTCCAGGTCGATGCCGAACAGCACGCGCACGCCGCCGTACGAGACGCACAGGTTGCGGACCTCGAGCAGGGCCTGCCCGGTGGCGACCGGGCCGGTCGGGCTGCGCCGTTCCTCGGGAGGGCGCAGGCGGTCGACGTCGTCGTCCATGTACGTCGCGGCCTTGTAGAAGTAGCCCACGCCGCGGAGGAACACCGGCGCGAGGACGGCCAGGGCCCACCGGACGTTGCCGGCCTCGCCGAGCGCGAAGCCGAGGATCGCGAAGCCGGCCCCACCCAGGGCGACCACGCTGGCCATCGCGAACGCGGTCGCCCGGATCTCGGGCGGGGCGACGGTGGCCCCCATCGCCCGCAGCCCCGGCGTGACGAACCCGAAGATCACCAGCACGGTCCAGATGCACCCCACGGCCAGCCACAGTGACGGCGCGAAGGCCATCACGAACATCACGATCCCCGCCACGACGCCCGCGTGCGACAGGAACCGCAGCGCCGTGCTCGGGCTCTGGTCGAGCTTGCGCTGCACGAACGCCACGCCGAACAGCACCGCAGCCGACGCCAGGGCCGTGCCCACGCCCATCAGGATCCCGCGCAGGCCCGGGCCCACGCCGAACTCGTCATCGAGGTAGAACGGCACGATGATGCCGATGCCCAGCGTCGATCCGGTCGTGAACGCCAGGCCGATCCACTGGTAGCGCAGGGCCCGGATGGCCCAGAGCCGGCGGAAGGTCTCGGGGATCGGCGGGGCCGTCGGTGTCTCCACCACCTCGTGGTTGCCGCGCGAGGGCTCGCTCAGCCGGAAGCCGAACAGCAGCGCCAGGAAGGTCGGGATCGCCAGCACCAGGAACGGCCACTGGTAGCCCCAGGCCTCGGCCATCAGCCCCGCGGACACCGAGGCGATCACCTGGCCGACCGGGTTGGCCAGCCAGTGGATGCCGTAGGCCTTGACGCGCGCAGCCGGCGAGTAGTAGTCGGCGATCAGCGCCCCGTGGACGGGATCGTTGACCACCTTCCCGAACGCCGACCCCAGGCGGAACACGATCAGCACGCCGAGCGTGGTCGCCAGGCCCGTCCCGAACGAGGCCGTACCCCACAGGACCGCGCCCGCCAGCGCGATCGGCAGCCGCTTGCTGCGGTCGGCCAGCAGCGACACCGGCAGCGAGACGAACGGGATCACCAGGGTCGCGACCAGCGCGATCGTGCCGAACACGCCGATGTCGATGCCGAACTGGTCCGAGATCTCGGGACCCAGGAGCTGGAACGCGGCGATGTCGAACTCGTCCACCGCGTTCAGCAGGAACAGGGTCAGGATGGGCTTGATCGGCTCGTCGCCGAGGTAGGAGCGCACGAACGCGATCGGGTGGCGCAGGCGGTTCACCCTGCCACCTCCGCCAGCGCGGGCTCGACCTCGATGCCGGGCGTGAGCATCTGCGGCTCCTCGTTGGTGGGCACGCCAGGACGTGGATCGGTGCCGGTGACCAGCCGTGCCAGGTGGTCGCGCCCGCGGAACATGGCGCGGGCCAGGCCCCCGGGCAGGAACATCAGCAGGGCGAGCAGCCCGGCCCCGGTGGCCAGCAGCCCGACGTACGGCGACACGCTGCCCATGTAGTAGGGCACGCCCCACAGGTACACCGCGCCGATGACCGCCCCGCTGAGCGTGCCGAGCCCGCCGATCACCGCGGCCGCGATGATCGCGAACGAACGGATGGGCGGGAACGCGGTCACGTCGGCCAGGCCCGTCCCGGCCGCCCACAGGAAGCCGCCACCCGCCGCCACGATGCCCGACACCACGAACGCGGTCAGCTTGGTGCGCACGACGCTGACGCCGTACGCCGAGGCTTGGCGCGGGTTGTCGCGCACGGCCACGATGTCCAGGCCGGTCGTCGACCGGCTCAGCCGGTGCAGGACGAGCATCGCCCCGGCCAGGTAGAGCAGCGCGATCCAGTAGAAGCGGTCGGTGGTCAGCCACGACGGCGTCGGGAAGCGACCGCCCGGCGCCGTGAACCAGCCACGGGTGTACAGCCACGAGCCCGAGGCCACGGCGAAGCCGAGCGTGACCACGGCCAGGCCGGTCCCCTCGAGGCGCAGCGCCGGGAGTCCGATCAGCAGCGCCACGAGGCCGCCGATCGCCGCAGCCAGGGCCATCGCAGGCAGGAACGGCAGGCCCACCTCGACGACGAGCTTGGGGCCCAGCACCCCGCCGATGCCCGCCAGCGCCCACTGGCCCAGCGAGAGCTGGCCGGCCCAGCCGGTGAGCACGGTCATCGAGACCACCACCGACGCGATCACCAGCACGGACGCCAGGAAGAACGTGCCGGCGCTGCGCGCCATGAGCGGGGCGCCGACCAGCGCGACGGCGCCGGTGACGGCCGCGGTGCGGGTCAGCACCTGCCAGCGCGGGTGCGCGAGGATCTCGGCGGGCAGGGGGCGCACGGGCTCGATCGCCTCCCAGGACGACTCCTCGGCCGCCACCGTCCGGCGCGTCCGGGCCCGCCGGGCCAGCAGGGCGGCCAGGATGATCACGACCAGGATCACGTCGGTCAGCCCGCTGCGCCCGGTCCAGAAGAACACGAGCTGGTCGACCACGCCCAGCCCCAGGCCGATCCCGAACGCGGCCCACACGGACGCCATGCGTGCGATCGTCGCCGCGGCCAGCCCGCGCATCAGGATCGGCAGTCCGACCGCCTCGGTGGCCGAGAACCCGATGACGGGCGCCAGCAGGATGCCGCCGATGCCGGCCATGACCGCCGCCAGCACCCACGCGACGGTGGAGACGCGCTGCACCGGGATGCCCAGGAGCTGGGCGCGGGACGCGTTCTCGGAGGCCGCGCGCAGTGCCACGCCGTAGCGCGACCGGCGCAGGAACACCGCCAGCGCCACCGCGACGAGCGGGCCGATGATCAGGGCCGTGAAGTGCTGTGGGTACAGCACGACCCGGTCGAACACGACCGGCTCCATCGTGAACGGCACCGGGAAGAGCTGCCCGCCCCCGATCAGGAGCCGCTCGCCCGCGACCGTCGGCTTCGGCAGGAGCAGGCGCACCACGATCAGGACCTGCGCCAGACCGATCGTGGCGATGAGCAGGATCAGTCGCGGGCTGTCGAACAGCCGCTTCAGGAACGTGCGCTCGACCACCGCGCCCAGGGCGGCGGTCGCGAGCAGGCTCAGCGCGAGCGCCAGCCAGTAGTTGAGATGGGCGACCCGGGTCAGCGCCAGCATCATCGCGACCGCGAAGGCGCCGAACTCGCCGTGGGCCATGTTGATGACCCGGTTGCTCATGTGGATCAGGACCAGCCCCGCCGCCAGCAGGGCGTTGGCCATCCCGATCACCAGGCCGAGCAGGACGATGTCCACGTCAGCGCCCCGGGTCCGTGCCAGCGGCCGCGCCGGCGCCGGAGCGGTGGATGGCCGTGAGGTCGTCACCGAGGTACGAGCGCACGACCTCGGGGTGCTCGACGATGCGGGCCGGGATGTCCTCGGCGATGACCTGGCCGACCTCCAGCGCGTAGACGCGGTCGGCGAGACCGAGCAGCAGCGGCATGTCGTGCTCGACCACGAGCATGGCGCAGCCCGTGATGTCGCGGATGCGGGCCAGGACCGGGCCCAGCGCCTCGGTCTCGCGCTGGGCGATCCCCGACGACGGCTCGTCCAGCAGGACCACGAGCGGCCGCTGGAGCATGATGCCGGCGATGTCCACCATCCGGCGGGTGCCGGTCGACAGCTCGCGGACGAACTTGTCCCGGTACCCCTCGAGCCCGACCAGCTCGATCAGCTCGCCGATGCGGGTGCCCAGGTCGCCGTCGCGCTCGCCCAGGCGGGCGCCTGCCAGAGCCAGCGTCTGGCGGACCGTCATGGTGTCGAACAGGCGGGCGTCCTGGAAGCTGCGGCCCAGCCCGGCCGCGGCGCGCCGGTGGGGAGGCAGGCCGGTGAGCTCGACGTCGCCGAGCCAGATCGCGCCCCGACCGGGCAGGTAGCCACCGAGCCGGTCCAGCAGCGTGGTCTTGCCCGCGCCGTTGGGTCCGATCAGCCCGACGATCTCGCCGGGAGCGACGCCGACGCTGACGTCGTGCAGCGCGCGCAGGCCACCGAACGTGACGCCGACGCCGCCGGCCCACAGGGCCCACGGCCGGTCCTCGGTGATCTGTGCCCGGCGCACGCGCCCACCTCCCGTCCCGCTCGTGCAGATCCGTCGGCTAGTTCGTATAGTGTTGCGACTTATCTGTCAAACGCGCAGCGGGTCGTCGGTCGGCCCGCCTCGAGGAGCCGCCGTGATCGAGGTCGCACGACGACGCCACGGGACACAGCGACAGCGTGCCTCGTCGTGGGACCGCACGGGCGGCAACGCCGACGCGTACTCGCTGCTGCCGGGAGCCAGCCAGACCCTGCTCGACGTCGAGGGCCCGGGGGCGGTGACCCACCTGTGGTTCACGCTCCAGACCCCCAACCTCTACTGGGCGCGCGACCTGGTCCTGCGCGCGTGGTGGGACGGGGCGACCCACCCGAGCATCGTCGTGCCGTTCGGGGACTTCCTCGGCGTGGGCAACGCGATCCCGGCCGCGTTCGACTCGGCGGGGCTGTCGATCGCGCCTCGCGACGGCACGGCCCTGCACTGCTGGCTGCCGATGCCCTTCGCGACGGGCGCGCGGATCACCGTGGACAACGACTCGGACCTGCCGGTCACGGCCCTGTACGCCTACGTCGACTGGGAGCAGTGGTCGCACCCTCGCGACGACCTGGGGCGCCTGCACGCGACCTGGAACCGGACGCGCGGCCCGGCGCACGCGGCTGGTACGCAGGGCGGGGAGCCGCTCGTGAACCTGACCGACGAGCACAACCACCGCCTCGCCACGATCGAGGGTGGCGGGCACTACGTCGGGACCGTGCTGTCGATCCACAACGCCGACGGCGGCTGGTACGGCGAGGGCGACGACATGTTCGTCGTCGACGGCGAGCCGTGGCCGCCGCGGCTGCACGGCACCGGGACCGAGGACTACGTCGGCACGGCGTGGAGCCCGGCCGAGCGCTTCTGGCACCGGCGCTACGGCCAGCCGCTGGCGGAGTCGCCGGCCTGGGACGGGTTCTCGACCGTCTACCGCTGGCACCTCGACGACCCCATCGCGTTTCGTACGAGCCTGCGGGCCAGCATCGAGCGCGGCCACGCCAATGACCGCGCCGACGACCTCACGAGCGTGGCGTACTGGTACGGGGACCACGCTCGCGCGGTCGCCCCGCTGCCGGAGCTGGCCGAACGCCGGCCCCCGTGGCCGCCCAGGTGGCAGGCGCGCGCCCAGGCGCTGCGGGCGTTCTGGCACGGCGTCGAGGGGCCGCTGGGGCTGCGCGAGGGCCTGGCACTGGCCACGTGCGCCCGCGCCGCCGCCCGCTGGGACGAGGCCGAGGCGGACCGTTCGCTGGCTGCGCTCGGCGTGCCGCTGCCACCCGCGCCCGCCCCCTCACCGGCGCCGGTGACCGCCCGGGCGCTGGCCGGCGAGGCTGTGGATGTCGATGCGCTGCTGGGGGAGTGGGCGCGGGGGGTCCATGCCGACCGGCTGGCCCGCACCGATGTCACGGTCGGCCTCGTGATCGACGGCGCGCACCGCCGGCTGGTGCTGCGTGAAGGGCAGGGGTCGGTGACGCACGAGCCGGGGCCCGAGCGGCTGCGGCTCGAGGGCTCCGCGCGTGCGCTGGCCGGGGTGATCGCCGGACGCGACGATCCGGTCGAGGCCGTGCTGACCGGCGAGGTCCGCGTGAGCGGCGCCGCCGACGTGGGTCTGGCGCTGCCCCGCTGGTTCCTCCTCGACGTCGCCTCCACCAGATCGAGTGTGCCCGTAGCTGCGAGATAACGTAGGAACGAGCACACTCGATCGTGGCTCGCGGGGCGCTCGGGCGGCGGTGGGGACTTGACGCGCGGCGCTCGTCACGCGATAGTTCGTACAAGACTAGTACGAAACCGAGAAGGTCCACGGAACGAGGGGTCCACCGTGCGGGCACGAGTCATGATCGCAGCGCTCGGCGCGCTGAGCCTGATCGGTGCGGCGCCCTCGGTGCCCGGCGGCGACGCACGGTGGGAGCGCCCCGCCGGCCCGCTCGACACCGCCGGCGACCTCGAGGCAGCGGCGTTCTTCGAGCAGCGCATCGTGGACCACATCCACTACGGCCAGATCCACGAGCTGCTCTACCGGACCGACGAGCGCCTCCCGGGCGACATCCAGACCCTCCTCGGCGAGAACGACTCGGCGCTGTACACCGGCAACTACCTGGCCGCACAGAGCTTCCGCTACGCGCTGGCGCGCGACAACCTCGAGGAACTGGCGGGCCTGCGCGAGGCGCGCGACCGGTTCCAGGCCGGGCCCGGGAAGGGCCACGGCCCGCCCGTGCCCGACGATCTCGACGAGCGCATCGCGTTCTGGGAGGGCCAGCGCGACGATGCCCGCTGGCGCGTGGACGCGATGGCCGGCCAGTACCACGTCCTCACCAACATCTCCGAGAACTGGCACGAGAACCCCGACCTGCGGCTGGGCGGCAAGCCGCCGGTCGACGAGCTGTCCGAGCGTGGCTGCGACCCGGACTGGTCGGGTGCCAGCCACGCCGACACCTCCGAGGACGAGTGCGACGAGTCGCTGCCCGAGGAGCTCGTGCACGACGTCGAGGACGGCGAGTACGAGCGCGACGGCTACGTCGACTACGGCGGTGGCCTGGTCACGGGTGGGACCACGCCGATCAATGAGCCGCAGCCCGGCCTGCTGTTCCGCTACTGCTCCCCGGTCGACGCCCCGGCCGCGTTCAACGCCGGCCGCAACCCCCGCTACAACCGGCTGGCTGCCGACCTGCCGTGGGACAACGACGGCGACGGGGTCATCGAGGACGGCGAGGCCCAGCACTGCATCGGTGCGACCTCGCGCGACGCCTACGCGGGCACCACGTTCGGGCTGGCGACCGCACTCGACCTGGTCGGACCCGACGACCCCGAGCTGTCGGCCCAGATCGCCCACGACCTGATGGTCATGACCGACTACGCGGTCCGCTACTACTGGACCGCGCCGCGCTCGCACGGGCGCGTGGTGGTCCCCGAGGTCTGGGGCGGCAACACGCTCGACGGCAGCTACCAGGCGGACATGTTCTTCCAGGTGCCGCTGCACCGGTTGAACCTGGTCCAGGTCGCAAGGCGCGCCGCTGCCATCGCCGGCACGCCCGAGCAGCAGGCGCGCTACGAGGCGATCTGGGCCGAGGAGCTCGCCACGCAGCTCCCGGTGCTGGCCTTCGAGATGCTCGTGGACGACACCGACACCCACGGTGGCTACTACAAGTACCACCTGCACCACATGACCGGCTTCAACCTGATCCGGCTCGAGCAGGACCCGGTACTGCGCGCGGAGTTCATGCGCGGGTTCGGGGTCATGGACACGGTCACGCGCTCGCACGTCAACGCGTTCTACGAGGCGCTGACCTACGCGCTGACGGGCGAGGCCGATCGGCTGGACGACGCCGTGGTCCACCACCGCCAGTGGCTGGACTACTTCGCCAACGCCGAGAGCCACGGCTACCTGGTCCGCAACAGCCCCCGCTGCGGGTCCGAGATCGAGTGCGTCCCCAAGCACCGGCGCGAGGTCGTCGTCGACGCGGCCGGCAACGAGGTCAGCGCCGACTACGCCGTCTACAACGATGTGCTGATCGAGGGCGAGGCGCTGGTCACCGGCGAGGATCCAGGCCCGGGCCAGCTCCGCGCGAAGGACCCGCTGCCCGTCGGCGTGCGTTACCCGGCGGACTTCATGTGGCAGAAGGACCCCACGATCCTGGATGGCGGGCACAACACCCCCCGCTACGCCGCCCCCGGCGCCGACTTCCTCACGCCGTACTGGATGATCCGCTACTACAGCGAGGTCGTGCAGCCCCAGCTCACGCCGTTCGACGCCCCGCCCACCCCAGGCTTCCGGTAGGTCGCGACCGCGACCGCGGCTTCCTCAAGATCGAGTGTGCTCGTCACCACCATATGACGCAGTGACGAGCACACTCGATGCGGCCTGGGGGCGCCGTCAGGCGAGCGGGATGCGGTGGAGGCCGCCGTCGGTCGTGACGGTCCAGGCGTGCTCGCTTTCGACCGTGACTCCGCCGAGCGCCGGGGCGGGCAGGCGCGTGCGGCGCGTGACCTGGCCGTCCCGCGACAGCGACACCAGGCAGCCGTCGCCGGTCGCGACCACCACGCCGTCGCCGGCCGCCGTGACCCCGCCGAGGACCAGCGGCCCGTCCGCGCGGTACGGGCCCGCGGCGAGCGGGGCGGGCCCGGCGACGGCGGTGTCCCAGCGCAGCTCGCCCGTGTCACGGGCGTAGGCGCGGACCCGACCGGTGCCCGTGGCCGCCACGAGCAGGTCACCCACGATGGCGGGCGTCCCGGGGTTGAACCAGCCGTGGTGGGCTGCCGTCCAGAGCGTCGTGCCGTCCGCCGCACGGAGGCGCTCGATGGTCGCGCCCAGTCTGGTCAGGTAGACGTGCGCCCCGTCGGGGAGGGGCGGGGCGGTGACGGTGCGAGCCAGCTCGACGGCCACCTCGGCCGGTGGGAGCCGGTAGACGCTCCGCCCCCGGTCGACGTCCGGCCACCGGGACGCGCCCGTGGCCGGATCCAGCCCCCACAGGGCAGGTGTCTGGCCGGCGAAGCCGACCAGCAGGGTCGCCTCCACGATCACCGGGTCCGCCCACGACGTGAGGTTCTCGCGCCGCCCGAGGTCGTCGCGCTCCCAGACCACCTCGCCCGTGCGCAGGTCCAGCGCGCAGAACCGCCCGACGTCCCCGACGTAGACGCGCGCGCCGTCGCAGGCCGGGCGCAGGTAGGTCCACAGGTGCAGCGGGTCGGCGAGGTGGCGGCGCCACCGCTCGGTGCCGTCCAGGCCGACGCACACGGTCTCGCCGGTGACGGCCGTGGCCACCACCGCGTCCGCGGCCAGGGTGGGGGAGGCCTTGACGGCGCTGCCGAGCTCGACCTGCCAGGCGACCGTGCCGGTGTGCCGGTCCAGTGCCGTGACCCAGCCCGCGGGGCGGTCCTCGTCACGTGAGGTGGCGATCACCAGATCGCCCGCGATCACGGGCCCGGCACGGTGTGCCGCGCCCGGCAGCCGCGCGAAGGCGTTGGTCCCACCTCCGGATCGGTACGTCGCACGGGCGAGGTCGGGCGGTGACGGGTCGCCAGGTGCCGCACCGGTCACGCGGGCGGGGTCGGGCGGTGATGGGTCGCCAGGTGACGCACCGGTCGCACGGGCGGGGTCGGGCGGTGACGGGTCGCCAGGTGACGCACGGGTCGCGCGGGCGACGGTGCGGACGTCCAGCTCGCACCCGTCCCAGCGCACGATCCGGTACGCCGCCGGGCTGTAGTCCAGCCCTCCGAACGTGGCCGTCGGGGTGTTGACGTGCAGCGTGGCTCCGACCCGGGCGATGCGCGAGGTGTGCCAGTGACCAGAGAAGGTGGCGATCGGCTGCCGGGGGAGGCGCTGGAAGAAGTCGCTGCCCATCTGGTCGTGGCTCAGCAGGACCACCGGCTGGTCGGCGGGGATGGCCGCGAGGTCGGCGTGCAGCCACCGTTCCTGCACCTGCCGGTCGAGGTCGAGCAGGTGCGTGAACCAGTCGATCGCGACCACGTGCAGCCCGGCGTGGTCGAACGAGAACCAGCGTGGACCCAGGTGTGCCTCGTAACGGTCTGGGACCGCGTGGACGTCCACGCTCGTGGCGCCGTCCGGCAGCTCGCCGTCCTGGGCGTGATGATCGTGGTTCCCGGGGATGCTCACGATCGGCACGGGGCACTGGGCGACGCTGGCGACCCACGCGCGGTACTCCGCATCGGCACCGGTGTTGGTGAGGTCGCCGGTCGCGGCCACGAAGGCCGCATCGGGGACGTGGTCCGCGATGTCGCGCCACAGCGCCCCGAGCACCTCGGGCGAGGTCACGACCCGCTCGTGCAGGGCCCCATCGGATCCGGGATAGATGGTGGCGTCGCTGCCATCCGGTGCGGAGGCGGTGTCGCCCAGCGAGACGTGCAGGTCGGTGACGTGGACGAACGTCAGCGGCAGCGGCTGCTCGACGGGGTGCAGCACGAACTCGAGCGTCGGGGCGTCGGCCGGCAGGTACCACGTCGCTGTGGCCCAGCCGGTCGGGCGGGTGACGGTGACGAAGGGGCCGCCGCCGGGCAGCTCGAAGGCGCCGTGGGCGTCCGTGCGCGTCACGGTCACGCCGTCGCTGACCAGCACGCCGGCAGCGCCGCGGGCACCGTCGGTCACGCGCCCGCGCACGCCCCCGTTCACGCCGTGCCCTTCCCGTTGCACCCGGGTCCCTCGTCGTGTAGACGTATGTACGATATTACAACATAACGTATCCGCCGAGCCCTGGGGAGCCCGCTGTGCCTCGTCCATCTTCGCTCCTGCTGGTCCTGGCCGTCGTGGGTTCCGTGGCGGCGGCGCCTGCGGGACCGCCGGACGGCCTGCCGGCCGGGCCACCGGCGAACCCCGTCAGCGACGGGTCGGGGCCGCTGGACACCGACGCCGACCTGGCGGCGATGGAGCGGTTCGAGGCGCTGATCCCCGAGCACACCTTCCTGGGGATGGTCGTGCCCCTGCACTACGACGCCTGGCCGCACCTGGACCCCGAGGCCCGGCCGCTGCGGTTCGACGGCGAGGCCGACTCCGGCAACTACACCGGGGAGTACCTGGCGGCCCAGGCGTGGCGCTACACGCAGGCCAAGGCCGAGATCGCCGGGCTGACCACGCCCAGCGGCGTCGTGGTCCCGAAGGACGCGGATGCGCACGCCTTCTGGGTCGCCCAGCGTGACCAGGCGCTGGCCCGCGCCGACGAGATGGTGCGCTACTACCACGTACTCGTGAACATCGCGCGCGAGTGGGACACGCAGCTCGACCCGCGTGTCGACGAGCACAAGGACCCCGACGAGATCGGGTGGGTGGACTACGGCGGGGGCGTGATCCCGGGCGAGGAGGGGCTGCTGATGCGCGCGTGCACGCCCGCGGACCCGAGCCCGAGCTTCGCCGACGTGCGGGTCAACTACCAGGGCCACTACCGGTTGCGCGGCCCGTGGCGCTGGGAGGATGGCCGGGACTGGTACTGCCTCGGAGGCACCAGCCGCGACTCGTACGCGGGCACGCTCTTCGGGCTGTCGGTCGCGCTCGACCAGTTCGCGCAGGACGCCCCCGAGCTGCGCGACCTGCTGGCGCACGACCTGATGGCGATGACCGACTACGCCGTGAAGTACCTCTGGCTCCAGCCCCGCCCGCACGGCAGGCTCGCCAACCCGCTGTTCGGGCACAACGACCTGGACGGTCCCGTCAGCCCGCTGTTCATCCAGGTCCCGCTGCACCGGTTGCACCTGCTCCAGACCGCCCGACGGGCTGCCGAGGTCGTGGGCGATGAGGCGGCCGAGCAGCGCTACGACCTGCTGTGGGCCGAGGAGATCGCCAACACGGTGGCGACCGGGTCGCTGCTGGACTCGATGGTCATCGACGCGGCCGGCCCGCACAGCGCGTACTACAAGTACCAGCTCCACCTCGTGTCGTTCTACAACGTCATCCGGCTCGAGCCCGACCCCGTCATCCGCGAGGAGCTGATGCGCGCGATGGGCGTGCTCGACGCCACGCTGACCGACGACGGCAACGGGTTCTTCGAGGC
>DASWKO010000287.1:0-9048 GCA_036396595.1 Nitriliruptorales bacterium | reverse complement strand
TCCTGGCGAGGAAGGCGCTGGGCAGGGTCGGCACGGTCATCGCGCAGGACCTGGCCGGCACCGAGACCGTCCAGGCCGCCGACGTGGTCCTGCCGGTCGTCGGCACCCAGGAACGGGCCGGCCACTACACCAACTGGGAGGGGCGCTCCCAGCGGTTCGCCGCCAGCATCGATGCGCCCGACCTCTGTCAACAGGACTGGGAGATCGTGGTCCAGCTCGCGGCCATCCAGGGCGTGGACCTCGGGTTCAGCGACCTCCAGAGCCTGCGTGCCGAGCGCGAGCGCATCGGAGCCCGTACGGATGCGCGTGCGCTGCCCAGGGTCGCCGCCGCGCCGCGCGACGAGGACGCCCGTGCCGACCGGCTCGCCCTGACGACCTACCCGTTGCTGCTGGACCGCGGGACGATGCTGGTCGGCGCCGACGACCTGCTTGCCACCGCGCGGCCGGCGTACGTCGCGGTCAGCCCCGCCGACGCCGGCGCGCTGCGACTGTCCGATGGCCGCCCCGCCACCGTCACCGGCGGTGACGTCGCGGTCGAGCTGCCGGTCCGGATCGAGCCCGGCGTCAGTCGCGGGACCGTGTTCGTGCCAGCCAACTCCACCGAGGTACCTGGCCGGATGCTCGGTTCGCACGTGACGCTGGCGGCGGCCGAGGAGGTGGACGCGTGACGGACGCCCCGCTGTGGACCGACCTCGTGAGCGTGCTGGTCGTGTTCTCCTACTTCCTGCTGACCACGGCGCTGCTCATCTGGGGGGAGCGCCGGGTGGTCGCGCGCATGCAGTCCCGGCTGGGCCCCAACCGCGTCGGACCGTTCGGGATCGGCCAGACGCTGGTCGACGGCGTCAAGATGTTCTTCAAGGAGGACGTCACTCCCGAGATGGTCGACAAGGCGGTCTACTCGGTCGCGCCGATGGTCGGCGTGGTGACCGGTTTCCTGGCCGTCGCGATCGTGCCGCTCGGCGGCACCGAGGCGATGGGCTCGCAGGTCGCGCTGTTCGGCGAGTCGTTCACGCTGCAGGTGGCCGACATCGAGATCGGCGTGCTGTGGTTCCTCGCCATGGGCTCGATCCACGTCTACTCGGTGTTCCTCGCCGGGTGGGCGTCGAACTCGCCGTACCCGCTGCTCGGTGGCGTCCGCGCGTCCGCACAGATGATCAGCTACGAGATCGCCCAGGGGCTGGCCGTGGCCAGTGTGTTCATCTACGCCGGCACGCTGCGCGTCTCCGAGATCGTCGACATCCAGGCGCTGGGCGAGGGCCTGGTCAGCGGCATGCCGAACTGGTTCATCGTCCCGCTGTTCCCGGCGTTCGTGATCTTCCTGGTCGCCATGGTGGCCGAGGCCGGGCGCCCCCCGTTCGACCTCGCCGAGGCCGAGGGCGAGCTGGTCGCCGGCTTCCACACCGAGTACTCCGGGCTGCGGTTCGGCATGTTCATGCTCGCCGAGTTCATGGGCGTCATCATCAACTCGGCCATCATCGTCACGCTGTTCCTGGGTGGCCCCGCCGGACCGGCCTTTGGCCCACCCGAGGTCGCGTGGATCTTCCCGGTGGTCTGGTTCACGCTCAAGACGAGCCTCTTCGTGCTCTTCTTCATCCTGCTGCGGGCTGCGCTCCCACGGTTCCGCTACGACGCGCTGATGACCATCGGCTGGCGCTGGCTGATCCCGCTCGGGATGGTCTGGGTCCTGGCCACCGGGTTCATGGTGATCGTCAACGAGCAGGTCAGCAACGAGGCGCGCTTCGGCATCGCGGTCGGCGGTATCGCCGTCGCGGGCCTGCTCTATCTCGTCGCGCCCCTGTTCACGTCCAAGCCCGCCACCGACACCGACCCCGCTCCCAGCGAGACGCTCGGTGACGACCTCGAGGAGGTGTCGCTCTGATGCCAGACGCGATCTCGCCCCCCAGGCCGGCAAGCCGGCCCCTGCCCCCTGAAGGGGGAAGGCATGCCTAGTGGCGTCGTCACGGCCCTGACCTTCATCGTCCTGCTCGGGCTGCTCTGGCTGTTCCTGCGGACCACCGTCCTCGGGCGCGGGTTCTCCGTGCCGCTGCGCACGATGCTCACCCGGCCGGTGACCCATGAGTACCCCGAGGAGCCCAAGCCGCCCGAGCCGCGCTTCCACGGCCGTCACCAGCTCAACCGCTACGAGGACGGGCTGGAGAAGTGCATCGGCTGCGAGCTGTGCGCCTGGGCGTGCCCCGCGGACGCGATCTACGTCCAGGGCGCGGACAACACGGTCGACGCGCGGTTCTCGCCGGGCGAGCGCTACGCCGAGGACTACCAGATCAACTACAACCGCTGCATCTTCTGCGGGCTGTGCATCGAGGCGTGCCCGACCCGGGCGCTGACCATGATCCACGACTACGAGCTCAGCGCGGACTCCCGCGAGGATCTGGTGTACACCAAGTTCGACCTCATCGAGTCGCTGCCCGAGGGCGCCGACGAGCCGCCGCACAACGATCGCGACGTGCGCGCGCGGGGGATCGACTACTACGGCGGTCTGGCGGCCAGCCCGCCGACGCTGGCCGGCGGCGACTACGCCCAGGCGGCACCGGCACGGCCCGACAGCGGCACCCTCGCAAACCCCGTCCCGGACGCCGAGGAGGAGCTCTGATGCAGGTGCTCCTCGTGGCCGCCGAAGCGGGCGGCACGTCGCAGACGGCCGAGCAGGTCATGTTCTGGATCCTGGCCGTCGTCGCCGTGGGCTCGGCCCTGGCGGTGATCGCGATGCGCAACATCATCCACGCGGCGCTGATGCTCGTGCTGAACCTGGCGGCCATCGCCGGGATGTACCTGCTGCTCGAGACCGGCTTCCTCGGCGTCGTGCAGGTCATCGTGTACGCGGGCGCGATCGTGGTCCTGTTCCTCTTCGTGATCATGCTGCTGGGGGTCGACCGCGACGATCTGCTCGCCGACGTCAAGATGTGGCACCGGCTGGGCGCTGGGGGGCTGGCCGTGCTGGTCCTGGCCGGCACGATGTGGGCGTTCGTGGGGCCCTACACCTCCGACGCCTCGCGCTGCAACCGACCCCAGGAGGCGGCCCCGGCCGAGGGTGAACCGGCCTTGACCGCCGAGGAGCTGCTGGAGCGGGCGAGCTCGCATGACGTGGCGTGCGTCGGGCTCGAAGGGGCGCTCGCCGAGCAGCCCAACGGCAGCGTCAGCTTCGTCGCGGACCGGTTGTTCAACCGCTACACGTTCGCGTTCGAGCTGGCCGGCCTGCTGCTGACCGTCGCCACGATCGGGGCGATCGTGCTCGGCCGCCGCAAGGACCGCGACGAGGACCTCGCGCTGCTGGTCGAGCCGGCCGGCGCAGGTGCTGACCGCAGCGGTCAGGCACGTGGCGACGAGCGAGAGGACCTCTGATGCCGATCGGGTACTACTACGCGGTCGCCGCGATCCTGTTCTGCACCGGCCTGACGGGTGTGATGCTGCGACGCAACGCGATCGTGCTGTTCATGTGCGTCGAGCTGATGCTCAACAGCGTCAACCTGACGCTGGTCACCGCCGCGCGCCAGTGGGGCAACGCGGACGGGCACGTGTTCGCGTTCTTCGTGATCGTGGTGGCGGCCGCCGAGGTCGTGGTCGGCCTGGCGCTGATCGTGAACATCTTCTTCCGGCGCGGGACGCTCGACGTCGACGCGCCGACGCTGCTGAGGGGTTAGCGCCGTGAACTCGCTGCTACTGGCCGCCGAGGGCGGCGGACACCAGGCCGCCACCTCGGTGCTCGAAGCCACCGGCGCCGTCGGCGCCGCGTGGCTGATCGCCGCGCTGCCCCTGCTCGGCTTCGCCATCCTGATCCTCGCGGGCCGCCGTTTCGGCGAGCCGGCCGCGGGCTGGATCGCCAACCTGTTCTCGTGGGCCGCCTTCGCGCTGTCGGTCGCCGTGCTCCTGCAGCTCATCGGCCAGCCGGCCGCGGAGCGGCGCTACGTGGTCGACCTGTTCGAGTTCATCGCGGTCGGTGGGCTGGACGTCTCGTGGGCGATCCTGGTCGACCCACTGACGGCCACGATGCTGCTGGTCGTGACCGGCGTCGGCTCGCTGGTGCACCTGTACTCGCTCGGCTACATGCACGGCGACCAGGGATTCGCCCGGTACTTCGCCTACCTGAACCTGTTCCTGTTCTCCATGCTGGTGCTCGTGCTCGGCTCCAGCCTGCTGACGCTGTTCGTGGGCTGGGAGCTGGTCGGCCTGTCCAGCTACCTGCTGATCGGGTTCTGGTTCGAGCAGCGGGAGTACGCCACGGCCGCCAAGAAGGCGTTCATCACCAACCGCGTCGGCGACGTCAGCTTCATGGTCGGCATGTTCCTGGTGTTCGCGACGTTCGGCACGCTCGACTTCTTCACCACCGACGGCCACGGCATCCTGCAGGATCCGGGCTCGGTGCTCGAGGGCGACGGCGCGACGGCGCTGGCGATCGGCTTGCTGCTCCTGGGTGGTGCGGTCGCCAAGTCCGCGCAGATCCCGCTCTACGTCTGGCTGCCCGACGCCATGGCCGGCCCGACCCCGGTCTCGGCGCTCATCCACGCCGCCACCATGGTGACGGCTGGCGTCTACCTCATCGCCCGGACGGGCTCGATCTACGTGCTGAGCCTGGACGCGATGACCGTCGTCGCCTGGATCGGTGCGGCCACGGCGGTGGTGGCCGCGTTGATCGCGATCCGCCAGGACGACATCAAGAAGATCCTGGCGTACTCGACCGTCTCGCAGCTCGGCTACATGTTCGTGGGCGTGGGGGTGGGGGCGTTCAGCGAGGGCATGTTCCACCTCGTCACGCACGCGTTCTTCAAGGGGCTGCTGTTCCTGGCAGCGGGCTCGGTGATGCACGCGCTGGCCAACGCCACCGACGTGTGGCGGATGGGTGGCCTGCGCCACCACATGCCGGTCACGTACGCGACGTCGGCCGTGGCCTGGCTGGCGATCAGCGGGGTCCCGCCGTTCGCTGGCTTCTTCTCGAAGGACCAGATCCTGACGACCGCCTACGAGCACGGGTTCACCGCGATCTGGATCGTGGGTGTCCTCGTCGCCGTCCTGACCGCCTTCTACATGAGTCGCTGGTTCTTCCTGGTGTTCCTGGGTGAGGAACGGTTCGACCCCAAGACCGTCGAGCCCCACGAGTCACCGGCGACGATGACGGTCCCGCTGCTGGTGCTCGGCGTCCTCAGCGCGACCGGCGGTGCGGCCCTGAACTTCACCCACCACGGCCAGTTCTTCCTGTGGCTCGAGCCGTACGTGGCGGACGCCTCGTTCCTCGAGGTCGAGGGCCTGGCGCTCGGCGAGCCGGCGCTGATCGGCATCTCGGTCGCCGCCGCCGCCGTCGGGATCGTGGCCGCCGCGGCGCTGTACCTGCCCCGGATCCGCTACGCGGACTTCCAGCGAGACCCGATCCGCGGCCCACTGGCCGAGCTCATGGAACGCAAGTTCTTCGTCGACGAGCTCTACGGGGCCATCTTCGTCAAGGCTGGCGGCGCGCTGTCCAGCGGGCTGGCGTGGTTCGACCGGCGGGTGATCGATGGGGCCGTCAACGGTGCCGGTGTGGCCACGACGGTCGCGGCCAGCTACGTCCGGCGCCTGCAGACCGGGTACCTGCGCAGCTACGTGGCGGGGGTGGTCGTCGGCGCGGTCGCGCTGATGGCCGCCTTCCTGGTCCAGGTGAGGTGAGACGATGGGGATCCTGACGCTCGTCCTCGTCCTGCCGCTGGTGGGCGCGGTCGCGATCACCTTGCTCGACCCGCAGGACACCCGATCGATCAGGGTCGGTGCGCTCGTTGCCTCGTTGGCCACGTTCGTCGCGTCACTGGTCGTGCTGGCCCGGTTCGACACGACCGTCGGAGGCTTCCAACTCCAGGAGCAGATGGCGTGGATCCCGACGGTGGATGCCAGCTACCACGTGGGGGTCGACGGCATCAGCCTCGTGCTGCTGCTGCTGACCACCTTCCTGACGCCGATCGTGCTGATCGGCGACTGGGACCGGGCCGACCGCGTCAAGGGCTACGTCACGTCCTTCCTGGTGCTCGAGGCCGCCGTCATCGGCGTGTTCCTGAGCATGGACCTCCTGCTGTTCTACGTGTGGTGGGAGGTCATGCTGGTCCCGATGTACCTCATCATCGGGATCTGGGGCGGGGACAACCGGCGCTACGCCGCGGTCAAGTTCTTCCTGTACACGCTGCTCGGCGGCCTGCTGATGCTCGTTGCCGTGCTGTACGTGTTCAGCCAGACCGGCAGCTTCAGCTACCAGGCCGCCGTGGAGCACGGCTTCGGGGTCACCGAGCAGCTCTGGCTGTTCGGTGCGCTGCTCGTCGCCTTCGCGGTCAAGGTGCCGATCTTCCCGGTGCACACCTGGCTCCCGGACGCGCACACCGAGGCGCCCACCGGGGGCTCGGTCATCCTCGCTGGCGTGCTGCTGAAGATGGGTGCGTTCGGGTTCCTGCGCTACTCGCTGCCGATCATGCCGGACGCGACCCAGCAGTACGCGCTCGGGACCGGCGAGGGGTTCTTCTCGGTCCCCTGGCTGCTGATCCTCGCGGTCGTCGGGATCCTGTACGGCGCGGTCGTCGCACTGGTGCAGAAGGACATCAAGCGGCTGGTCGCGTACTCGTCGGTGAGCCACATGGGGTTCGTGGTGCTCGGTGTGTTCGCGCTCAACGTGACCGCCACGTCCGCCGGCGTGGTCCAGATGATCAACCACGGGCTGTCGACCGGGGCGCTGTTCCTGCTGGTCGGGTTCATCTACGAGCGGCGGCACACGCGCCAGATCGCCGCGTTCGGCGGGCTGGCCAAGCAGACTCCGATCTACGCTGGCCTGTTCCTGGTCGTGGCCCTCAGTTCGCTCGCGTTGCCCGGCCTGAACGGGTTCACCGGCGAGTTCCCGATCCTGCTCGGCACCTTCCAGGTCGCCCGCTGGGCCGGCGTGCTGGGCGCGTTCGGAGCGGTGCTGGCGGCGCTCTACCTGCTGTGGGCCTACCAGCGCATGTTCCACGGCCCGCTCGAGGGCGCGGACAACGAGAACACCTCGGACCTCCGGTGGCGCGAGATCGGTGTGATGGTCCCGCTGGTCGTCGCGATCGTCGCGATCGGCATCTACCCCAAGCCCCTCTACGACATCGTCGAGCCGGCCGTGCAGACCGTGCTCGAACAGGTCGGCGTCGGCCAGGTCGAGGCGGCTGACGCCGACGGTATCCGAGGCACGTCCCCCACCACCGTGACGTCGCAGGAGTGACCATGCTCGCACAGACCGCCGGCGCCACGCCGGAGATCGCGTGGTCGTCGTTCGCGCCCGAGTTGCTGGTCGCGGGCGTGGCGCTGGCGCTCCTGCTGTTCACGGTCGCCAGGGACAACCGCATCCCCGCGACCGTGATCGTGGGACTGCTCGGCCTGGCGCTGGGCGCCTGGCTGCTCAGCCAGGAGCTGTGGATCCCGGGCGGCACCGTCGTCGGCCTGTCAGCCCTCGCGACCTCGATGACCATCGGGTTCGAAGGTCGGCACGATCTGAGCAACGTGTGGATCGCGGGGCTGGCCGCCCTGGGTGCGCTGCTGCTGACGGGGTGGCAGTGGGTCGAGGTGCTCGATCCGCAACTCCAGGCCGTCAGCCAGGGCCTCAGCGGCGGCCTGGCGACCCAGCTGCAGGGCTCGGTGGCGCACGACGGCATCGCCTTCTTCACCCGCATCACCGTGTACGTGACCGTTCTGCTGGTCCTGCCGGTCGGCTACGGCTACCTCCGGGACCGCGAGATCTACCGGCCCGAGGTCGAGCCGCTGGTGCTGCTGGCCGCGACCGGCATGGCCCTGCTGGGCGCCGCCGGCGACCTGATCGTCGTCTTCATCGCCGTCGAGATGCTGAGCTTCGCGCTGTACGTCCTCGTCGGGCTGGCCCGCCGCGACCGCCGTTCGCAGGAGGCGGCGTTGAAGTACTTCGTGACCGGCGCAGTCGCCTCCGCGCTGCTGGTGTACGGGATGGCGCTGCTGTACGCGGCCACCGGGACGGTCGACATCGCGGCCATCGGCCAGGCACTGGGCCTGGTCACGACCCCCGATCGGGTCGCGGTGCTGGGCGTGGCGCTGGTGATCGTCGGCTTCGCGTTCAAGGTCGCGCTGGTGCCGTTCCACCTGTGGACACCCGACGTCTACCAGGGCGCCCCGACCAGCGTCACCGCCTTCATGTCGGCGGCCACCAAGGCCGCCGGCTTCGCTGCGGTGCTGCGGCTGTTCCTGCTCGGCTTCGGGCGGCTGGAGGACGTCTGGGTCCCCGCTCTGGCGGTCATCGCCGCCCTGACGATGATGATCGGGGCGATCGCGGCGGTGGTCCAGCGCGACGTCAAGCGCATCCTGGCCTACTCGTCGCTGGCACACGCCGGCTACGCCGCCATCGGCGTGGCCGCCGGATCCGCAGCGGGCCTGTCGGCCACCCTCTGGTACCTGCTGACCTACGCGGTCACGACCGTGGCCTCGTTCGGCGCGGTCGTGGCGATCGAGCGCCGCCGCCGGGGCGAGGTCTCGCTGGTCGATCTCAAGGGCCTGGGCAGGACGTCACCCGCGCTGGCGGCCCTGTTCTCGCTGAGCCTGCTGTCGCTGGCCGGCATCCCCCCGACCGCCGGCTTCCAGGGCAAGCTGGCGGTGTTCACGGCCGGTGTCGAGTCCGACCTCACGTGGCTGGTGGTCATCGGTGTCGTCAGCAGCGTGATCGCCGCCTTCTTCTACCTGCGGCTGATGGCGATGATGTTCCTCGAGGAGGCCGAGGAGGGCGCGCCCGAACCGGTCGTGTCGACCGGCCTGTCGGCCGGGCTCGCGGCGGCCTCGGCCGCCATCGTGGTGCTGGGGGTCATCCCAGCTACCTTCCTGACGCTGGCCGAACAGGCGGCCGTCCTGGCACGCTGATGACTCCGAACACCGTGCGATGGCCCGCGAACCCCTCCCGTCTGGGACCGATGTGACCCGCCCGCTCGGCATCAACGACGCCCTCGAGGAGCTCGAGTCGCGCGGCATCCGCGTCGCCGACACGCTGGCCACGGTGGAGCGGCGGCTGCGGGACCAGGTCGAGACCTCACACGCCTTCGT
>DASWKO010000286.1:0-7890 GCA_036396595.1 Nitriliruptorales bacterium | reverse complement strand
GAAGTGCTTGCCGACGTCACGCAGGAAGCCGAGGAAGGTGAGCGGTCCGATCCAGTCGTTGTTGTCGACCAGCATCCCGCGGTCCGAGCTCGACAGGTCGAGGAACCGGGTGAGCTGCGCCCGAACGCCAGCGAGGTTGGCCTCGATCACGGCGTCGTCGAGCAGCTCGCGCTCCTCGTCGACCCCCGACGGGTCGCCGATGCGGCCGGTTGCACCCCCCGCCAGCAGGATCGGACGGTGGCCCATGCGCTGGAGCCACCCCAGCGCCATGACCCCGATGAGGTTGCCGAGGTGCAGCGAGGCCGCGGTGGGGTCGATGCCGTGGTAGACGGTGACCCGCTCGCTGGCGAACAGCTCGCGCAGCCCGTCCTCGTCGGTCACGTCCTGCACGAACCCGCGGGCGCGCAGCACGTCGATGGGTGAGGCGTGATCGCTCATGGGCGGCAACGTACCCACATGGCCGCCGTCACCGCGGCGTTGAAGAGTTGAGTACACGAGCGCGCACCCAACCCTTCAGTCTCGTCGAGGCTGGACCGCATCCGCATCGATGCGCCCTAACGATTCATACTGTATGATACGTCAGAGATGCTTCAGTTGAGCCAACGCCCCCTGAGCAACTCGGCGGTCGACGCCGAGCTGTTCGTGGACCGCGACCGGGAACTGTCCAGACTTCAACGCGCTGTCCAGCTCGGGTTCAACGTTCTGGTTCTGGGTGAGCCGGGCGTGGGCGTCACCTCGCTGGTCAACCAACTTGCTGCGCGCGTCGTGGAGAACGGCACGCGAGCCAGGTACGTCAACGCCTCTCGTGCCAGCACGGTCGGCGAGCTCATCGACGAGTTGGAGACCAGCCTGCGCGCACTGCATCTCAGCGACGCACACGCACTCCACAGTGACCTGGACCGACAGCTCGGCGACGAACCGTCCGTCGGGATGAGACTGCTTGGCGCACTCGCTGCCGTCGGCCAGATGAACGAAGGTGAACGTGCTGCCGATGCCATCTCAGAGCTCCAAGACGAGGCACGACGCAAGGGCGACCTTTCCAGGAGTCTGCCTTCCGTCGTGATCGTCGTGGACGAGGCGCACGATCCGGAGGTGGTGCACGGCCTGTTCGGGCGGCTGCGTGACGAGCTGTGGGAGCTGCCGTTCACCTGGGTCGTGTGCGGCGATGAGCGCTACCGCAGCGCCTACCTCGAGCCCCCTGCGGATGCGTTCTTCGATGATGTACTCCACGTCGAGCCGCTGGATCACGACGCCGCCGCCGAGCTGCTGAGCCGCCGTCTCGAGCACGTCGCCGAGAGCGACCAGCCCGACGTCGAGCGGCTGCGTGGGCACTTGGCGAGACTCGTCGACACGGCGAACGGGAGCCCGCGGCGACTCCTGGCCGCCGCCAGGGAGGTCCTGCTGACCCCGCCCGGCGAGACCGAAGACCGCTTCCGAGCCGCTGTCCGTCTTCAGAACGAGGTCAGCCGCCAGTTCGGTCGAGCGGCAAGCATGCTCGTCGCCGAACTCGAAGCGCTCGGACCATCCAGTGCGTCCGACCCGGAGCTGTTGCGCCGGCTGGGTTGGACGCGAGGACGGGCGGCACAGGTGCTGCGTGAGCTCGAGGAGGCAGGGATCGTCACTGCCTCCACTGACCGGGAGCCCGACCGGCCTGGTCGACCACGCAAGCTGTATCGGCTCAACTACGACGCGTTCATGTCTGACGAGGTGGAGCGGGCAAGTTGAGCTACGAGGTTCTCGAGCAGCTCCAGGCGGCCCACGCGTTCGACCCCGCGCCCCGGCGGGTCGACCTTGGTGCCGCCTGTGACGACACCCTTGACCGGATCCCGTCGCAACTCATCACCACGGCCGCAGTCGGTTGACGTGCAACTCCGCGGGTCTGGAGTCCTGTGAGATCCCGAGGGCTCCTCGTTCGTTAGCCTGCGGCCGTCGACCCAGGAGACCGCCGTGAGCCTCGCCCGGCGGGCGGTGCGCAGGCTCCTCGGCGAGCGGCTGCCGGTGGTCGACGGCGTGCTGACCTCACCGGCCGTGGGCGGCGAGGTCACGATCCGGCGCGACGAGTGGTCCATCCCGCACGTGCGCGCAGCCGACGAAGCCGACGCGATGTTCGGGTTCGGGTTCGCGATGGGTCAGGACCGCGCCTTCCAGGTCGAGGCGCTGGCCCGGGTCGGGCGCGGTCGGCTGTCCGAGCTCGTGGGGAGCCGAGGGCTGGCGATCGACCGGCTGACGCGCAGGCTGGGCATCGGCCGCGTCGCGCGCGCGCAGGTCGGCGCTCTGGACGACCGCACGCGCCGGCTGCTGGACGCATTCGCGGCCGGCATCACGGCCGGCGCGACCGACGGCTGCCCCGAGGTGCCGCACGAGTACGCGCTGCTGCGGACCAGGCCGCACCACCACACGACCGTCGACGTCGTCGCCACCTACACGCTGCAGGCGTTCCTGCTGGCCGCCAACTGGGAGACCGAGCTCGGGCGGCTCAAGGTGCTGACCGAGGACGGCGACCAGGCGCTGCGGGCGCTCGACCCGATCTACCGTGACGACCTACCGGTGACCGCCCCACCCGGTGGCCGGTCCGGCGCCGGGCTCGTCGACCGGCTCGGTGAGGACCTGGCGCGTCTGACCCGTGCGCTCGGCAGCGGAGCGTCGAACAACTGGGTGCTCGACGGGTCCAGGACGGCGACCGGGCGGCCGCTGGTGGCCAACGACCCTCACCTGCCCGGCGTCCTGCCGGCACTGTGGTACCTCGCCCACGTGTCCTGCGACGCCTGGTCCGTGGCAGGTGCCGCACTGGCGGGCACGCCCGGGTTCGGCGCCGCCCACAACGGCTTCGGTGCCTGGGGCGCGACGTCGGGACACACCGACAACACCGACCTGTTCCTCGAGGAGCTGGGTCCCGACGGCCGGTCGGTCCGCGAGGGGGAGCAGTTCGTGCCCTGCGAGGTCCTCCGCGAGACCATCCGGGTCCGGTTCGGCCGCGACGTCGTCGAGGAGATCGTGATCACGCCCCGGGGACCGATCGTGGGGCCAGCCATCGCCGGGACGCGTGACGCGCTGTCCATCCGGGGGGTGTGGCAGGACGTCTCGTTCGGACCCGGCGTGCTCGACCTGGTCTCGGCGCGGAGCTTCGGCGACCTGCGCAAGGCGCTCGAGGGCGCGCCGGCGATGCAGCTCAACGTCGTGTGGGGCGACGAGGACGGTCACATCGGCTGGCAGCTCGCGGGCCTGGTCCCCCGCCGTACGAGCGGTTGGGGGCTGGTGCCGGCGCCGGGGTGGGAGCCGGACGTGGGCTGGGAGGACGAGCACGTGCCGTTCGAGGCACTGCCGTTCGCCCACGATCCGGCGGCCGGCTGGCTGGCCACGGCCAACAACCAGCCGGCCGCCGACGTCCACCTCGAGGCCTTCCTCGGGTCCGACTTCCTGGATGGCTACCGGCTGGCGGCGATCGTGGAGGTGCTCCAGGAGCGCGACGACTGGGACGTCGCCGCGACGCTGGTGGCCCAGACCGACGTGCGCTCGACGGTGTGGCCCGAGGTCAGGGACACGCTGCTGAAGGTGGACCCGCACGACCCGGGCGTCCGCGTGGCGCTGGATCTGCTGCGGGGCTGGGACGGCCGGCTGGCGCCCGACTCGAGGCCGGCCTCGGTGTTCGCACTGGCGATGGCCGAGCTCGCGGTCCGCGTCGTGCGGGCCAAGGCGCCCACGTCGGGGGACTGGTTCGTGGGGCGGTCGTTCAGCCCGATCTCGCCGCATTCGTTGCTGGCGTTGCGCCGAACGGCCCACGTCGTGCAGCTACTGCGGGAACAGCCCGACGGCTGGTTCATGCACGGCTGGCACGTCGAGATCGCGGACGTGCTGCGCACGGTCGTCGGGCGGCTCCGGAGCAGCCACGACGGCCAGGTGCCCGCGTGGGGCGAGATCCGACCGCTGTACCTGCGCCACCTGCTGTCCGACGGCGTCCCGGGGTGGGGCCGCATCTTCGACCGGGGCCCGATCCGCATCGGCGGCGACGCGCACACGATCCCGCAAGCCAGCGTCCCGCCGCTGGACCCCACCGGGACCCCGATCGCGATCGCCTCGGCGCGCATGGTGGTCGACGTCGGCGACTGGGAGGCCAGCCGGTTCGTTTTGGCGGGCGGCCAGTCCGGCAACCCCTGCTCGCCGCACTACGACGACCAACTGTCGCGCTGGGAACGGGGCGAGGCGGTCCCGATCGCGTGGAGCGACGCGGCCGTGGCTGGCTCGACCCGCCACACGCTGCGGGTCCTGCCCGCCTGGGAGCCGGCGCCGAACCGGAAGCCGAGCGCATGACCACCCCCTGCCGCTGCGAGATCCTGAACACGCTGACCGGCGACATCGCCCGCGACTACAGCAACGCCCACCTGGAGCCCGAGACCGCCACCCGCCACCGCGACGAGGGCCGCTACCGGTGCCCCGACACCGGGGTCACCTGGGTCCTCGAGCACGACCGCATCAACGACGCCCCGAGGCTGCGCCGCACCGACCACCGCTGACCGCGCGCCGTCCGTCGCGCGTGCTCCGGGGATGCGCCCAGCCGTCTGACCGGCACACTGGACCTGCAGGCGACGGGAGGCAGCGGCGTGGGGTTCGTCCAGAACAAGCAGGATGACGACGACCTGGGTGGGATCCTCGGCACGGGCCAGCGCAAGGGCGGCCAGAGGCGCGAGTCCGAGGCACGTGGTGACCGGGGCCTGGTCGTGGACACCGATCCGCTGCGGTGCGTGACCTGTCGACGCGAGCTGTTGCCGTGGCAGGCCGAGTGTCCTGACGACGGCGGTCGGGGTGTGCCCGGCGACGAGCTGCCGGCCAAGGAGGACGAGCTGCTGGCCCGCTTCCTGCGCACCCAGGCCGAGGGCGGCCTGCCCGACCCTGATCCCGACCCCGGGTCGCCGTGACCCGACCCCGTCAGGGCGCTGGCTGGTCCTCCAGAGCGATGCGGATGCGGCGGAAGCCCTTGCCCTTGTTCTCGACCTTCGCGATGAGCACGGGGCCGACCTCGTCGGTCGCCTCGACGTGCGTGCCGCCGTCGGCCTGACGGTCCAGGCCCACGATGTCGACCACCCTGACGATGGTCAGGCTCGGGGGCAGCAGGCTCACTTTCGTGCGGATCAGGCTGGGGTCCCGGTCCGCCTGCGCACGCGGGAGGAAGTCGATCTGGACCGGTCGGGCCCTGGCCAGCTCGTCGTTGAGCGCGTCCTGGATCGGCTGACGGTCCCGGTCGCTGTCCCAGTCCTCGATCTCGAAGTCCAGCCGCCCCGCCCCGGGCTCCATGTTGCCGCCCGTGACCGGCGAGCGGAACCGCTCCCAGACGACCCCGCACAGCGCGTGCATCGCCGTGTGCGTGCGCATCAGCCGGTAGCGGCGGTCCCAGTCGACCACCGCCCGCACCTCGGTGCCGACCGGCGGCAGCCCGCCCTCGACCCGGTGCGCAACGTTCGCGCCGTCCGGCCTCGCCTCGGTGACCTCGAGCCGGTCGTCGCCGACCCACAGCTCCCCGACGTCGCAGGGCTGGCCCCCACCTCCGGGGTAGAACACGGTCCGGTCGAGAGTCACCGTGCCCGCATCGGGGTCGCTGCCGACCACCGTGGCCGGTACCTCGCGGAGATACTGCTGCGTGGAGTAGAGCTTCTCGGTCACGGCTGGTCCTGGCCTCGCGTGGCTGGCGGCGTCACGACGTAGCCTGCCATCCTGCGACATCCGCCGGGGAGGTGATCGGCACCGTGAAGGTCTGTCCGCGCTGTGGCGACGAGTTCGAGGACGCCGTCGTGCGCTGCCCCGACCACGACGTGCTCCTCGTGCCGCCCGGCACGCCGCCACCGCCACCGGACGCCGACGCCCTGCTCGGCACCTTCCACCCGGCTGTCGCCGAGTTGCTGGTAGGCACGCTCGAGCACCGGCTCATCCCCCACGACCGGTTCGTGCTCGATGACGAGGTCGAGCTGCTCGTGCCGGCGGAGCATCGCGCCGACCTGCGCTCCGAGCTCGTCGTCAACTGGCCGGAGCTGCTCGATCGCATCCCGGAGGAGCAGCGCGAGGAGGTGCGCGCGTTGGGGGGCCAGCTCCCCGGCTGGCACGACGCGCCCGAGGGCGCGTGGGTCGACCGCCAGGGGCGGCTACAGGTGTCGGAGGCGCCGGACCACGAGGGCCTCGATGACGCCCGGCGCACACTGGGGCCGATGCTGGTCGTTGCCGGCACGACCGCGCTGCTGCTGGGCTGGTACCTCGGTGGCCAGGCCGCCACGCCCTTGATCCTGGCGGGCGGGGCCGCCGTCGGGGTCGGCCTGTTCCTCCCGCGCTGAGGCGACCAGGTGGCCCGTAGGCTTGCGCGCATGGCAACGGTCCGCCGCGGCACCCTCGTCGTCCTGCTCGTCGCGCTGGTGACGATCGGGCTCGCGGTGCTCGCCAAGGCCCGGTGCGGCATCCCGGCCGGAAACGAGGGCGACTACCTGAGGTGGTGCTACTCGGACGTGCCGCCGCTGTACTACACCGAGGCACTGGACGAAGGTGCCGTGCCGTACCTGGACCACCCGGTCGAGTACCCGGTGCTGACCGGCGCGGTGATGTGGCTGGCGGCGGCGATCGGCGAAGGGGCCCGCGGGTTCGTGTGGGCGACGTGGGCACTGCTGGCCGCCTGCGGGCTTGGCATCGCCGCCCTGCTCGAGCGCGAGGTCGGCTGGAGGACCACGCTCGCCTACGCCGCCGCTCCCACCCTGGCCATCAGCGCGATGGTGAACTGGGATCTGCCTGCGGTGCTGCTGGCGAGCTTGGGGATCGTCCTGCACCGCCGTGGCACCGACCTCGGGTCCGGGGTGGCGCTGGGGCTGGGCACGGCGGCCAAGCTGTTCCCGGCGCTGTTCGTGCTGCCGCTGGCGCTGGCGGCCGGTCGGGTGCGGGGCACCCGCGCCGGGATCGCGACGATCGCCGGCGCGGTCGGCGCGTGGCTGCTCGTGAACCTGCCGATCGCGCTGACCGAGCCGGCGAACTGGTTCACGTTCTTCGAGCTGTCCGGCGCGCGGCCCAGCGACTGGGATGCCCTGTCGACGGTCGTGCTGGACTTCACCGGGTGGTCGGTCGGGACCGCGACGCTCAACCTGGTGCTACTGGCCGTGTTCGCCGCCGGGTACATCGCGCTGCTGGTGACCGCGGTCCGCCGGGACGACCCGGCCACCTGGCACCTCGCGGCCCTGCCGCTGCTGGCGTGGTTCCTGCTGTCCAGTAAGGTCTACTCGCCGCAGTTCAGCCTGTGGCTGCTGCCGCTGTTCGCCCTCGCGTTCCCCGGCTGGCGCCTGTGGCTGGCGTTCGGTGTCGCCGACGTGGCCGTGACGCTGACCCGGTTCCGGTACCTGGCCAACTTCGTGGGCGACGAGGGCGGCCTGGAGGGCGCCTGGGGTCAGGAGCCCTTCCACGCCGCCCTGGTCGTGCGGGCCGTCCTGCTCGTCGCCGTGGCGTGGGCGGGATGGCGCCGTGAGGTCCAGCGGTTCGAGACGGGACGGCGCTTCCCGCCACACGTCCGGCACCACCACGGCCCGCGGCTCGAGGCGGCCCGCGCGTGAGCACCGACGTCGGACCCGACCTGGCCGGCACCGCGCCGAGCACGCGGTCCACCCTGATCCAACGGCTCACCACGCCCCTGGCGGCGCGCTGGCAGCGCCTGCCGACTGCCTGGCGCCACGCGATCGTCGCCACGCTGCTGCTCCGGGTCGCGCTGGGGGTGCTCTCGCTCGCGTTCGGGGGACTGCTGCCCGGTCTGACCCCCGTCAGCGTCACGGCCGTGCCATCCGCCGACTTCGCCGGGTGGGTGGGGCGCTCGACCGGCTCGCAGGGAATCGGGCTCCTGGGTGCGAGCCTCGAACGGTTCGACGCGCTCTGGTA
>DASWKO010000285.1:0-15300 GCA_036396595.1 Nitriliruptorales bacterium | reverse complement strand
CGCCCCCGCCCGACAGCGGCAACGTCGAGCGGCTCGGGCTGGGCAGTACCCCGACGGTGCCTGGAGACGCCCTCGGCGGCGACGGCCCCGGCCTGTCGCCACCACCCCCACCGGTCCCGGACGGCGCGGGCGAGCGCCCCGTCACCAAGCGCTGCGTGGGCAACCCGCCCCGCCAGACCGAGGACCCGCTGTCGCCTCCCTGCGTGGCCCACTTCGAGGGGGACAACGGTGGTAACACGTACCCGGGCGTCGACGACGACCTGATCCGGGTGCTCGTGTACCAGAGCGCGACGTGCTGCGACGGGGTGACGTCGCGAGGCACCGAGGCCAGACCCGTGGGTCAGTGCTTCGACCTCACCGAGTCGGAAAGCGCTGACGAACCCTTCACGGTCCGCTCCTTCCGGGTGCTCCAGCGCCACTTCAATGCCCGCTTCCAGGCCTACGGGCGAGCGGTCGGATTCGTGGTGTGCTTCGACAACGACGACGGCCTGGCCGGTGAGTGTCCGAGCGACGAGGCTCGGCGTGCTGAAGCACGCGAGCTGTACGCAACCTACGAACCGTTCGCGGTGATGTCGTACAACGACTGCACACCGCTGACGTTCGGGATCGAGATGGCCAAGCAGGGGGTCCTGAACTTCGGGGTCCAGGGGGCCCGACCGGCAGCGTTCTTCCAGGAGTACGCGGGGTTGATCTGGAGCTACGCACCGTCTATGGAACAGCAGGCCGCGATGTACGCGACCTACGTGTGCGAGCAGGTCGTCGGCCAGCCCGTGGCCGCCAGCGGCAACGGCGACAACGGCCAACCGCGCGTCCTGGGCCTGCTGGTCAGCGGCGATCCCGGCAAGGTCACGTCCACCGAGTTCGCGCGCGAGGCGCAGCGGCGCATCGAGGCGTGTGGCGGCGAGTTCGACGCCGAGGGCACCTACCCGGTGGGCAACAACGGCTACTCGACGGGCAACGACGTCGCCGCCGCCGAGAACATCGCGCGGTTCCAGCAGGCCGAGGTGACCACGATCATCTGGCCCAAGGGCTACGAGGTCAAGCACTCGCAGGCGGCCACACGGGTGGACTACTTCCCGGAGTGGATCCTCGCGGGCGACCTCCAGCACGACGGCCAGACCACGACGCGCGTGCAGGACCAGCGCTCCTTCGACGGCCACGCCTTCGTCGTGACCAACCTGCCGCTGTACCGCGACGGTCAGGCCACCCCGTGCGAGCAGGCGGTGACCGAGGCCGCCCCGGACTGGCCTGCCCAGGACCGCGCCTACCTCTGCGGCAGCCGGCCGTTCTTCTACACCGACACCTTCCAACTGTTCGTCGGCATCCAGGTGGCGGGGCCCCGGCTGACCCCCGCCAGCCTCGACCAGGGCATGCACGCCATCCCGCCCGGGCCGTCCGACGACCCTTCCGTCCCAGCCTGCTTCTACGCGGCGGGCGACTACACCTGCGTCAAGGACGCGGCCAGCGGCTGGTGGGACGCCGATGCCGACGACGATGGGCTCGGGTGCTGGCGGATGATCCAGGACGGTCGACGCTACGTCGCTGGGCAGTGGCCCCGCGGCAACATCACCTCGCACATCGACACGACAGCCGACCCGTGTCACACCTTCGGCGGTGGCCTCACGACCTATAGCTGAGTCGAGTCGGTCACACCCGTCGTGCGATCCGGTTGCGCAGCTTCACGAGCGTGAAGCGGCCGTGCTCGTCGCGGTCCAGAAAGCTCGTGCCGTCGCCCAGCCGGTCCGGGCCCGCCACCTCCACCGGACGGTCCAGTCCCCGACCGACGCCCGCCGCATAGGCCGGGTCGACGTCGAAGTCGCCGGCCCGAGCCTGCTCCCGCAGGAACAGCGCGTCGCCGTCACGGCTCACGACGATGTCCTTGGTCAACGTCCGGTAGGTGCCGACGAACGCATCGAGGTCCGCCGGAGCCGATGCCTGGCCCCACGCCGGCTCCGGTGGCTCGACGAGCGGGAACTCCTCGCCCACGACCGCATCGCGCAGCCCGACGATCGCGCGCTCGGACATCACGGAGTTGGTGTAGGCGATGTAGGCAAGGTCACGATCGGGGACCACGGTCACGAAGGCGCCACCGCCGTAGGACCCACCCGCGTGATGCAGCAGGCGGCGGCCTCGCTGCGTGGTCACGTGCCAACCCAGCCCGTACCGGTGGTCGGGTCCGTCCGGTACCTGGCGCGGTGAGGACGGCGTCTGCATCAGGCTGACCGCTTCCTCGGACAGCACCCGGGTGCCGTCGTCAGCCACGCCACTGCGCAGGTGCATCCGCAGGAAAGCCAGCGTGTCGCCGACCGTGGTGAACAGCGTGGTCCCCGCGGGCGCCATGCTCTTGGGCAGCAGCATCACCGGCGTGGCTTCGAGCTGGCCTTCCGGGCCGGTCAGCACGCTGCCGACAGCCGTCCGGTGCAGGATCGCCTCGTCCGTCGAAGTACAGGTCCGCTCCAGGCCACACGGCTCGAAGATGCGCTCGCGCAGCAACTCGTGGTAGCCCGTGCCGCCCGCGAGCTGCTCGAGGATCAAGGCCAGGACCATCCACGGCGCGTTGTTGTACGACACGTGCCGCCCAGGCGGGAAGAGTTGATCGATGGTGGCAAGGCGCGCCAGCACGGCCCGGTAGGCGGCTGATCCTTCACCCGCGTCGATCGCCAGGTCGGACGAGTCCCACCCGGCGGTGTGGTTCATCAGCATCGCCACCGTGGCGGCGGCGGTGGCCTCGGCGTCGGCGACCCGGAACTCGGGCAGGTAGTGCCGGACCGGCGCGGTGAGCTCGAGCAGCCCCTCGTCGACGAACGTCAGCGCCAGCGTCGTGGTCCACACCTTGGTGATCGAACCCGTCAGGAACAAGGTGTCGGGGGTCATCGGGTCCCCCGTGTTGAGGTTGCGCACGCCGGCCGCAGCCACCTCCACGTGGTCGCGCCGCGAGACCCCCGCGACCAGCCCCGGCACACCGGTCGCCTCACGCGTCTGCGCAACCAGGTCGGACAGGTTCTCGTCAGTGGCCACCATGCTCATCCGCAGACCGCCTCGAACACCCGCAGTGCGTTGCCGCCGATGTGCCGGGGCCGAGGAAGAACGGCACGGTGACGACGCCGACGATGCCGTCGGTCGCCGCGATGGCCTCGATCTCCTCGTCGCTCTTGCCACGGTCGTGGTGGAACAACGACTGCGCGGCCGTGTGGGTGGCGACCACCGGGGCCTGGCTGACCTTGCAGGCCTCCAGCGTGGTCAGCCGGCCGCGGTGAGCCGTGTCGACGATGACCCCGAGTTGGCCGAACCGACGTCGTGAGGTGTCCCTCGTCGACGTCCGCGGGTGCATCCTGTTGTCCCATGACAGGCTCCTTCGGTCGGTCGGTGCCAGCCAACGCCGACCGCCAGCCCCGCGGGTTGTGGAACTGGACGAAGCGGGCAGCTGCACCTCATCCGCGCCCACCAGCATGTCAGCGCCCTGTCCTGAGCAGCTCCTGGAGCAGGAACCGGGTCTTGGGGGGGATCAACTGCGGCGGGACGGCGCGGTCGATCGCGTCCAGCGCTTCATCGACCGTCGCGAAGCCACAGAGGGGGTACAGGGCGATGAGGTCGCCGGCGTCACGTTCCACCCGTGCCGCCAGCGCCTTCAGCACGAACAGGTAACGGGGCGAGGCCACCTGAACGCTGAGTCCCGGCTCGTCCAGGAACGTCGTGGCATCCGGATCGTCGCCGGGAAGCCAGCCCTTGACCGCATCGTTGAGCCAGCCGTCCGACAAACCGTTGCTTGCACCGACCCGTCGGGCCGCCTCGTAGACGAGAGCCTTGGGCTCGAAGACGAGCTCGACATCCCGTGTGAGCCGGTCCCGACCGTAGGCCAGCGCCATCGCGGCACCTCCGACCACGAACAGGCGGCCCCGGACCCCGTCGCGCTCGAGCTCCGCCGAGACCTCACGGAGCAGGCGGACGACATCGTCTCTCGACAGCAGGCTCACGCGGACTCGAGCGTCGCCGGGTCGATGAACACGCCCCGGATCGCGAACTCCGGTGGCGAGGATGCGAGCGTCGAGCACGCCAGACCGACCGGGAACCACCCCAGGATGTCCTCGCTGGGGAACCACAGTTCGTCGAGGAAGCGCGACGGCGAGGCGGTCCACCCTGGCGCCTCGATCCCCGCCTCGTGAGCCGCCCGCTCGCAGGCTGCCGCGAGCAATGCGTCCCACCGGCGACTGCGGGTGTGGCCGGGGTCGATCCGGAGCACCTCACGGACCAGCTCGGGCGGCAGCACGCGCAGGTCGTCGAGGAGCTGGATGACGTGCCGGAGCGCCTCGTCGGCACCATCTGCCGCAACCGCGTCCCCGACGGCCCCGGCGGTCGCAACGACGCTGGGCCGCGTGTCGGCATCGACGGCCTCGATGCGCATCCCGAGGGCACGCGCGTGCCGCTCGGCGGTCCCCAGCCGTGGGTCCACGCGGCCGGCCTCGAGCCTGGCGACGGCGGACTGCGACGTGCCGACGCGCGCAGCGACCTCGGCCTGGGACAGGCCGTGCCGCTCGCGCACGGCCCTGAGGCGCTCGATGACGGTGTTCATGCCACGACTATACCATATCTGCTATACAGCGGGTGGTGATCGGGGCCGGCGGCATCTGCGGGTTGTGCCGGCGGACGTGACGGGGCCACCACCTTGGTGGATACGCACGAAGCAGACGGCGCACGCCGGGGCCACCCTGAGCACCGTCACCACGACGGGAGCAACGTGGCGAACCAGGACTGGCGCCGGCGCTACCCGCCCCTGTCGGGGGCGGTCATCGCGACCTTGCTCGCGGTGCTCGTGCTGCCGTCCGCGCTCAACGTCCCCCAGTCCAACCCCACCCAGACGCTCGAGTTCGCCCCGATCCCACCCGACCAGGACCAGCCGCCCCCACCCGACAGCGGCAACGTCGACCGGCTCGGGCTGGGCAGCAGCTCGACCCTGCCCGGTGACGCCGTCGACGGCGGGGGTCCCGGCCTGCCGCCACGACCGCCCCCGATCCCGGGCGGCGTGGGCGAGCGCCCCGTCACCAAGCGCTGCGTGGGCGACCCGCCCCGCCAGACCGCCGACCCCTTGGCGCCTCCGTGCGTGGCCCACTTCGACGGGGACAACGGCGGCGCGACCTACCAGGGCGTCACCGGCGACGAAGTGCAGATTCTCGCGTATGCCGACGCTTACATCCACACCGCGACGGAGCACGGAACCGACGACGAGAGCAACAACTGGATGGGCCGCTGCAAGGACATCGCGCACGAACCGCCGTCGGACGACGAGACGATGACCTTCCGGATCATGCGGCGCTTCCAGCACTACTTCAACGACCGGTTCCAGACCTACGGGCGGACCGTGTCGTTCGTGGTCTGCTTCTCCCCGCAGACGGCTGCCAACACCACGGCCGAGACCCGCCTGGCAGACGCGGCGAAGTACTACGGCGAGTACCGGCCGTTCGCAGTCGTGACCAGCGGCCTCGTGGACGGCTACCAGGACACCTTCATGAACTACATGGCCGACCACGGCGTCATGGTGTTCGGTTCCAGCCAGGGCGCGCGACCCGCCGAGTTCTACCGCCAGTACCCGGGGCTGATCTGGACGGTGCCGCCGACGCTGGAGCGCAAGACCGACCGGTACATCGACTTCGTCTGCCAGAAGGTCGTCCCGCACCCCGTCAGCGACGCAGGCGACGCCTCGATGAACGGTCAGCCGCGCGTGCTGGGGTTGACGCACACGTCCGACCAGCGCTGGCCGCAGCTCCTGCAGGCCAAGGACCGTGTGAAGGCCGGGATCGAGGCGTGCGGTGGGCAGTTCGAGGTCACGGTGACGTTCCCGCGCGCCAACGCCCAGTTCCAGAGCTCGTACTCGGGCCAGTACGCCCTGCAGAACATGAGCCAGATGCAAGCCAACGGCGTCACCACGATCGTGTGGCCCGGCGGCTACGAGAACGAGCAGACCGACGCTGCGGCGCAGCTCGGCTACCAGCCCGAATGGGTCGTCCTGGGCATGGGCCACCACGAAGGCAACAACAACGCCCGCCTCCAGCACCCCGACGTGTGGGAACACGCGTGGCTGGTCACCACGACCTCGCGGACCTGGCCCCGGAACCAGGACCCGTGCCGTCAGGCCGCCAACGAGGCCGATCCGTCCATCCGGAACCAGGGCGAGGTCGACACCTGCGTCCGGTTCCCGTACTACGAGGATCTCCGCCAGCTCTTCACGGGCATCCAGGTGGCGGGCCCGAACCTGACGCCGACCACCATCGACCGCGGCTTCCACGCCATCCCGGCCGTGCGCTCGACCAACCCGTTCGTGCCCGCCTGCTACTACGACCCGGCCGACTACACGTGCATCAAGGACGCGATGGTCGAGACCTGGGACCCCCAGGGGCTGCCTGAGGACGACAGCCAACCGCGCGAGCCGGGCTGCTGGCGGCTGGTGGAGTCCGGCCTGCGCTACCCCGCGCGCTGGCCCGACGGCAACCTCGACGCCCAGGCGACGCCCGACGATCCCTGTAACACCGACACCTCGAGCACGCCGATGTTCGCACCGGTTCCCCGGTAGCCCCGCTCGCTCCGATCGACTGTGCCAGTTACTGCGACATATCGCGGTAACGAGCACACTCGATCATGAGGGTCGCAACGACGCCGGGCCGCGGCGGGCTGTGCCGGCGGACGTAACCCTGGCGCCACCTTGGTGGATACGCACGAAGCGAACGGTGCTCGGCGGGGCCATCATGAGCACCATCACCCACGACGGGAGCAACGTGGCGAACCAGGACTGGCACCGGCGCTACCCGCCGCTGGCGGGCGCGGTCATCGCCACCGTGATCGCGGCGCTCGTGCTGCCCTCGGCCCTCAACGTCCCCCAGTCCAACCCCACCCAGACGCTCGAGTTCGCCCCGATCCCACCCGACGAGGACCAACCACCCCCACCCGACAGCGGCAACGTGGACCGACTCGGGCTGGGCAGTACCTCGACCCTGCCTGGAGACGGCCTCGGCGGCGACGGCCCCGGCCTGCCACCACCACCCCCACCGATCCCCGGTGGGACCGGTGACCACCCGGTGACCAAGCGCTGCGTGGGCGACCCGCCGCGGCAGACCGCCGACCCGCTGTCGCCTCCGTGCGTGGCCCACTTCGACGGGGACAACGGCGGCGCGACCTACCAGGGCGTCACCGCCGACCTCGTCCAGATCCTGGTGTACGCCGACGCGAAGATCTACGGCGGGACCGAGGCCGGGTCCGACGACGAGAGCAACGTTTGGAAGGGCCGCTGCAAGGACATCACCCACGAGCCGCCGTCGGACGACGAGACGCTGACCTTCCGCGTCATGCGGCGCCTCCAGAACTACTTCAACGAGCGGTTCCAGACCTACGAACGCACGGTCGCGTTCGTGCTGTGCTTCTCGCCGGAGACGGCCGCTAACACCACCGCCGAGACACGCCTGGCTGACGCGGCGAAGTACTACGGCGAGTACCGGCCGTTCGCGGTGGTGACCAGCGGGCTCGTGGACGGCTACCAGGACACCTTCATGAACTACATGGCCGACCACGGCGTCATGGTGTTCGGTTCCAGCCAGGGCGCGCGACCCGCCGAGTTCTTCCGCCGGTACCCGGGGTTGATCTGGACCGTCCCACCGACGCTGGAGCGCAAGGTCGACCGCTACGTCGATCACCTGTGCCAGAAGATCGTCCCGTTCCCGGTGGCGGACGCGGGTGATGCATCGATGAACGGCCAGCCGCGCGTGCTCGGGTTGACCCACACCTCCGACCACCAGCGGTGGCCGCACCTGCTGACCGCCAAGGACCGGGTCAAGGCCGGTGTCGAAGAGTGTGGCGGCCGCTTCGAGGTGACCGTCACGTTCCCGCGCGCGAACGCACAATTCCAGAGCACGTACTCGGGCCAGTACGCGCTCCAGAACATGAGCCAGATGCAGGCCAACGACGTCACCACCATCGTGTGGCCGGGCGGCTTCGAGAACGAGCAGACCGAGGCGGCTGCACAGCTCAGCTACCAACCGGAGTGGGTGGTGCTCGGCATGGGGCACCACGAGGGCAACAACAACGCACGGCTCCAGCACCCCGACGTCTGGGACCACGCATGGCTGGTGACGACGACGAGCCGGACGTGGCCGCGCGACCAGGACCCCTGTCGAGCTGCCGTGCAGGAGGCTGATCCGTCGGTGCGGAACCAGGGCGAACTCGACTCGTGCGACCGGTTCCCCTACTACGAGGACCTGAGGCAGCTCTTCACCGGCATCCAGGTCGCCGGCCCCAAGCTCACGCCGACGACCATCGACACCGGCTTCCACGCCATCCCGGCGATCGCTTCGACCAGTCCGTTCGTGCCCGCCTGCTACTACGACGCCGGCGACTACACGTGCATCAAGGACGCGATGGTCGAGTCGTGGGACCCGCAGGGCTTGCCGCCCGATGGGCAGCCCGGCTGCTGGCGGCTGGTCGAGTCCGGCCTGCGCTACCCCGACCGGTGGCCCGACGGCAACCTCGACGCGCAGGCGACACCCGACGATCCCTGCAACACCGACGTCTCGAGTTCCGCGATGTTCGCCCCCGTCCCCCGCGACTCGTAACTGCGGGGCGGCTCACTCGACGACGAGGAGATCCCGTAGTCTCTCGAGACTGGCGAGCTCCTCCTTCAACTCCAGCAACGGGGTCAGCTCGTCGATGATGAGGTCGACGTCGAGCGATGCACCCTGCGCCGCCACGATGCCCTCCACGTCGGCCCAGTCCCGAGTCCGTCCCGCGAACACCTTCATGACCACGAGATCCTCGGCGCTGCACGTCGGGCCGCTGAACCCGCCGAAGTCGAAGTCGGACGCTCGCTGCATCACCCGTTCCTCGAACGGCAGCGCGCCGAACGAGACGTCGAGCGGGATCCCGTTCGACGCCGACAGCAGCAGCACGCGGTTCCTCGTGGCGAAGTCGATGGGGTCCGCGATCCTGGGCCGGAACTGCTCCAGCAGCGTGCGCGCGACATCGACCTCGCCTCCGAAGCCGGTCAAGACGGTGACGTCGACGTCACGTGTCGTTCGCGGGTCTCCCCATCGCAGGTACGCCAGACCGCCGATGATGCAGAAGCGCCACCGCTGTCCCCGGCAGAACGAACTCAGCTCCGATGCTGCATCGTGCAACGGGCTCGTCACCGACGCCCTCGGGCCAGCAGCCGCTGCATCTCGACGAGACCGGACCCCGTGGCCCGCGTGTCGCCCACCCCGCCGAGGCGGATCACTGCGAGCACCGTGTCGATCGCTCTCCTGCGTTCTGCCGGTGTCATCGAGCGCAGACGCTGGCGCCGCTCAGCCTCGAGGATCTCACCCGCAGACCTCCACGCCGAGATCCACTCGACGACGTGTTCGCGTTCCTGTGCATCCACATCGCCAGGGTAGACCATGTCGCAGCGGTGGAGTTGTGGGACGCGGCTCGCGACTGGCGGCGCTACAAGGCCGGGTCCAGCACGGCCAGCCGGAGCTGTGAGGGGTGCTCCGGCGTACGGTGGAGCGTGATCGTCGGTGCCGGGTCCTGCGGGACCGTCCAGATCACGCCCTCGTCGGCCCCGGTGACCACGGCACGGATGCGGCTGCCACGCTGGAACGTGTGCGCCATCTGCTCGGTCGCGACCACGACGTGGGCGACCTCCTGGTCCAGCCCCGGCGTCCCGGTCACTTCGCTCTCGAGGGAGCTCGGGAACGGCACACCGAGGTTGTCGTAGGGCAGGTCGCGGAGGGTGCGGTGCGAGGCGCGGACGAAGCCCTGCTTGACCAGTTCGACCCGACCGTCGGCCAGGACCTCCTCGATGTGCACCACCAGGTTCGCGTCGGGCACATTTGCCGACGCCGACAGCTCGAACACCGGCGCTCCGACCACGGTCACGGGCGCATCGAGCGGCTCGGTGTCGTAGGCCAGTCCCTTCACGCCGTTGGCGCCCATGTCGGGCAGGTCGATCGCCCCTCCGCCCGCGACGCTGTGGTAGGTGGTCTGGGTTCCCGACGTCGCCGAATAGTCGACGGTGAACTCGTCGCTACCGGGCTCGTCGCCGGCCTCGTCGACCAGCTTCCCCGGCCCCAGGTGCAGGACCCGTTCGACCGCCCCGCCCGGGGGCCACGCCTCGGCATGACGCCAGAGCCACATCGGTCCGCGCGACTCCACGGCGTAAGCGATGGGCGGCTCGGTGTCCACGCCGTTGTCGACGTCCTTGAGGAAGCGGTCGTACCAGCGCAGCGACTCGGTGGCGAGCAGGTTCTCGGCCTCCTTCTCGCGCGGGTCGTGCGGATCGAACGGGCCGTGCGCCCACGGCCCCATGGTCAGGCGTCCGGCCGCCCCGTGGTTGGCGAACATCACCAGGCGATCGTGCGGATGCGCGTCACGCCAACCGTCCCATAGGTACATCGGGATGCCCGAGGTGGTGATGCGCTGCGACAGCTCGGCAGCCCAGCCGGCCGCCTCGGGCGCGTCGAACGTCGGCACGTCCAGCAGCTCGGCCCGCAGCTCCAGGCGGTCGCGCAGGGCGGCGTCGAGCCTGCCGGCGTCGAACAGAAGGTCGACCTGGTCCACGAGCTCGGTGAGCCCGAGCTCGGCGAACAGCTTCTGGGCAGCCGGCGTACCGACCGTGGTCGCGAAGTAGCTGGCGAAGCTGTCGGAGCCGTGCCCCGCCCGAGCCTCGAGCAAGCGCTGCCCGTCGGCGTCGTCATCGACCGGGGGCGGTCCGAGGACCTGGTGACCATCCACCTGGCCGAAGTCCTCGGCCTTGGCGAGCTCGATCATCGTCCTGCCCATCGTGACCATCGCGGCCTTGAAGAAGACGCCTCCGCCCTGGAAGATCCGATGGGTGTGCAGGGCGCTGGGGACCCGGGCGAAGATGGCCTGGAGGGCCGGCGGGTGGTTCGCGGCTGCGAAGAGCTGCATCGAGCCGAGCCACGAACCGCCCGACATCCCGACCCGGCCGTTGCTGAACGGTGCCTCGGCGCACCACGCCACCATGTCGAGCAGGTCGCCCCCAAGGCTGGACACCAGCCTCCGGACCCCGCGGTCGTCGTTGTCGTCCTTGCCCATCCGACCGAACGAGGCGCCCGTGCCGCGGTTCTCGAAGATCACGACGACGTAGCCGTGAGCAGCCAGGCGGTGCAACGTCAGCGGGCGCACCGGCTCGTGGAACCCGATCGGCTGGGTACGCACGGCGATGGTGGGATCGTCGGGGCCGTGGTGGCCCAGCGGGCCGAGCACGATGCCGCCCTCGAGGAGCTTGGCACGCCAGTACCTCGACACCAGCAGGATCACCGGCAACGGCTCGTCGGCAGGGCCGGCCTCGGTGGCCGGGTGGTAGATGTCGGCGGCGAGCTCCACGCCGTCGCTCATCGGCACGTACTGGCTGCGGCGCACGACCCGGTCGTACTGGGGCTGCGACCAGCCCTGGTACTCGCCGAATCTGGACACCGGTTCGCTCGTCGGGCTCACGTTCATCCTCCGTCGCTGCTGGGCTCGGTACTGGTCACAGGGGCCAGGCCGAGGTGGCGCATCAGGAACGCCATGCGCACGACCTGCTGGTCCAGGCCCTCGCCGCTGGCGTGGCCCGAGCCCGGTTGGATGTACAACAGCACCGGGGCGTCGCCCTGCTGGGCCTCCTGGAGGCGCGCGACGAACGACTCGGCGTGCCACGTGGGCGTGCGGGTGTCGTTCTCGGCCGCGATCACCAGGGTCGGCGGGTAGGCGCGCTCGCGCACGTTGTGGACCGGCGAGTACGCCAGCAGCCACTCGCGCTCGTCGACGATGTCGGGATCGCCGTACTCGAACACGGTGCGGTGCCGCGTCCAGGCGTCCTCGGTGGCCCGGATCACGTCCATCGCGGGCACGATCGCCACCGCAGCACCGAACAGCTCGGGGCGCTGGGTCAGCGCCGCTCCGACCAGCAGCCCCCCGTTGCTGCCACCGATGACCGCGATGCGCTGCGCGACCGTGACCCCCCGTTCGACCAGGTCCTGGAGGACCGCGAACAGGTCGTCGAACCCCTGCTGCTTGTGCTCCCGGTGGCCGCCCCGCCACCACCCCTCACCGAACTCTCCCCCACCGCGCAGGTGCGGGACGACGTAGATCCCGCCAGCTTCGAGGAACGGCACGTGACCGGGCGCGAAGGACGCGAACCACGGGACGTTGAAGCCGCCGTAGCCGTAGACCAGGACCGGCTGCGGACCGTCACCCTCGATGCCCGCCCGCGCGAACACCTCGTAGGGGATCCGCGTGCCGTCCGACGAGGTCACCCAGCGACGCTCGCAGGTGACGTCCGGCAGCTCGACGACGGGCTCGCCCCGGCGCTGGCTCGTCCCCGCCGCGACATCGAAGACGTACGGGGTCGGGGCGCACGCCGGCGAGTGGAACACGAAGGCCACCTCGTCCGCCGGCGGGGCGTCGGGGCCGTGGGTCGTCGAGCGTGGCCGGATCGTGGGCCACTGGACCCCGACCTCGAGGGCGCCAGGCGCGGGCGGCTCGATGACCGCGCGGACCTCGCCTTCGGGGCTGACCAGCAGCGCCACGGGGCGCGCGTCGTCCACCGCCGCCACGAGCAGGTCGCGCCCGGCGGGGAACACGTCCATCAGCACCCGGTCGCTCTCGGGGAGCAGGTCCGTCCAGGTCGAGGGGTCCTCACCTGCGTCGAGCGGGATGCTGACCAGCCTGCGCCGGGACGCTCCCAGCTCGGTCACGGCCACGTAACGCTCGCCCAGGAAAAACCCGCGGACGGTCGCGCCGACGTCGCGGAGGAACGGGCGCCACGTGCCGGCCGGGTCGTCGTGGCGACGGACGTACCAGGGCCGCGGGAGGAAGTTGCCCTCGTACACGACGACGGCTGCGTGCTCGGGCGAGGTCTGCGGCGCGATCCAGTCGTGGCCGCCGACGTCGAGCTCCAGCGGCGCCGAGGTCGTCGCCTCCGCGACCGAGTGGAGCACGATGCGACGCGCGAACGACTCCTGCTCCGGGCCATCGGTGACGTTGAGGTAGAACCCGGACGAGTCGGGCAGCCACGCGACCGTCGCACGGGCCGCGTTGGTGATCGTGGCCACGTGCCGGGCCGACGCCATCTCGACCAGGTACAGGGTGCTCTGCTCGTTGCCGCCCGGCGACACGCCGATCGCCACGTGTGACCGGTCGGGTGACGCGAAGGCCCACTCGATCGTGGCGGGCGCCCCCAGCTCGGCCGACAGCGCGTCGAGGTCGAGCAGCGCACGGACGTCGGCCCCGGCCTTGGACCGGTCGATCTGGATGGGCTCGAGGCGTGCCCGCAGCGCCTCGAGGTGCGGCCACGTGGCCACGTGGTCGCGCGCAGCCTGCGAGGGTGCGAGTTGCGTGTCGGTCACGTCACCGTCCTGTTCGGTCCCGCACACGCTACGGCCGCAAACGCACCGGGCATTGTGCGTGGGGACGAACCCAGCCCCCCTCGGTGGTGGCGCATGCCCAACCACCACACCGGTGCACACCCCAGACTGACCGGGTCGCCGGCGCCCGCCGGCCACGTCGCGCCGATCCCGGAGGCCACCGTGCCCGTCCAGCCACTCCCCGTCGACGTCGCGGTGGCCGATCCCCGTCACGTCGGCGTCACCGTCTCGCCCGACGGCCGGCGCTGGGCGTACCTCGCGCCGGTCGACGGGGTGATGAACCTGTGGGTCGGTGAGCTGGATGGCGAAGCGAAGCCGATCACGGCCCTGACCGGCCGCGGCCTGAGCCCCCCGGGACCGGTGACGCCCGGCTACCGCTGGACGTACGACTCCCGCCACCTCGTCTACTTCCTCGACGGGGACGGGGACGAGAACTGGATCCCCCACGCCGTGGACTGCGAGACCGGTGAGACCCGGCGGCTGGTCGACCTGGAGGGCGTGTCGTGCAGGGTGCTCAAGGCGGTCCCGTCACGACCCACGCAGCTCCTGCTCAGCGTGAACGGCCGCGACCCGCGCTTCCACGACGCGCACCTGGTCGACATCGAGACCGGTGCGTCCGGGTTCGTGTTCGAGAACCCTGGCTTCACGCAGGTCGTCGCCGACGATGACCTCGCCGTCCGGGCAGGCGTCGAGGTCGCCCCGGACGGGACCGCGACCGTCGTCGTCCGCGACGGAACCAGCGACGGCTGGCGGCCCGTCCTCTCCACGACCGGCGCGACCGCCATGACCACCGAGCTGCTGCGGTTCAGCGCCGAGGGCGCGACGCTGTACGTCCTGACGTCACACGGGAGCGACCGGCTGCGTCCGCTCGCCATCGACGTCCGCACCGGTGCGGCCGAGGCCCTGCCGGAGGACGAGCGCTACGACGCCGAGGGACTGGTCGTGCACCCGACGACCGGCGCGCTGCAGTGGATCGAGGTGTTCCGCGAGCGGCGCGGGCGCATCCTGCTGGATGCGAGGCTGGCCCCGACGTTCGCCCGCCTCGAGCAGGTCGCGGCCGGCGGGGACGTCTCCGTGGTGTCACGCGACCTGGCCGATCGCCTGTGGGTCGTGGCCGTCGTGCGCGACGACGGCCCTGTGGGCTACCACCTCCACGACCGTGGCACGGGCGACACCCGGCTGCTGTGTCGGCAACGCGACGACCTCGACGGCTACACGCTCGGGCACATGGACGCGTTCCGGTTCGACGCCCGGGACGGCGTCGAGATCGAGGGGTACCTGACGCTGCCGCCCGACACCGAGCCGGTCGACCTGCCCGCGGTCCTGGTGGTCCACGGGGGTCCCACGTACCGCGACTTCTGGGGGTTCAACGCGCTCGGCCAGGTCTTCGCCACCCGCGGCTACGCCGTGATCCACGTCAACTACCGGGGGTCGCTCGGCTACGGGCAGGCCTTCGTGAGCCTGGGCGACCGCGAGTGGGCCGCCGCGATGCACACCGACCTGTTGGACGCGGTCGACCACCTCGCCGCAGCGGGCACGATCGATCGCGACCGTGTGGCCATCACCGGCGGCTCCTACGGGGGGTACGCCGCGCTGGTGGGAGCCACCTTCACGCCGACCGACTTCCGTTGCGCCGCGTCGATCTACGGACCCGCCAACCTGCTGACGCTGATCAAGTCGTTCCCGCCCTACTGGGGGCCGAGCATGGCCTACTGGCACCAGCGCATCGGCAACCCCGAGACCGAGCCCGACTTCATGTGGTCACGCTCGCCCCTGTCGCGCGCCGCCGACGTCCAGCGCCCCCTGCTGATCGTCCAGACCGCCAACGACCCGCGGGTCACCCGCGCCGAGGCCGAGCAGATGGTGGCCGCGCTCGAGGAGAACGGCATCGAGCACGAGTACCTGCTGATCGAGG
>DASWKO010000284.1:0-15523 GCA_036396595.1 Nitriliruptorales bacterium | reverse complement strand
GCTCATCGCCGTCGTCGTCATGGTCGCGCTCACCCCGCTGGGGCAGGGCATCCAGAACCTGTTCAACGACGTCAACGCCAACCTTCCCGCGTCAGGTACGACCGCTAGCTGACGCGGGCCTCGGGGCCGCGGCGTGCCCGCCCGCGTCGCCGCGGCCCCGACCGACCCTCTCCCGACCGTTCGCAGGAGGTGACTCCGATGACCACCCCGACGATGCGCGCCCGGTGCCGCCGGGTCGTGCGCGATGACGAGGGCGCTGCCGTCCTCGAGTTCGCGCTCGTGGCGGTGGCGTTCCTCGCGTTGCTGTACGGCATCGTCACCTTCGGTCTGATCTTCGCCGTCGAGCAGACCCTGACCCACGCGGCCGCCGAGGGCGCCCGCGCAGCCGTCTCGGCCCGGCCCGGCGACGAACTGGCGGAGTCGACCGCCGCTACCCAGCACGCCATCGGTTGGCTCGGGGGCGTCGTCGCTGCTGGAGATGTCTCCAGCAGCATCGAGGCCTGCGAGCACGACGCCGCGGTCCGTTGCGTGCGGGTCCGCATCGACTACCCGTACGGCGCCCGCCCGATCGTGCCGCCGTTCCCCCTGCTGGCCTTCGCGACGCCGGACACGATCCGGACCGAGGCCGTGGCCAGCCTGCGCTCCTGAGGAGGCACGACGATGTCGCACCCTTCCACGCTGCGCCCACGGTCCGGCCGCCGCTCCCGCCTGCGGGACGACGACGGCAGCGTCATGATCCTGGCCGCGGGTGCGATGGCCGTGATCCTCGCCGCCACGGCCATGGCGGTCGACGTCGGCCGGCTGTCGTTCGCCTCCCGTGAGCTCCAGTCGACCGCGGACGTCGCCGCCCTCGACGCGGTGCGGGCCCTGGGGGACCGTGAGGACCCGAGCCGCACCCCCGAGGAGCACGCCACCGCGCTCGCACACGACGCGCTCGCACGCAACGCGGGCTTCGTCGAGAACGCTGCGGGCACCCCCGGGCTCGTGGTGGCGCTCGGGAGGTTCGACACCGACGCCTGGGCGTTCCGGGCTGGCGTCACCCCGTACAACGCGGTGCGGGTCCAGGCCGGCGCCGACGTCCCGTACGTCGTGCTGCCGGGCAGCCGCGACGTTGCACAGGACGCGGTCGTGGCCGTCGCGGACGGCCCGGGGTGCCCCGGAGGCTGCACCCCACCCTCCACCTGCCCGACCACGCCGTGTACCCCGCCCTCGGTGGTTCTCGCGGCCGAGGCAACCATCGGCATCGGCTCGATCGTCGCCTCGGCCGAGATCGACTCGACGCTGGCCGGGTTCCTGAACCGCCTGCTCGGTGCGCTCGGCGCGGGCCCCGTCAGCCTCGACGTCGTCGGCTACCGGGGCCTGGCCGATGCGGACGTCACGATCGCCGACCTGACGGCACAGCTCGGGCTCGGCACGCCTGACGAGGCCGCTGACGCCAACGTCACCTACGCAGACCTGTTGCGGGCGGCCGCCACCGTGCTCCAGAACTCCGGTACGGCCGTCGATGCCGCCGCGGTCACGCCGCTGCTGTCGCTGGCCAACAGCGTCCGCACGGACATCTCGCTGCGGTTCGGTGACCTGTTCAGCGCGGGCACCGGGCGTGGCAGCGCCCTCGACGCCACCGCCGATGTGCTGGCGCTGGTCGTCGCTGCGGCCCAGGTTGCCAACGCGGCCCACGCGGTCACCGCCGAGCTGCCCGTGACGATCCCCGGGGTCGCGACCGCCACCGCCGTGGTCTGGCTCGTCGAGACCCCGCAGTTCGCAACCGGCCCCGTGTGGCTCCAGCCGGACGGTGTCTGGGCCACGACGGCCCGGACCGCCCAGGGACGCGCCCAGCTCACCCTCGTGCTGCCGGACGCGATCTCGATCCCCACGCTCACGGGCACGGTGCTCGCGGACCTGAACGTCCCGGTCCTTCTGGAGCTCGGTCGCGGCACGGCGTCGCTGACCGGTACGTCCTGCGGCGCCGACCAGGTCCAGGTGCACGCCACGACCGAGGCGGTCTCGGCTGGCCTGGGCACCGGCGACCCCACGACGGGGGGCACCGTCTCGCCGGCCACCGTCGTCGACGTCGCCGGTGTCGTGCGGGTGACCGCGGTCGGGTCGAGCCCGTCGCCCGACGTCCGGCTGGCTGCAGCGGTGTCCACCCCCGGCGGCGTCGCCGATCTGACGTTCGGTCCTCCCGTGACCGGGAGCGATCCGCAGCGCGTGCGTGGTGGCTCGCCGGACCTCGGGACACGCCTGGCGGATGCCTTCACCCTCGAGGTCGATGCACTGGTCGTCGGTGTCTCCGAGGACGCTGTGCGCCAGGCGGTTGCCCCCGAACTCACCCGCGTTCTGGACGCGCTGGATTCGGAGGTGCTCGAGCCGCTGGCCGAGTCGATGGGCTGGAGCCTCGCCGACGCCGACGTGTGGGCGACGGCACTGGACTGCGACCGGATCGTCACGGTCGGGTGAGCGCTGCGGTTCGCCGCCGCTCGCCGCCGCTCGCAGGCGGGTGCCGGCCGGCGTGTCGGAGGCCGCCGGTACGCTCGGGCAAGCTCCCCTCCGGTCTGCGCTCCGGCGCTCGACCGTCGCCGCCCGTCACGCGCCCCGAGGCACCGTGTCCGATCCGAACGACGACCCGATGGGGTCCGACACCCCCATCTGGACCCCGCTCGTCGAGGGGCTGAACCCGGCCCAGGCCGAGGCAGTGGTCACGATCGAGGGGCCCGTCCTGGTGGTGGCCGGTGCGGGGTCGGGCAAGACGAGGGTGCTGACCCACCGCATCGCCCACCTCATCCGCGACCACCACGTGGACCCGTTCTCGATCCTGGCGATCACGTTCACCAACAAGGCCGCGAACGAGATGGTCGAGCGGGTCGGCGAGCTGGTCGGCTCGGGCCTGAGCCGGGCGATGTGGGTCACCACCTTCCACAAGGCCTGCGTGCGCATCCTGCGGCGCGAGATCACCCGGCTCGGCTACCGCAGCGCGTTCACGATCTACGACCAGGCCGACTCGATCCGGCTGCTGCGCCAGATCATCAAGGACCTCGGGATCGACGACAAGCGGGTCACGCCGCGGTCGGTCAAGCACGAGATCAGCCGCGCCAAGGACGAGCTGGTCGACTTCGAGTCCTACGCCGCGCGCGCCGGCGACCACGTCGAGCTGAAGGTCGCCGAGATCTACAAGGAGTACGAGGAGCGGCTGCGCAAGGCCAGCGCGTTCGACTTCGACGACCTCATCGTCAAGGTGGTCGAGATCTTCCAGCTCTTCCCCCAGGTGCTGGCCCACTGGCAGGAGCGCTTCGCCTACGTGATGGTCGACGAGTACCAGGACACCAACCGCGCCCAGTACCACCTGGTCAACATGCTGGCGGCCGGTCACCGCAACGTCATGGTCGTCGGCGACCACGACCAGTGCCTGCCAGGTGACACGCGCATCGCGACGCCGCAAGGGCAGCGCCGCATCGACGAGATCGAGGTCGGCGACCTCGTCACGTCCGCGCTGGGCGGCGGCACGTCCGCGCCGGCGGCAGTGACGGCAGTGAGCAGGACGACCAACGCCCTGCCGCTGTGGGAGGCCACGACGACCAGGGGAGTGATCCGGGCCACCGCCTGGCACCGGCTGCCTGCCAGGCTCGTCGCACTGCCCGGACGGTGGCTCACCTACCTCATGTACCGGGAGGACCGCGGGTACCGGATCGGCGTCACGACCGGGTCGAGGCCTCCTTCGCGGTCGGTGCCCGAGCAGCCGGGCTTCGTCGTGCGCGCGAACCAGGAACGGGCCGACGGTCTGTGGATCCTCGACGTGAGCCCCTCACGGGGGCGGGCCGCGATGTCCGAGGCGTACTTCGCTGCTGAGTACGGCCTGCCGACGACGGTCTTCCACGGTCACGGCAGGAAGCTGGTGACGTCCGAGGCCGACATCACCGAACTGTTCGAGCGCCTCGACACGCACAGCCGGGCCAAGCAGATGATGCACGAGCTGGAGCTCGATCCCGAGCTGCCGCACTACCGGCCCACAGGAGGGTCTCGGCGCTCGACCATCAACCTCACCATGTTCTCCGACCGTCGCACCGGCGATCCGGTCGGCTACCACCGGATCCAGTGGTCGAGCAGTCGCGAGGACATCGCGGACCGGCTGCGTCGACAGGGCTTCAACGTCCGTAGCAACGGCAAGGGCGGGTGGCGCGTCGAGACCTCCCGCAAGAGCTACCGTGCGGCGCTCGCACTTGCGGAGGAGATCGCAGAGGCCGCCGGCCTGTCCGTGAACCACCGCATGTCGATCGGTGGGGCGATCTACGACCTGCACCCGGTCAGCCATCTGCGACCCGGCATGCGGGTTCTCTCGCTGGACAGCCCGACGGTCGAGGAGGTCGAGGTCACCGAGGTTCGTCGCGGCCCAGCTTCCGAGGACGTGTACGACCTGACCGTCGCGGGGACCCACAACTACGTCGCCGACGGCCACGTCGTGCACAACAGCATCTACCGGTTCCGCGGGGCGACGGTCCAGAACCTGATGGACTTCGAGTTGGACTACCCGGAGGCGGCGGTGATCCCGCTGGTGCAGAACTACCGGTCGACCCAGAACATCCTCGACGCCGCCAACGCCGTGATCCGCAACAACACCACACGCAAGGCCAAGGAGCTGTGGACCCAGAAGGGCTCGGGCGCCGAGCTGGTGCGCTACGAGGCCGACGACGAGCACGACGAGGCCGCCTTCATCGCCGAGGAGGTCGAGCGGCTGCGGCGCGAGGACGGCTGCCGCTTCGGCGATGTCGCGGTGTTCTACCGGACCAACGCCCAGAGCCGGGTGCTCGAGGAGGTGTTCGTCCGGGTCGGCACGCCCTACCGCGTCATCGGTGGCGTCCGCTTCTACGAGCGCAGGGAGATCAAGGACATCCTGGCCTACCTGCGGCTGCTGGTGAACCCCGACGACGACGTCTCGGCCCGCCGGGTCCTCAACACGCCCCGCCGTGGCATCGGCGACAAGACCGAGGCCTCGATCGACCACCGCGCCAAGCGCCAGGGCATCGCCTTCCTGGCGGCCGCGCAGCAGGCCGAGCACATCCCGACCCTCGGGCCACGGGCCGTCGGCGCGGTGCGCGAGTTCACCGACCTCATCACGCTGCTGCGCACCCAGCTCGTCGAAGGCGGGATGGACGTCGCCGAGCTGATCGAGCAGGTGTGGTCGCGCACCGGCTACATGAGCGAGCTGCAGTCCGAGCGCACGATCGAGGCGCTGGGTCGTGAGGAGAACCTGCGCGAGCTGAAATCGGTGGCCCAGGAGCACCACGAGCGTACGGGGGCCCTGGAGCCACTGGCGGCGCTGGAGTCGTTCCTCGAGTCGGTGACGCTGGTCAGCGAGCAGGACGAGCTCGAGGGCGACGAGCCCCGGGACGAGGGCCAGGTCACGTTCATGACGCTGCACAACGCCAAGGGGCTGGAGTTCCCGGTCGTGTTCGTCGTGGGGCTCGAGGACGGGGTGTTCCCGCACGTGCGGTCGCTCGGCGACTCAGCGGAGCTCGAGGAGGAGCGGCGCCTCTGCTACGTCGGGCTCACCCGCGCCCAGGAACGGCTGTACGTGACGTACGCCGGCCACCGCAGGCTGTGGGGCGGTGCCTCGTACAACCCGCCGAGCCGTTTCCTCAGGGAGCTGCCCGACGGGCTGGTCGAGGCCAGGTCGGCCAAGCGTGGCGGCAGCGCCGCCAAGCGCGTGCGCGACAAGGAGGTCCTGAGCTTCGACGGCGAGGAGTTCCGCGTCGGCGACCGGGTCCTGCACCCCAGGCTCGGCGAAGGGATCATCGTGGGCCTGGCCGGCGAGGGCGAGCGGTCCGAGGCGACGGTCGACTTCACCGACGAGGGCCGCAGGCAGCTCCTGCTGGCCTACGCCCCCATCGTGCGCACCTGAGCGTCAGGCCGGGTCGGTGAGACATGCCGGCTCGACCCCCCGGTCGGTGCCCGCCGGAGCGGGGAACGGGGCCGAGGTGTCGGCGTACACGACCCCGTCCACGATCCGGGCGTGGTACTCGGCGAGCGGGGCCCCGCCGTCGAGCGCGCGGCCGGTGACGCTCCAGATCCGGACCTCGCCGCCGACCCGCGCCTCGAGCCAGCCCGGGGCCAGGCACAGCATCAGGCTCGGATCCACCTGCTCGAACACGCGGATCCGTCCGCCGGCCCGGACCGCGAAGTGCCCCTGGTGCGCGGCCGACGGCTCTACCAGGGCTGCCTCCACCACGCGGACGTAGCGATCCGGGAGCGCCGAGGTGGAACGCCACCACAGGGCGCCGACGACGAGCAGGACGATCCCGGCGACGACCGAGGCGATGACCCACTGGATCCCGAGCTCGGCACGCAGGACGATCTTGCGGGCGCGCCCGGCGGCGCGCGGCGGGAGGTACCCGCCAGGGCCGAACTCGGGTGCCTCGGGTGCCTCGGGTGCCCCGGGTGTCTCGGGTGCGTCCGGCACGTCGGAGGCGTCAGGGGAGGGGCGATCGTCGGTCACGGCTGGCTCCAGCCCCGGCGCCAGCGTTCCCGGCGCGCCTCGAGGCGGTGATGGCGCGTGTGCTGGGCGAGCTCGTCCAGGTGCCGGGCGACGGCGGCCCAGGCGGCCGGCACCTCTGCGCCCACGGGCTCGGGGACGACCTCGTCGGCGATGCCGAGCTGCGCCAGCTTCTGGGCCGTCGGCTGGAGCTGCGCGGCGACCTCGGGGGCTCGGCTGCGGTCGCGGTGCAGGATCGCTGCCGCGCCCTCGGGGGCGATCACCGAGAAGATCGCGTGCTCCTGGATGAGCAGTCGGTCACAGACCGCCAGCGCCAGCGCTCCGCCCGAGCCGCCCTCACCGATCACGAGCGCCACCGTGGGTGTGCCGACGTCGAGCAGCCGGCGGAAGGTCCAGCTCATGTGGTGCGCGATGCCACCGGCCTCGGCCGGACCGCTGGCATCCGCCCCAGGCGTGTCCACCAGCGTCACCAGCGGGACGCCGAGCTGCGAGGCCAGACCGAACCCCCTCCAGGCCTTGCGGTAGCCGGCCGCGGTGACGCTGCCGTCGTTGCCGGCCCGGTCGAGCGCCACCAGGACGATGCGCCGTCCCGCGAGGTCGGCCAGCACCACGCGGACGGCGGGGTCGTCGGTCCCGGCCCGGTCGCCCCGGAGCTCGAACGCCACCTCGAGCTCGCCCAGGAACGCCGCCGCCCGAGGGCGCCGGGGGTCGCGGGCACGCTGGACCTCGGTCCACGCATCGGCGGGCCCGAGCCGGTCCGCCACGGGCGCCTCGACCGGTTCTGGCGTGGCCGAGGTCGTGGCCCACCCGAGGAGTTGGTCGAGCGTGGCGCGCAGGTCGCCGCGCGCCACGACCGCATCGACCAGGCCCGCGGCCAGGGCGCCCTCGGCCGTGTGCGAGCCCTCCGGCAGGGCGCCTCCGGTCATCGCCTCGGCGACCCGGGGGCCCGCGAAGCCGATGGTCGCGCCCGGCTCCGCCAGCACCACGTGTGCCTGGTTGGCATGCGAGGCGAACACGCCCCCCGTCGTCGGGTCACGCAGCACGGCGACCTGCAGCAGCCCGTCCTCCGCGTGGCGCGCCGCGGCGACCGAGGTGGTGGCCATCTGCACCAGCGAGGCCATCCCCTCCTGCATCCGTGCGCCGCCGGTTGACGGCAGCAGCACGATCGGCAGCCCCGCGTCGGCCGCCGCCTCGTACGCCCGCGCGATCGACTCACCGGCCACGGTTCCGATCGAGCCCCCGAGGAAGTCGAACTCCCACGCGACGAACACCGCCTGGGAGCCGTCGCCGCCGACCTGGCCACGCACCACGACGACCGCCTCGGACTCCGACGACCGCTCCCGCGCCTGCTCCAGCGCGTCGTCGTAGCCGTCCCAGCCCAGCGGGTCCGGCGTGGGCGTCGGCTCGATGATCTCGACCGCTCCAGGCACCAGCCACGTCAGCAGGTCCACGGCCGCCACCCGGTCGTGACGACCGCACGAGCGGCACCAGCCGGGCACGTCACGGGCGGCGGCGCCGCAGTCGGGGCAAGGGTGGGCGTCCACAGGTCTCCGGTGGCGGGCGCGGGGTCGGTGCACCGCGCAGCCTGCCGTTCGCGCCCCGCGCCTGCACACCCGCGGTCCGTCGTGATGGGTGCGTTGGCTGCGGAATGACGTGGGAACCGCACCCATCATGGGTGGCGGGTCCGGTGGCGGGTCCGGTGGCGGGTCCGGTGGCGGGCCGGCGGCGGGCCGGCGGCGCGGAGCCGATCGGGGCTGGACTACCCTGCCGGGCCGGAGCCTCGCCACGTGCAGGCGTGTCGGGGTCCGCTTCTCCACCGCTCATCAGGAGCCAACCGTGGCCATCCGTGTCGTCGTCGCCAAGCCTGGTCTGGACGGGCACGACCGAGGGGCGAAGGTGGTGGCGCGCGCGCTGCGTGACGCCGGGATGGAGGTCATCTACACCGGCCTGCACCAGACGCCTGAGCAGATCGTCACCGCGGCGCTTCAGGAGGATGCGCAGGCGGTCGGGCTGTCGATCCATTCGGGCGCGCACATGACCCTGTTCCCCAAGGTGGTCGAGCTGCTGCGCGAGCAGGGCGCCGACGACGTGATCGTCTTCGGTGGCGGGATCATCCCCAAGGATGACATCCCCAAGCTCGAGGAAGCCGGCATCACCGGCGTCTTCACGCCGGGCACACCGATGCAGAAGATCGTCGACTGGGTGCGCGAGAACGTCCCTGAGCGCACCTGACCGGTCAGGACCCACCAGCTCCGCACGACCCGATCGACTCCCGGAAGGATCCTCGTGGACCTCGTCGAATACCAGGGCAAGCAGCTCTTCCGTCGCAACGGCGTCCCCGTCCCGGCCGAGGGCACCATCTGCCGAACCCCGGACGAGGTGGAGGCAGCCGCCAGGGAGCTCCTCGACCGCGGCGAGACCTCGATCGTGGTGGTCAAGGCGCAGGTCAAGACCGGAGGGCGCGGCAAGGCGGGCGGCGTCAAGGTCGCAGGCAGTGCGGACGAGGCCCGGCGGCTCGGCGAGCAGATCATCGGGCTCGACATCAAGGGGCACGAGGTCAACGTCGTGTACGTCGAGCCCGGCTCGGACATCGCCGAGGAGTACTACCTGTCGGTCATGCACGACCGGGTCGGCAAGGGCTACCTGGTGATCTGCTCGCGCGAGGGCGGGGTGGACATCGAGGAGGTCAACCGGACCAACCCGGACGCGGTGGTCAAGGAGCCCGTCAAGCCCTCGGAGACCGCCGACGGTCTGCCCACACGGCGGGCGCTGGACATCGTCACGCGGGCCAACCTCCCCGAGGAGGTCCGCGACGAGGCGGCCGACCTGCTCGTGAAGCTGTTCGGGATGATCGAGGCCGAGGACGCGACGCTGCTCGAGATCAACCCCCTGATCAAGCGCACCGACGGCGCGGTCATCGCGCTGGACGCCAAGGTCAGCCTGGACGACAACGCCGCCTTCCGCCACGACGGCTACGACGAATGGAAGGTCGAGGGCCTGGACGCCGACGACCCGCTGGAGGCCGAGGCCAAGGCGAAGGGCATCCAGTACGTCAAGCTGGACGGCTCGGTGGGCGTGCTCGGCAACGGCGCAGGACTGGTCATGGCAACGCTCGACGTGGTCGCCCAGCACGGCGGCCACGCGGCCAACTTCCTCGACGTGGGTGGCGGTGCGTCCGCTGACGCCATGGCCGAGTCGCTCGGCCTGGTGCTGACCGACCCCGGCGTCAAGAGCGTGTTCATCAACATCTTCGGCGGCATCACCCGGGGCGAGGAGGTCGCCACCGGCATCGTTGAGGCGACGCGACGCCTCGGCGACTTCCCGCAGAAGCTGGTCGTGCGCCTCGACGGGACCAACGCGGAGCAGGGCCGGCGCATCCTCGAGGATGCGAACCTGCCCAGCGTCATCGCCGCACCCACGATGGACGAGGCGGCCGAGCGCGCCGTCGCGCTCGCCAACCAGGCCTGAGGAGCAACGACGTGAGCATCTTCATCGACGAGAACACCAAGGTCGTCGTCCAGGGCATCGGGTCCCAGGGCACGTTCCACGCCCAGCGCAACCAGGCGTACGGCACCCAGGTGCTGGCCGGGACGCATCCGAAGAAGGGCGGCAGCACGTGGGAGCAGCTCGGCGTCCCCGTGTATGCGACGGTCCAGGAGGCGGTGGAGGAAGCAGGCGTCAACACCTCGATGGTGATGGTCCCCGCCCCGTTCACCATGGACGCCATCCTCGAGGCCTACGAGGCCGGCATCCAGACCATCGTCGCCATCACCGAGGGCGTGCCGGTGCGCGACATGACCGAGGTGTACGACACGGTCGTGCGCGCCGGCGGCGTGCGCCTGATCGGCCCCAACTGCCCCGGCCTGATCTCGCCGGGCAAGTCCAACGTCGGGATCATCCCCACCGACATCACCAAGCCCGGCAACGTCGGCCTGGTGTCGCGGTCGGGGACGCTGACCTACCAGATCATGCACGAGCTCAACCAGGCGGGCATCGGCATCTCCACCTGCGTCGGCATCGGTGGCGACCCGGTGATCGGGACGCAGTTCATCGAGGTCATCCAGGCGTTCGCCGAGGACCCCGAGACGCAGGCGATCGCCTTCGTGGGCGAGATCGGCGGCAACGAGGAGCAGAAGGCCGGCGAGTGGATCCGTGACAACATCCCCGACACCCCCGTCGTGGGCTACATCGCGGGCTACGAGGCACCCGAGGGCAAGCAGATGGGCCACGCGGGTGCGATCGTCAAGGAGGGCGGCCCCGGGGGCGAGTCGGCGGCCGAGAAGAAGCAGATCCTCGAGGGCTACGGCATCTCGGTTGCCATGAACCCCAGCGAGGCCGCCCGGCTCATGATCGAGCGCCTCAACGGCTGACCGCTCGACCGGTCAAGCCGGCGCGCTCGCCTCGCCGTCACCGAGTTGCCGGCGCAACTCGGTGACCTGTGCCTCGAGCAGCTCCACGCGTCCGCGCAGGGCAGCGACCTCGTCGGTCCCGGCGGAGGTCACGACCGGCACGGATACCTCCCGATCGGTGAGGTCGGCGGTCCCCGCCTCACCGGCGACGGTGTCGGCTCCGTGACCGGTGGGCCCCAGGCGGTGTCGCCAGCGTTCGGCCTTCTCGCCTGGTCGGCGCTCGAGCCGCTCGACCAGATCGCGTTGCGCGAGCGAGCGCAGGGTCCCGTCGACCTCGTCCAGCGAGCCGAACGCGTACAACCGGTCGGATCGGGTCCGCAGCTCGCCCTCGGTCTGGGGGCCACGTAGCAGCAGCAGCGCCACCACCGCCTGGTCGCGCTGGTGCAGCTCGGCCTCCTCCTCGAGGCGATGGGAGTACTTCGGCGTCCGGCTGCCCCGGATGACCTCGGTGCGCACGAGCCTGCGTTCCCGCAGGTCGGCCAGGCCGCGTTCCACCGTGTTGTCGTCGTAGTCCACGACCGGGTCACGACCGGTGGACTGGTTGCAGGCCGTCCGCAGCGAGTTCAGCGTCAGCGGGTACTGCTGCGGCGTGGCCAGCGCCTTCTCCACGAGGCACCCCAGCACGCGCTGGGCGGGTGCGGACATCTGCACGTGGCGAAACCTCCCGAGCTCGGAGCATCGAGCGTAGGTGCCCGCCCGCCGCGCGCGCTGCGCCCTGGCCCGCCCGTGAGGAAGCCCCGCCCGGGGCGGGGCGGGGCTTCCAACGCCGGGACGCGCGGGGCACTGCGACGTCCGGCGGGTGGCCGGTTCGGGGGAACACGCCACCGTCCTGTACCCGCCGGAGGGGTGTCCGGCTCCTGGGGCACAGGGGACGGATCAGAGAGGGGTGTCATCGCCGTCCACCCTTGAGAACGCAGCGGGCGTGCGGTTCGTGCCGCGTGCCGCGGAGTTGCGCGCGCACCGCACCACCTGTTCGACCGGCCTTCGACCGGCCTTCGACCGGCCGTGGGCACGAGGTCGCCGCCGCGCACGCCGCGCCCGGCGCGTGTCCCGGGCGTACGATCACGTCTGCGGCCAACCGGTGGGATGTGTAACGCGCGTGAAACAGTCGGGGAACGGGCGAGAAACCCCGCCGGGGCACGCTGTCTCACCGAGGATGGGTGGATCAACGCCCCCCGGCCACGCTCGTCCCGCCAGCCGCCCAACCGCACCGACCGAACAGGAGACGGCGTGAAGCTCGTCACCGCCATCGTCAAGCCGCACAAGGTTGAGGAGGTCAAGGACGCCCTCCAGGAGATCGGGGTCCCTGGCCTGACCCTCAGCGAGGTCCGTGGGTACGGCCGCCAGCGTGGCCACACCGAGGTGTACCGCGGCGCCGAATACCAGGTGGAGTTCGTGCCCAAGGCGATGCTCGAGGCGCTCGTGCCCGAGGCCCAGGTCGACGAGGTCGTGGAGACCATCATGAAGTTCGCCCGCACCGGCCAGGTCGGTGATGGCAAGGTGTTCGTGACCAACGTCGACCGCATCGTCCGTATCCGCACGGGTGAAGAGGACGAGGACGCCATCTGAGGCGCCTGCCCGCCCACCGGCACCCACGACCGAAGCTGGGTGTCCGCGATGGCTGATGTCGCCGCACAGCTCCGCGACCGGCGCGCGGAGCTGACCGCGCTGGCCCCCGACGCGCGCCCCGCGGTCGGGCGTGCGTGGTGCGAAGCGTGGACCGACGCGGTTGATGCCGGGCTGCGCGAGCTGCACGCCGACCTCGAACTCAGACGTGGCCGGCTCGCGCTGGTGGCCACCGGCGGGTACGGCCGTCGTGAACTGTGTCCGGGCAGCGACGTCGACCTGCTGTTGCTGCACGACGGGGTTGGCTACGAGGGGCTGGAGCTGGCGGTGCGGCACATCGTCTACCCGCTGTGGGACGCCGCGCTGCAGGTCGGCCACGCCGTCCGCGATCACCGGCAGACCGTGTCCATGGCGCTGGACGACGTCGAGGCAGCCACGGCGTTGCTCGACGCCCGCACGCTGGCGGGCGATCCGGATCTGCTCCGCGGGGCACGCGACGAGGCGATCGGGAAGCTGCGCCGCCGCCCCGACCGGTTCCTCGGATCGCTGGCGGACGCCGACCGCGACCGCCGCCAGCGGGTCGGCGCAGCCGCTGAGGTGCTCGAACCCGACTTGAAGCGAGGTGCGGGCGCGCTGCGTGACGTGCAGTCGTTGCGGTGGGCAGCAGCGGGGCTGCTCGGTGAGGTCGCGCTGGACGCGCTCGTCCCGGCCGGGTACGTGAGCGCGCCCGACCGCGGCGACCTGAGCCGAGCCCACGAGCGCATCCTTGCCGCCCGGGTGGGCTTGCACCTGGTCGCGGAGCGACCGACCGATGTGCTGCGCCTGGACCTCCAGCAGCAGGTCGCCGAGCTGCTCGGCTACCAGGACGGCGACGGGGTGCGATCGACCGCGGCCGACCTGCTGTTGCGCGACCTGTTCCTCGCGGCCCGAACCGTCGACCATGTGCACTCGCGCGCCTGGTCGCTGATGACCGCCGACGCCAGCCGTGGGCGCCGACGTCGCCGCCCAGCCGAGGTGACCGTCGATGGTTTCGAGGTCGTCGACGGTGTGCTCCGGCTGGGTGAGCATGAGGTGACGGGCGACCAGGTGCCGACGCGGCTGCTGCACGCGCTGGTCGAGAGCGAGGCCGTGCTGGACGCCCGCGCGGCGGCGACGTTCCAGCGTGCCGCAGCCGCGCGCGACGAACCCTACCCGTGGGACGCGGCCGCCCGTGGGCACTTCCTCGCATCGCTCTGGGCGGGTCGGTCCGCCCTGCGGGCCTTCGCCGAGCTCGATCACGCCGGCTTGCTGGTTGCGCTCGTCCCCGAGTGGGAGCCGCTGCGCGGCAGCCCTCAACGCAACCCGTTCCACACGTACAGCCTCGACCGCCACGCGCTGCACGCTGCGACCGGGCTGGCGGAGCTGGTGCGCAACGACGACTGGGCGGCTGCGGCTCTCGATGAGGTCACGGACCGGGACGCGCTGATGCTGGGGGTGTTGCTGCACGATGTCGGCAAGGCTCACGGCGAACCCCACAGCGAGACCGGGGTCCCGGTGGCACGGGCCGTGGTGCGGCGCCTGGGGCTCGGTGAGGACAGCGCGGACCTGGTCGAGACGATGGTCCGCCACCACCTCCTGCTGCCGGACGCGGCGACCAGGCGTGATCTGTCGGACCCCGGGCTGGTCGCCGAGGTGGCGCAGACGATCGGGACCCGCGAGGCTTTGGCATGCCTGCACCTGCTGGCAGCGGCTGATGGCGCGGCGACCGGCCCGTCCGCGTGGTCGTCGTGGAAGGCGTCGTTGGTCAGCACCCTCGTCGGGAAGGTCCGTGCCGTGTTCGATGACACCCCGCTCGATGATCTCGAGGACAGCGCGACCAACACGGCGCGCTCGGCGCAGGAGCTCGGCCCGGACCTCGGGATCGACCCGGCTGCCATCCGCGCCCATCTCGAGATGCTGCCCGCGCACTACGCCAGTGCCGTCACCCCCCGCAACGTGGCTCGCCACGCGCTGCTGGGTCTGGACGAGCTCGTGCCGGGTGAGGTGCGCACGCGCGTGACCCCCGGCGACGACGCCGAGGGCGATGTCGCCGGGTACGACGCGCTGGACGTGGTCGCACTCGACACGCCCGGCCTGTTCGCGAAGGTGGCTGGTGTCCTGGCCTTGCACGGGGGCTCGGTGGTCGGGGCGCACGCGTTCACCCGGAGCGACGGCGTGGCGGTCGACACGTTCACCGTGCGCACGCCCGAGCACGCGGTGACGTCGTGGTGGGCGTCGGTCGAGGGGGATCTGGTCGAGGCGGTCGCGGGTCGGCTGGCGTTGCGGGCCCGGGTCGCCCGGAAGGCCGCCAAGGCCCAGCGACGACGCACGCTCAGCCTGCCCGACGTCCCGACGACGGTGACCTGCTCGCGCGATGCATCGGGCCAGACCACCGTCGTCGACGTGCACACCGAGGACGGTGTGGGCGTGCTGTTCCGGATCGTCTCGGCGCTCGCGGAGCTGGAGCTGGACATCGTCGTGGCGAAGATCTCGACGGTGGGCCACGAGGTGGCGGACGCCTTCTACGTCAGGGATGCCGCCGGCAACCCGCTCGACGAGGACCACGCCGCCGAGCTCGTCCTGGCGGTGGAGAGCGCCCTGGCCACCTGAGCGCCGGGAAGGCGCCCGGACCTGCGCCGCCTCAGACCTCGTCGCGAGGGGCGGGGGAGCGCGGGAGCGTCAGGCGGAAGGTGGTCGTCGGCGCGTCCACCACGATCTCGAGGTCGCCACCGTGCCACCTCGCCACTCCGCGCGCCAGCGCCAGACCGATGCCGGTCCCACCCCGTTCGCGGGTCGAGGTGGGGTCGCGCTGCGTGAACCTCTGGAAGATCGCCTCGTGGTCCTCTGGAGGGATGCCTGGCCCGCCGTCGATCACGTCGATCCGGTGGACCACCTCGTCACCGTCGTAGCGCACGACGATCGGCTGCTCGTCCGGTCCGTACTTGGCCGCGTTCGTCAACAGTTCCGCGAGGATGTTGGCGACCCGGTTCGGGTCGACCACCACGACGCGCTCGGCGTCGTCTCCGCTCGCGAGCTCCACGCGGTC
>DASWKO010000283.1:0-14999 GCA_036396595.1 Nitriliruptorales bacterium | reverse complement strand
GTGCGGATCACCAGCCACGCCGAGGCCGTCCCGAGGATCGCCGTGGCCGTGGACACCAGGGTCGCCAGCACCAGCGATCGCCGCAGGGGGCCGAGCGTGGTCGTGCTCGCCAGCGCCTCCCAGTACGTCCCGTCGGTGACGTTGCGAACCGCGAGGAACAGCAGGGGCACCGCGAACAGCAGCGCCGTCACCGCGACCAGGGCACGGAGGGCGACGGGCGCCCGACGGCGGCGTGCCGCGTCGTCCCGGAGCGGAGGCCCGGGAGGGCCCAGCCCCGGCGTGCTCGGCAGCTCAGTTGGAGAGGCCACTGCGCTCGATCAGTTCGACGGTGCGCTCGAGCTCGTCGCCGAGCGCGTCGGTGTCCACGTCGGGGGTCTCGAGGCTGTCGAGGGACGGTAGCCCCTCGACCGGTGTCACCCCCGATGTCAGGGGGTACTCGAACGTGGCTTCCCGGAAGTACTCCTGGGCCTGCTGGGACAGCAGGAAGGCGACCAGTCGCTCGGCCGCCTCGCGCCGGCCGCTGCTGGCGAGCACCGAGATCGACGACGGGATGACCAGGGCCCCGATGTCGCCATCCGGCAGGCGGTGGTTGCGGCTCGGCAGGTCGGGGTCCTCCTCGAGGAAGCGGACGTTGTAGTAGTGGTTGACCAGGCCCATCTCGACCTCGCCGCGCGACACGGCGTCGACGATGGCGTTGTTGTTCGGGTAGGTCCGCACGTCGTTGGCGACCAGGCCCTCGAGCCAGGCCAGCGTCTCGTCGTCACCGTGGACCAGCCGCATCGCAGACACGAAGTCGTGGAACGAGCCGTTGGGTGGGGCCACGGCGACGCGGCCGCGGTAGCTCGGCTCGGTGAGGTCGAACACGGAGTCCGGCAGGTCGCTCTCGTCGACGAGGTCGCGGTTGTAGACCACGACCCGCTGCCTGCCGGACAGGCCGACCCAGCGGTTGCTGTTCGACCGGAACCGTGCAGGCACGCGCTCGAGCAGCTCGGACGGCAGCTCGGCGAGCAGACCCTGGTCGCCGACGAAGGCGACCGCGCCAGGGTTCTGGGCCAGGAACACGTCGGCGGGCGTGGCCTGACCCTCCTGGGCGAGCAGCAGGGCCAGGTCGGCCGAATCGCCGTAGCGCACGGCGATGTCGACGCCGGTCTGCTCGTGGAACTGCTCGAGCAGCGGCCCGATCAGGTTCTGTCCGCGCCCCGAGTAGATCACGAGCTCTTCGGAGCTGCCGGTGCACGCGGACACCGCCAGGACAGCCAGGCCGAGCAGCAGCGCGATGTGCAGGCGGACGTGTCGTCGCATGTCAGGACACCTCGAGCGGGCGGCCGATGAAACCGGCAGCAGGAGTCACGGCAATCGTCACGTCTGGAGCCTCCGGGCTGGGGGACGGGGTCCCGTTTTCGCATCTTGGTTAGGTGAGCCTAACCTAGCCACAGCGACGCCCCCAACGTCCACGTCCCGCGGAGGGTCCGTGCTCGCCTCTCGTCCCCGGCAGCGCCACGCCCTGCTCTGGTGGGCCGGCCTGGTCGTCACCGTGGTCGCGGCGGCCGTGGTCGTGCGGGCGGTCGACGTCGGGGTGCTGGCCCGGAGCTGGCACGCCGCCATCGAGGATCCCCCGGGCGCAGCGATCGCCGGGTCGGCCTTCGCGGCGGCGTTCGTGCTGCGTGCCCTGGCGTGGCGCCGCGTCCTGCCGGGGCTCCCCTTCGGTCACGCGCTGTCAGCGATCCACGTGTCGCTGGGTGGCAACCACGTGCTGCCGGCACGCCTGGGGGAGGTGCTGCGGGTGACGAGCGTCGTCCGGCGGGCGGGCGTGGCGGTCGAGGCGGCCGCGGCGTCGACGCTGACGCTGCGCGCCGCTGACGTGGCGGCCCTGTCGGTGCTCGCCATGGTGCTGGGCGCTGGCGTGTTGCTGGACCTTGCGGGTGCGTGGATCGGCTTGGTGGTGCTCGTGGCGGTGGGCGGCCTCGGGCTCGGGATCGCGTGGCTGCGTCGCCTGATCGCCGCCGGGCGGATCGACGTCCGCCTGCCCGGCGCCGGCGTGGCCGGTCTGACCTTGATCGCGTGGGTCCTCGAGGCTGCCGTGATGCACCGCGCGGCGGCCTGGGCGGGGGTCGACCTCGGCTACGGCGAGGCCGTGCTGGTGACCGCGCTGACGGTGGCGGGCCAGCTCCTCGCGCTCGCGCCGGGTGGCTTTGGCACCTACGAGGCGGTCGGCACGGCCGCGCTGGTCGCGATCGGCGTCGACGCCGGCACGGGCCTGGCGATCGCGCTGACCGCGCACGCCGTCAAGACTGCCTACGCACTGCTGACCGGGGCGGTCGCGCTCGTCGTGCCCGCGCCCGGCCTGCTCGGTCGCGTCCGGCTCCCGGGTCGTGGTGGTTCGAGGCCGCGGGACCTGCCCGCGGAGGTGCCCGCCGGCCCGATCGTCCTGTTCGTGCCCGCTCACGACGAGCGTGACGCGATCGCCGGCGTCGTCGCGCGGGTGCCCGACCGGGTGCACGGCCGCGAGGTCTGCTTCCTGGTCATCGATGACGGTTCCTCCGACGGCACCCCCGAGGTCGCCCGGGCGGCAGGGGCCGAGGTCGTCCAGCAGCCGCACAACCGTGGGCTGGGCGCAGCCGTCCGTCGCGGGTTCTCCGAGGCGCTGGCCCGTGATGCCGCCGTGGTGGCGTTCTGCGACGCCGACGGCGAGTACGCGCCCGAGGAGCTCGGCCGGTTGGTCGCCCCGATCCTGTCCGGGCAGGCGGACTACGTGATCGGCTCGCGCTTCAAGGGCCGGATCGAGCGCATGCTGCCGCACCGCCGTCTCGGCAACCGCGTGCTGACGTCCGCGCTGCGCTTCGTCGCACGCACGCCGATCAGCGACGGCCAGAGCGGCTACCGGGCGCTGTCCCGCGAGGCGGTGCGACGTGCGGAGGTCATCCACGACTTCAACTACGCGCAGGTGCTGACGCTGGACCTGCTGGCCAAGGGCTTCCGCTACGCCGAGGTGCCGATCAGCTACCGCTTCCGGGAGACCGGAACCTCCTTCGTCCGGCTCGGTCGCTACCTGCGTGCGGTCGTGCCCGCGGTGTGGCGCGAGCTGAACGAGGAGCCGGCCGGCGCCTGAGCCGTGTCAGTCCTCGACGACGTGCGCACGGAAGCCCTGCCGGGCCTGCGCCCAGGTGGCTGCGTCGAGGGCGCCATCGGCCGTCAGCGCGTCCACGGCCGCCCAGGCCATGGACATCGCGTGGTGGCTGTTGTCGTGGACGAACAGGCCCTGTCGCCCGAACGTGAGCAGCCCCGGACGCTGCGCGGCCCATGCCTCGAGGCGGTCGATCCGCTCGGGTGCGTCCGGGGTCAGGATCGGGTAGGCGTTGGGCAGCCGTCGTGACGCGACCTCGTCGATCACGGGGACGGGCAGCTCGGCACCGTGCAGCGCGTCCACCACCAGGCCACGCAGCGTGGCGTCGTCGGCCCGCCACAGCTCGTCGCCGACGTCACACGGCAGCTCCGCGCACAGCACGGTGCGCCCGTCAGGTGCATCGGGGTCGTCGCGGTAGTTCCGGGGCTCCGAGATGCGGGTGACCGGCGTCCAGGATTCCGGGAGGTAGTGCGCATCGAACGGCGTCCACTGCCCGTGCGGCACCACCACGTACGCGAGCACCATCGCACGTGACCGCAGCGCGCGGGCGTCGGCCACGACCTGCGGCGGGGGGGCCGGCGACCACGCCCGCGCCAGGGCCGGCAGGGGGATCGTGCTCCAGACGTGTCGCGCGGTCAGCTCGCCGCCGGGTGTCCGGACCCGCAGCCTGCCGGCCACCTCGTCCACGGCCGTGACCGGTGTGTCGAGGCGGATGTCGGCGCCGGCCGATGCGGCGTCGCCGGCCAGCGCCTCCCAGAGCTGCCCGAAGCCCCGGCGCGGGTAGCGGAACGTCCGTGCCGCCGGGTCCGCACCGGCGACGACCTGTCGCAGGATCTTCCACGGTGAGTCCGCCGAGATCCGGCGCCGCGCCTGCTCGCCCGCGAGCTCCTCGGCCGGCAGCCCCCAGAGCTTGACCGCGTAGGGGCCGTAGAAGCGCTCGAGCATCGCCCGCCCCAGCCGCGCGCGGACCACTTCCGCGAACGTGTCGGTGCGCGCGGTGCGGGTCCAGCCGGTGACGGTGTCCCAGGCTGCGCGTGCCGCGAAGGCAGGTGGCAGGCTGGAGGCGAGGTCGGCAGCTCGCAGCGGGAAGGCCAGCCAGCGGCCGGCGAGCCGGATGCGGCCGTTGCGCTGCCGGAGCTGGAGGTCGTCCCCGAGCAGACGGTGCAGCTCGGTCAGGATGCGCGGCTCGATCGTGCGGTGCAGCCGGTGGCTGCCGTGGTCCACGCGGACGCCGGCCACCTCGAACGACGCCGACGCTCCGCCGATGTGGTCTGCCCGCTCGAGCAGCGTCACCGACAGGCCACGGCGGGCGGCTCGCTGGGCGGCAGCGATGCCGGCGGGTCCCCCCCCGAGGACCAGGAGGTCGCAGGTCGTCACGTCAGGCCGTGAGCGCCGGCGTCGCCTCGACCTGGGTCGGGCTGGCCGGGAACGCCACCAGCGGAGCCTCGATGGTGACCCGGACGCGGTCGCCCGCCCGGACGTGGAGGTCGGGACCCTGGCGCGAGCGGACCGCCGTGCCGTCGGGCAGTTCCAGGTGGACGAGCTGGTCGTGCCCGAAGTACGTGACGGCGGTCACCACGGTCTCGCCGTCGGCCGCCGGCTGCAGCCGGACCACCTCGGGTCTGAGGACCACCTCGCACCGATCGCTGTGGACGCGATCCTGCGTGCGGATGTCGCCCAGCGCGGTCCGGACGACGCGGTCGTCGATGCGCCGCCCCGGCAGGACGTCGGCGTCGCCCACGAAACGGGCGACGAACGCGGTGGCGGGTCGTTCGTACAGCTCCCGCGGCGAGGCGATCTGGTGGATCCGCCCGGCGGCCATGACGGCGACCTCGTCGGCCAGCGAGAGCGCCTCCTCCTGGTCGTGGGTCACGAACACCGCGGTGGTCGCCGCCGCCTTGAGGATCTCGCGGACCTCCTCGCGCACCTGCACGCGCAGCGCCGCGTCGAGGTTGGAGAACGGCTCGTCGAGCAGGATCACCCGCGGGCTGGGTGCCAGCGCACGGGCCAGCGCGACCCGCTGCTGCTGCCCGCCGGACAGTGACGAGGGCAGCCGATGGGCCACGCCGCGCAGGTCGACCGTCGTGAGCGCCTGCTCTGCCAGCCCACGCCGCACTGGCCGCGGCAGGTGGCGCAGACCGTACGCGACGTTGTCGAGCACGGTCAGGTGCGGGAACAGCGCGTAGTCCTGGAAAACCATGCCCACGCGCCGTTTCTCGGGCGGGACGCCGTGGTGCTCGGTGGCGACGGTCTCGCCGTCCAGGTCGATCCGGCCGGCGTCCGGGGCGACGAACCCGGCGATCATCCGCAGGGCCGTGGTCTTGCCGCAGCCCGATGGCCCGAGCAGGGCCGTGATCTGGCCCCGGGGGACCGTCAGGTCCAGCCCGTCGACCGCGTGGATCTCGCCGAACCGCTTGACCAGCCCGACGCACGCCACCGCAGGGGCAACCGCCGCGTCGGTGAGTGCGCTCGGGGTGGGGCGCTGGCCGGTCACGCGGTCAGCCTCCGGCAGGGGTAGGGGCCTGACATAGGTTAGGCTACCCTGACTGGAGCCTGACCATGGCGGAGCTGCACGACACCACCGAGGAGTACCTCGAGACCATCCTCGAACTCGAGGAGGAGGGGGTGCCGCCGCTGCGTGCCCGGCTGGTCGAGCGACTGGGCCTGTCGGCGCCGACGGTGTCCGAGACCGTGGGCCGTCTCGAGACCGACGGGTTCCTCCACGTGGGCGACGATCGGCTGATCGAGCTGACGCCGAAGGGTCGGGACCTGGCCATCAGCGTGGTCCGCAAGCACCGGCTGGCCGAGCGGCTGCTGCGCGACGTCATCGGGTTGGCGTGGGAGAAGATCCACCACGAAGCGTGCAAGTGGGAGCACGTGATCTCCGACGAGGTCGAGGCCAAGCTCGTCGAGCTGCTCGGGGACCCTGGGTCGTGCCCGCACGGCAACCCCATCCCGGGCTCGAAGAACGCGCGCGTTCACGCCGGCGCCGTGCCGCTGGACCAGGCACCGGACGGCCCCGTCTCGGTCGTGCGGATCAGCGAGGAGCTGGAGACTGACGACGACGTCCTGGTGGCCATGGCCGCCGCCGGCTTCATCCCGGGGGAGACGGGAGTCGTGCTCAGCAGGAGCGAGACAGGCGTCACGGTCTCGGGACCCCGCGGCGAGGCGACGTTGCCGGCCTACGCGGCGGAGCTGCTCTACGTGGTCGCGGGCCAGGACTGACGGCTCCGGACGGCCGCGTGTGGAGCGTGGGTACGCTCGCGGCATGTCCGCCGAGCCCGTCGCCAGCCCTCGCCTGTCGGTCGCCGTCACCGGCGACCGCATCCTCGTCGACCTCCCCGACGACGCCGAACGGCGCTCGAAGGGTGGGATCCTGATCCCCGCGACCGCCGTGTCGATCGACCGCAAGGGGATCTGGGGCCACGTGCACGGGGCCGGGCCACACGTCCGCAACGTCGAGCCAGGCGACGAGGTGCTGTACCTCCCCGAGCATGCGATCGAGGTCGACATCCAGGGCGAGACCTACCTCATCGTCCGCGAGCGCGACGTGCACGCGGTCGCCAGCCCCCGCCGCGACAACGCCACCGGCCTGTACCTCTGACGGGGCTACGCTGACCGGGTGGAGGGTGCCGTGGTGGGCAAGCGTGGGATGACGACGCGTCGCAAGCTGGCGATCGCGTCGTGGAGCGCGCCGCGCGAGGGCAACATCTACGCGCGGCTCACCGTCGATGCGACCGAGGCGCTGGCCTACCTCGCTGACGTGCAGGCACGCACGGGCGAGAAGGTCACGATCACGCACCTGGTCGGCAAGGCGGTCGCCGAGGCGCTGGCGCAGGAGCCCACCCTCAACGGCACCATCAAGCTCGGCCGCTACGTGCCGCACGACTCGGTCGACGTGGCGTTCCTCGTGGCGATGCCCGACGGCTCGGACCTGGCGCGGGCCAAGGTCACCGGCCTCGACCGCAAGCACGTCTCCGACGTGGCGCGGGAGTTGCGCGAGCAGGCCGACAAGCTGCGCAGCGGGACCGACGAGGACTGGGAGAAGTCCAAGAGCGTGGTCAGGGCGCTGCCCACGTGGCTGCTGAGCCCGCTGGTCTGGTTGACGGGCTGGCTCGGCAACTCGCTCGGGCTGTCGATCAAGGCCATGGGGGTCGAGCCGTACATGTTCGGCTCGGCCATCGTCACCAGCGTGGGCATGTTCGGACTGGACGAAGCCTTCGTGCCGCCGACCCCGTTCGCCCGCGTGCCGCTGTACGTGCTGATCGGTGCCATCAGGGATCGGGCGGTCGTGGACGGCGGCCAGGTCGTGGTCCGGCCCGAGCTCACCCTGACCGCGACCATCGACCACCGCTTCATCGACGGGTTCCAGGGAGCCGTGCTGGCGCGTGCGTTCCGGCGCGTGTTCGAGGATCCCTGGCACCTGGACGGCAACGTCACCACCAGCCCCGAGGAAGTCGAGGCACCCGCGTGAGCCGGTCCGTCGCGTCGGCAGCCGCGGTCGGACCGCCACCGGGCATGCGGGTCCGGCTGTCGTCGAACGAATCGCCCTTCGGGCCGTCGCCTGCCGTCGTCGAGGCGATGCAGCGGGCGGTCCTGGAAGCCCACCGCTACTCGGACGACCAGAGCGCCGAGCTGCGTTCGGCGCTCGCCGAGCACGAAGGCGTGACGCCCGGGCAGGTCACGGTGGGCAACGGGTCCGCGAACGTGCTCATGGACCTCGTCGCCCAGCTCTGTGGCGGGGGTGCTGATGACTGCTCCGTCCTGGCCTTCGAGCGCGCCTTCATCGTCTACCGGCTGGGGGCATCCGCAGCCGGGGCGCGCTACGTCGAGGCGCCCGTGGGCAGCGCGTACGACCGTGACCCCGAGGCACTGCTCGACCGCATCGACGCATCGACACGACTCGTCCTCATCGACAACCCGGCCAACCCCACGGGCGATCACCTGACGGGTCATCAGGTCCGTCGGCTGGTCGAAGGTGTGCCCGAGCACGTGACGCTGGTGTTCGACGAGGCATACCACCACTTCGCGGCCGGTCAACGGGGCTACACGTCCGTGGCCGACCTGGGGGTCGACCACCCCCGGCTGGCCGTGCTGCGCACCTTCAGCAAGGCGCACGCGCTGGCGGGGCTGCGGGTCGGCTACCTGAGCGGACCGACCGAGCTGATCGGGCCGCTCGACGCCCGCCGTGCGCGCTTCAACGTCAACGCCGTCGCGCAAGCCGCCGCACTGGCCTCGCTGGCCGATCCCGCGCACATCGACCGCACCGTGCAAGGCACGCTCGAAGGGCGCAGCCGCATGGCCGACGGGCTGCGCGAGCTGGGCGTCCCGTTCGTCGACGGCCTCGGCAACTTCCTGCTCGTGGAGCTCGGAGAGCCGGCGCCACCGATCGTCGAAGCCTTCGCTGAGCACGGTGTGGGGGTGCGCCCGCTGGCTCCGTACGGCCTGACCGAGCAGATCCGCGTCTCGATCGGGACCCCCGGCGAGGTGGCCGCCTTCCTCACCGCTTCGAAGGACGTGCTCGCCGGTGTGGCTGCACGCGGCTGAGCACGTTCGTCGCCCGGTGCCCACAGCGTTACCGTCGCGGCGTGCGCGCCTCCCGTCTCCGCTCCGCTGCCGTCGTGGCCATCGACGTGGGGTTCCTCGGTCTGCGGTTCCGGCAGGTGCGACCGTGCGCATCGTGATGGCCAGGGGCGGGCTCGAACTGGCGGTCTACGATCCGGGCCCGGCGAGCCTGCCTGCCGCCGTGATCGCGCACGGTGTGGGCTCGACCGCCCGTTTCGTCACCGAGGCCTTCGCAGGCCCGCTCGAGGAGGCCGGCTACCGGCTGGTGACCTACGACGCGCGCGGACACGGTTCGTCGACGCCGGTGCCGCAGCGGTTCGCGCACTCGTTGGAGGCCTACGCGGCGGACCTCGGCGCCGTGGCGGGCTCGGTCGGCGCTCGGCTGGTCGGCGGCGTGTCGCTGGGCGGTCACGCGGCCGTCCGCTGGGCGGTGTCGTCCGGTGCCCGGCTGGACGGGGTGATCGCGTGCCTGCCGGCGTGGGTCGGCCCCGATGTCGCAGGAGACGGTCCCCACGCTGCCGTGGCCCGCGAGGTGATCGAGGTCGGGATCGAGGGGATGCTGGAACGGCTCGCAAGCGACGACCAGCTCCCCGAGTGGCTCCGGGACGTGCTCCTGCGGGACCTGCCGGTCCACGACGCCGACAGCCTGGTCGCGGCCCTGGTGGCGATCGACGGCGGTGAGGCGCCCGGGAAGGCCGACCTCATGGCGCTGCGCACGCCGCTCGGGATCGTCGGCTGGCCCGATGATCCTGGTCACCCGGCTCGCGTGGCCCACGCGTGGTCACTGAGCGCGAGGCACGGTGCGCTGCGGCTGACCAGCCTCGATGCCGTCGGCGAGGACCGCGAGGCGCTGGGCCGCGCAGCCCTGGAGGCACTCGACCTGGCCCGCAACGCCGGCGGCGAGTGACGATCTCTGTCAGTCGGGGGCGCGCTTGGAGATGATCGCCTGGGCGGCGCGGGACTCGGGGGGGCGGCCGAGCTGCTGGCTCATCCATGCCGTGGCGTCCACGAGGGCGTCCAGGTCGACACCGGTGTCGCTGCCGCTGCCGCGCAGGGCGTACACCAGATCCTCGGTGGCCAGGTTGCCCTTGGCCCCCGGCGCGTAGGGGCAGCCGCCGAGCCCGCCCGCGGACGTGTCCGCCACGGTGATGCCGGCATCGAGCGCGGCCAGGGTGTTGGCCAGACCCTGGCCGTAGGTGTCGTGCATGTGCACGGCCAGCCGGTCGAGGCCGACCTCGTCGCGCAGGACGTCCAGCAGCGCCCGCACCTGCTTCGCGGTGCCGACGCCGATGGTGTCGCCGAGGCTGACCTCGTCGCAGCCCAGCTCGAGCATGGCGGCGGTCACGCGGAGGACGTCGGCGTGCGGGACCGCTCCCTGGTACGGGCAGCCGAGCACGGTGGAGACGTAGCCACGCACCCGGTGGCCCTCGGCCTTGGCGCGTGTGACGACCGGACGGAACATCTCGATCGACTCGGCGATGCTGCGGTTGATGTTGCGCTGGCTGAAGGCCTCGCTGGCTGCGCCGAACACGGCGATCTCGTCCGCTCCGTGCGCCAGCGCGCGGTCCAGCCCCTGCTCGTTGGGGACCAGCACGGGGTAGCGCACACCCTCGACCCGGTCGATCCCGTGCATGACCTCGGCCGCGTCGGCGAGCTGCGGTACCCACTTGGGGTGGACGAACGAGGTCGCCTCGACGACCGCCAGCCCGGTGCGGGCCAGCCGGTCGATGAAGTCGATCTTGGTCGCGGTACCCACGACGCCGGGCTCGTTCTGCAGCCCGTCACGGGGGCCGACCTCGACGATGGTCACGTGGTCCGGCAGCGTCACGCGGGGTCCTCGTCGTCGTCCTCGGGCTCGTTCGCGTGCGGCTCGAACTCCAGGAGGATGGTCTCGGCATCCACGGCGTCACCGACCCCGACGTGCACGGCCGTTACCGTACCGTCGACCGGGGCCTTGATCGCGTGCTCCATCTTCATCGCCTCGACGACGACCAGGGTGGCGCCAGCGACGACGGACGCGCCTGCCTCGATCTCGACCGCGACCACCGCGCCCGGCATCGGCGCGGTGAAGGCCTGGTCGCCGGCGAGCCCGGTGTGCGAGTGGTGCGTGGCCGGCAGCACCTCGATGCGGCGGTTGCGGCCGCCGGTCCAGACCCAGACCGAGGCGCCGCCGGCGGTGATGGCCGTGCGGGCTGGGGCTTCGTGGTCCCCGATGCGCAGGTGGGAGCCGTCGCCGGACGTGGCCACGTCGATCCTGCGGTCGCCCAACGCGACCACGTACGCACCCGCGCTGCCTGACACGGTCACGTGAACGACCTCGTCGACCTCAGGTGCGCGCAGTCGCAGCTTCCAGCCGCCGACGCCTCCGATGCGCCACGGTCCCATGCGCTGCCAGGGCGAGTTGGGCTCGCTGGGCGCTGACCCTGCGGCGGCCTCGCGGTCGCGGAGCAGCGCCACGGCGGCGGCGACCAGATGTGCCTCGGTCGTGGGGTCAGGCGCCCAGTCGGCCAGGTGGTCGTCGATGAACGAGGTCGTCAGCTCGCCCTGCCGGAAGGCGGGGTGGCCCACGGCCGCCGCCAGGAACTCCACGTTGGTCGTCAGGCCGAGAACCGTGGTGTGCTCGAGGAGCCAGGTCAGGCGCTCGACGGCTGCGCTGCGCGTGGCGGCGTGCACCACGAGCTTGGCGAGCATCGGGTCGTAGAAGCGTGTGACCTCGCTGCCGTCCTCGACGCCGGTGTCGACCCGGATGCCGTCGCCGGTCGGGACGTGGAACTGCTCGAGGGTGCCCGTCTGCGGGAGGAACTCGTTGGCCGGATCCTCGGCGTACAGCCGGGCCTCGATCGCGTGCCCAGACTGGTGCAGCTCGTCCTGGGTGAACGCCAGCGGCTCGCCGGCCGCAACCCGCAACTGCTGCTCCACGAGGTCGATCGTGCCGCCGTCGCCCACGCGGGCGACCAGCTCGGTGACCGGGTGCTCCACCTGCAGCCGGGTGTTCATCTCCAGGAAGTAGAAGCGGCGGTCGGTCCCCGACAGCAGCAGCTCGACGGTCCCGGCGCCGAGGTAGGCGACCGACTTGGCCGCCCGGACGGCGACGGCGCCCATCTCGGCACGAAGCTCGGGGTCCAGCGCCGGCGAGGGCGCCTCCTCGAGCACCTTCTGGTGCCGGCGCTGGACCGAGCATTCGCGCTCGAAGACGTGCAGCACGTTGGAGTGCTGGTCGGCGAGGATCTGTACCTCGACGTGGCGCGGTTGGCTGACCAGGCGCTCGATCAGCAGGCGGTCGTCGCCGAAGGCGCCCTGCGCCTCCCGGCGGGCGGCCCTGACCGCATCATCGAGGCCCGCTGCGTCGTGCACGGCGCGCATGCCCTTGCCGCCGCCGCCTGCGACCGCCTTGACCAGCAGTGGGTAGCCGATCGCATCGGCGGCGCCAGCCAGCGCCTCGTCGTCCATCCGCTTGGCGTGCACGCCCGGGACCACCGGCACACCGACGGCCTGGAGGTGGCGCTTGGCGGCGCCCTTGTCGCCCATCAGCGCGATGGTCTCGGCGTCGGGTCCCACGAAGGCCACCCCGGCGTCGCGCACGGCGCGAGCGAAGCCAGCGTTCTCGGACAGGAACCCGTACCCGGGGTGGATCGCGTCGGCGCCGGTGTCGAGTGCCGCCTGCACCACGCGCTCGATCACGAGGTAGCTGTCGGCCGCGGGCGCCGGACCCAGCCGCACCGCCTCGTCGGCACGGGTGACGTGCGGGGCGTCCGCGTCGGCGTCGCTGAACACCGCCACGGTGGCGATCCCGAGCCGGCGACAGGTGCGCTGGACCCGCAACGCGATCTCGCCCCGGTTGGCGATGAGGACCTTGCCGAACACCCGCGCTCCCGACCTCCGACGGTCCGCGACGCTACCAGCGCGGCCGGCGGCTCCTCCCGCGTCCCGCGGCTCCTCCCGCGGGCCCGTTACCTCACATGCGGAACACGCCGTAGGGGATGTTGCCCCGCCCGACGGCCCCGTGCGGGGCGTTGAGGCTGGCGCTGATGGACAGGCCGAGGACGTCGCGCGTGTCGACCGGGTCGATCACCCCGTCGTCCCACAGCCGTGCGGTGGCGTAGTACGGGTGGCCCTGGGTCTCGTACTGGTCGCGGATCGGCGCCTTGAAGGCCTCCTCCTCCTCGGCCGACCAGCCGCCGCCCTTGGTCTCGATGTTGTCGCGGGTGACGGTGGCCAGGACGTTGGCCGCCTGGTCGCCGCCCATGACGCTGATGCGCGCGTTGGGCCAGGTGAAGAGCAGGCGTGGCGAGTAGGCGCGGCCGCACATCGCGTAGTTGCCCGCCCCGAACGACCCGCCGATGATGACGGTGAACTTGGGGACCCAGCTCGAGGCCACGGCGGTGACCATCTTGGCGCCGTCCTTGGCGATGCCGCCGGCCTCGTACTCCTTGCCCACCATGAACCCGGTGATGTTCTGGAGGAACACCAGCGGGATGCCGCGCTGGTTGCACAACTCGATGAAGTGGGCGGCCTTCAGCGCGGACTCGCGGAACAGGATCCCGTTGTTGGCCACGATCCCGACCGGGTAGCCGTGGATGCGGCCGAACCCGGTCACGATCGTGTCGCCGTACAGCGGCTTGAACTCGTGGAACCGTGACCCGTCGACGACCCGGGCCACGACCTCACGGACGTCGAAGGGCTGCTTGGGGTCGGGCGGCACGATGCCGTACAGCTCAGCCGGGTCGTACTTGGGAGGTTCGGGCTCGGCGACGTCGAGGTCGACGCGCTTGACGCGGTTGAGGTTGGCGACCGCGTCGCGGGCGAGCTGCAGCGCATGGCGGTCATCGGCAGCCAGGTGGTCGACCACCCCGGACCGGCGCGCGTGCAGGTCCCCGCCGCCCAGGTCCTCGGCCGTGACCTCCTCGCCGGTCGCCGCCTTCACCAGCGGCGGCCCACCGAGGAAGATCGTGCCCTGCTCCTTGACGATGATGGTCTCGTCGCTCATGGCCGGGACGTACGCGCCCCCCGCGGTGCACGAGCCCATCACGACCGCGATCTGCGGGATGCCCGCCTGGCTCAGCGTGGCCTGGTTGTAGAAGATCCGCCCGAAGTGCTCCCGGTCGGGGAACACCTCGTCCTGTCGGGGCAGGAAGGCCCCACCCGAGTCCACGAGGTAGACGCACGGCAGGTGGTTCTCGCGGGCGACCTCCTGGGCGCGCAGGTGCTTCTTGACGGTGATGGGGTAGTAGGTGCCGCCCTTGACGGTGGCGTCGTTCGCGACGATCACGCACTCGACCCCCGACACCCGGCCGATCCCGGTGATCATCCCCGCCCCGGGCGCGTCGCCGTCGTACATGCCGTGGGCAGCCATCGGCGACAGCTCCAGGAACGGCGTCCCCGGGTCCAGCAGCGCCTCGACCCGGTCGCGGGGCAGCAGCTTGCCGCGCTCGACGTGCCGGGTCCGGGAGGGCTCCGGACCGCCCCTGGCGGTCTCGGCCAGCGTCGCCCGCAGATCCTCCGCGAGTGCGACGTGGTGCTCGCGGGTGCGCGCCACGTCCGCGCTGGCCGGGTCGATCGACGAGGTGATGGTGTCCATGCCGCGTGAGCCTACGCGCCCCCCCACCACCCCGGCTATTGGACGGTGACGGCGGCCTGCATGCCGTTCTGGGCGTGGCCGATGATGCCGCAGTAGAAGCGGTAGCTCCCGGGCTCCAGGTCGTAGCGGATCAGCGTGTCCCACCGCTTGCCGAGCACCAGCATGTCCGCGCGGTCCTCGTAGAAGCTCTGGTCTCGTGCGTCCTCGGGGCGGCGCAGCATGTCGAAGAACTCCGGCCCGCCGGCGCAGCGCCCGGTGTCCTGGTCGAGCGGGCAGACGGTGAGGTTGTGGTGGGCGTGCCCGGTGTTGCGGACCAGGAAGACGCTCTGACCCTCAGGCAACGTGGCCGGCGCCGCGATGACGTACTCCTGGAGCGTGATCGTCGCGTCGGGCTCGGGCAGCCTGTCGGGGGTCAGCAGGACCGCGGCCAGCGCCGCCAGGCCGATCGCAGCCGTGACGAGGTATCGGCGCGCGCGGACGGACGCGCGTCGCGACACGTCAGGACGCACGCCGCACGCCCCAGAGGCCGGCTGCCGTCCCCAGCAGCAGCACGGTGGCCAGCGCCTTGGTGCCGGTCCCACCTCCGCCGCCGCCGCCGTCGGCGGCCTGGTCGGTGTCGTCCTCGGATGCGTTCGGCCGGTCGCTGGGGTCGTCCTGCGGATCGTCCTCGGGCTCGTCGGTGGTGTCGTCCGGCGCCTCGGAGGGGTCCTCGCCCTCGTCGGTGACGTCGGG
>DASWKO010000282.1:0-2108 GCA_036396595.1 Nitriliruptorales bacterium | reverse complement strand
GTCCAGCAGCGCACCGCCGACCTCACCGCGGTCGTCGAGGAGAACCTGGCGGGCGCGCACGTCGTGCGTGGCATGGCTGCGGAGCGCCAGCAGATCGCGGCGCTGGAGCGCGCAGCGGAGCGCCAGCGCTGGGCAGCGGAGGAGGAGATCCGCCTGCGCGCCCGCTACCAGCCGCTGCTCGAGGCGCTGCCCCGCCTGGCCATCGCGCTGTTCGTCCTGTACGGCGGGTACCTCGCCGTACACGGCGAGGTCACCGTGGGAACGCTGGTGCTGTTCACGGTGTACGTGGCATTCCTCCAGCACCCGTTCCGCGTGCTGGGGTTCATCGTGATGATGGGGCAGCGCGCCCGGGCGTCGGCCGGCCGCATCTTCGAGGTCGTCGACGCGCAGCCCGAGATCGTCACGCCTCCCGGCGCCCCCGACCTGATCGACCCGCTGGGGCTGGTCACCTTCGAGCACGTCCGGTTCGGGTACGGCGACGGACCCGACGTGCTGCATGACGTGTCCCTCGAGCTGCGACCTGGCGAGACGGTCGCGCTGGTCGGTCGGACGGGCTGTGGCAAGTCCACGCTGGCCCGGCTCGTGCCCCGCTTCTACGACGTCCGTGACGGCCGGGTCACCGTGGATGGTCACGACGTGCGCGAGCTCACGCTCGAGTCGCTGCGGACGCACGTCGGGATCGTGCTCGAGGAGCCGTTCCTGTTCACGTCCTCGATCCGCGACAACATCGCGTTCGGGCGCCCCGACGCGCTCCTCGACGATGTCCAGGAGGCAGCGCGGGCCGCCGGGGCGACCGCGTTCATCGAGGAGCTGCCGGACGGGTTCGACACCGTCGTCGGCGAGCGCGGCTACACGCTGTCGGGTGGGCAGCGCCAGCGCATCTCGATCGCGCGGATGCTGCTCCACAACCCCAAGGTGCTGGTGCTCGACGACGCCACGAGCGCGATCGACGTGCAGGTCGAGCAGCAGATCCACGACGCCCTCGAGCGGCTGCTCGAGGGGCGCACGACGCTGGTGATCGCGCACCGCCTGTCGACCATCGCGGTGGCCGACCGGGTCGCGTTCCTCAAGGACGGCGTGATCGCCGCGACGGGCACGCACCGCGAGCTGCTCGACACCGTCCCGGAGTACGCCGACGTGCTGCTGCACATCGAAGATCGTGCCGCGGCGGCCATGCAGCAGGACAAGCAGGCGCCGGCACCGCCGAGCTGGTCCGATGCCGATGCCGACCTGCCGCGCAGCCTGGACGACCTGCGATGAACCAGGCGCCCCCGGTCGAGTTCGACCAGAAGGTCCGCGCCGTGCTGGCGCGCGAGCCGGAGCACGCTCCCGCCGAGGTGGTCTTCGACCGTCGCCCGGACTTCAAGCACCGCTTCACGCTGTGGCGCTTCCTGCGCCCCCAGTGGCCGGCGCTGGTGCTCGGTGTGATACTGGTCGCGGTCGAGACCGTCGCCCAGCAGGCGGGCCCGCTGCTGACCCAGCGCGCCATCGACCGGGGGGTCATCCCGGGGCAGATCGGCCCGGTCGTGCACGCGGCCGGGTTGTTCGTGATCGCGGTGATTGTGGGCCAGTCCGTCACGCGGGCACGGATCGCGTGGACGGGCCGTCTGGGGCAGCGGCTGATCAAGCGGTTGCGGGTCGACGTGTTCACCCACCTCCAGCGGCTGTCGCAGTCGTTCTTCACCGAGGAACGGATCGGCCGCGTGCTGACGCGGATGACCTCGGACATCGACGCCCTCCAGCAGCTCCTCCAGGACGGCATCGTGAACCTGGTCGTCCAGGCGTTCACGCTGGTGATCATCACGGGTGTCCTGTTCGCGATGAACGCCGAGCTCGCCCTGGTGGTGGTCGCAGCGGTCGTGCCGGTGATGATCTTCCTGACCCTGTGGTTCCGGGGGGCGTCGGACCGGACCTACAACACCGTCCGCGAGCGGATCGCCGACGTGCTCACCGACCTCCAGGAGAACCTGGCGGGGGTGCGCCAGGTCATCGGCTTCAACCGGCAGCGCTACAACGAGGTCGCGCACCGCAACATCGTGGGCCAGCACCGGGACGCCAAGGTCGGGGTCGGTCGCGTGCAGGGCATCTACGGCCCCAGCGTCGACGCC
>DASWKO010000281.1:0-2140 GCA_036396595.1 Nitriliruptorales bacterium | reverse complement strand
AGCTGGATCCCGACCGGCAGCCCGTCCCCGTCCACCTCGAGCGGCAACGACACAGCAGGTTGACCGGTCATGTTGAACAGCGTCGTGAACGGGCACGCCTCGTACATCGCGCGCCAGAGCTCCTCGGGCTCCATCCGCTCGTGCAGCCCGACCTCCAGCGGCGGCGTCGCGACGGTCGGGGTGACCAGCACGTCGAAGTCCTCGAACAGGCTCAGGCCCTGGGCGACCCACCGCGCCGTGATCGCCGCGACCTTCTGCTTGGTGAGCAGGAACTCCACCGCGTCGACCGGCCCGCCCTGGAGGAGGTAGCGCGCTGCCGGGTGGAGGAACTCGACGGGCGGCTCCCCGCGCTCCGCCGCCTGCATCGAGGCCCCCATGACCCGCAGCATCTCGGGGTCACCGACGACCCTCTCGTAGTGGACGGCGGGCCAGCGTGGCCCGGGTGACGCCTGCTCGACCTGATGGCCGAGCTCCTCGAGCAGCGCGGCGGTCCGCTCCAGCCCCGCACGGTTGCCCGGGGCGATGTCCAGATCACCATCGCTGACCGCGATCCGCAGCGTGCCTGGGTCCTCGCCCACGCGGTCCAGGAACGGCTCGCCCGGTGGCAGGCCCCACAGGTCATTGGTGATCGCCGGCCCCGTCATCGCATCCAGCATCGCTGCGGCGTCGGCCACGGTCCAGGCCAGCGGGCCGACCGTCGCGTGGACGCCCTCGTCACCTGGCTTGCGCAGGATGCGGCCGCGGCTGGGCTTGACGCCCACCAGCCCGCACCAGGCCGACGGGATCCGCACCGACCCGCCACCGTCGCTGCCGTGCGCCACCGGGATCAAGCCAGCCGCCAGCGCCGCCGCCGCCCCGCCCGACGAACCACCCGGCGTGCGCGAGGTGTCCCACGGGTTGCGTGCCGCCCCGTACGCCGGCGGCTCGGTCACGCAGCCGATGCCCTGCTCGGGCGTGTTGGTCTTGCCGATCACCACGAAGCCGGCGTCCTTGAGGCGCGACACCGAGTGGTCGTCGGCGACCGGGACGTGGTGTTCGAAGGTGCCCATGCCGTAGGTCGTGCGGATGCCGGCGGTGTCGTTGAGGTCCTTGATCGCGATCGGGACCCCGTGGAACGCGGGCAGCGTCGACCGGTCGGCGGCGCTCGCCAGGGCCTGCTCCGCCTTGCGGGCCGCCTCCAACCCCTGATCCGCAGCCACCGTGATGAACGCGTTGAGCGTCGGGTCGTGCTGCTCGATGCGGTCGAGGTAGAGCTGGGTGAGCTCGACCGGCGACACCTCACCCTCTCGGATCAGCCGTGCCTGCTCCAGCGCGGTCGCGTACGCCAGCTCGCCTTCCAACGGCCCACCTCCAAGGTTCCGACTGGATCGAGTGTGCTCGTTGCTGCCATATGTGGGAGGAACGAGCACACCCGATCGTGGGTCGGTTGCGGTCACAGGTCGAGCGTGTCGAGCTCGGCGGCGAACAGGACCTCGCCGGGGAACTCCGTGCCGGCGTCGGCGATGGCCTCCTCGCCGTGGCCGTCCAGCGCCGCCCCGGTGTGGACCAGCATCAGCCGGTCGACGCCCGCCTCGCGGGCCATCGACGCCGCCCCCCTCGTCCCGCACACGCCCCGGGTCTCGCCGTCCTCGATCAGACGGTCCTCGAGCCCCCAGCACATGCACAGCATCAGGTCGGCGCCGCGTGCCAGCTCGGTCACCGGCTCGCACGGCTCGGTGTCGCCGGTGAACACGATCGACCTGCCGTCGACGTCCAGCCGGTAGGCCAGCGAGTCCAGCCACGGCTCGGCGTGCACCGCCACCGAAGCCGTCACGCGCCAGCCGTCGCCCTCCGCGATCAGCCCCGGCGCGTGGTCCTTGGCGTGCACGCGCGTGTAGGGCGGGACGCGCGGCAGCGTGCCGCCCCGCAGCACGTGCACCCGCTGGCTGCCCGGGTGCTCGATCCTGGCCCGCCAGTCGTGCTCGAACGCGCCGCCCTCACCGATCAGGTCCCGCGTCAGCTTCTCGGTGACCCGCGGGCCGTGGACGTTCAGGTCGTCTTCCGTACCGATGCTCTGGTCCCACCGGGTCAGCAGGAAGCACGGGTAGTCCGCGTCGTGGTCGAAATGGTGATGGGTGAAGAACAGGTGGTCGACGTCGGT
>DASWKO010000280.1:0-7071 GCA_036396595.1 Nitriliruptorales bacterium | reverse complement strand
TTCGTGTTCGAGGGGTTCCTGCCGCGCAAGGGTCGCGCGCGCGCGGACCGGCTCGAGGAGCTGGCACACGAGCCGAGGACCTGCGTCCTGTTCGCCTCGCCGCACCGGGTGGTCGAGGATCTCGACGACCTCGCCGGCGTGCTGGGCGCCGACCGGCCGGCCGCGCTGTGCCGGGAGCTCACCAAGCTGCACGAGGAGGTCCGGCGCGGCTCGCTCGGCGAGCTGGCCGGACATGCGCGGGTCGCCGGCGTGCGCGGCGAGGTCACGCTGGTCGTCGGTGGTGCTCCGGACCGCCCGCTGCTGGAGGCCGCGCCCGAGATCCTGGCCGCCGAGGTTGCTCGTCGTGTGGCCGTCGGCGTGCGCAAGAAGGAGGCGATCGCCGAGGTGGCAAGGGACGCCCGCGTGCCCAAGCGCGAGGTCTACCAGGCGGTGCTCGACCACTGAGCGCGGGCGCTGGCTACCAGGCGGTGGACGCCGGGGGGTCGTCGAGGCGCCGCTCGGCCGCCGGATGCTGGGGCGCTGCCGGCACGTCGGGCTCAGGCTGCTCGGGCTCCTCGGCTGCTGGCGCCGGGCGTGGGCGACCCGGGTCGGTCCACGGTGGCAGCGGCTGGTCGGGACGGGCGTCGTCCGGGACCGCCTGCACGTGGCGCGGGGCGGTGCCAGCGGCCTGGGTCCGTCGACGGCGCAGGTTCTCGTCGAGCACGCCGACGCTGGCGACGCAGCTACGGCACACCACCTTCTCGCGGTACGGCTGCAGGTCGTCCTCGGCCTGGCAGAACACGCACCGGTCGACCGGCTTGGCCAGGATCACCTGATCGCCCTCGACGTAGACCTCGATCTGGTCGCCCTCGCGGATGCCGAGCGACCGACGGATCCCGGCCGGGATCACGACGCGTCCGAGGTCATCGACCTTGCGGCGGATCCCGGTTGACTTCACAGCGTGACTCCCTGCCGGGCTCGAGGCAGGAGGCCGCGACGTCAGGAGGGTAAGCACCCGTGACCCGGGGGGTCAACGCCGGAGGGCATCGGATCTCCCGGCTAGCCTCCGGCAACATGACCTCTACTCCGCGACACGTCCTGGTTGCCGTCGCCTGGCCGTACGCGAACGGCCAGCAACACCTCGGGCACATCGCCGGTTGCTACCTGCCTGCCGACATCTTCGCCCGGTACCACCGCATCGCCGGCAACCGGGTCCTGATGGTCAGCGGCTCGGACGCCCACGGCACGCCCATCACGGTCGCGGCGGATGCCGAGGGGGTCTCGCCCGTCGAGATCGTGCAGCGCTACCACCCGCTCATCCTGGAGCAGTGGGACGCGCTCGGGATCAGCTTCGACCTGTTCACGACCACGATGACCGAGAACCACCGCGAGGTCACCTGGGAGCTGTTCCGGTCGCTGCACGACAACGGACTGCTCGAGCCGCGGACCACCGAGCAGATGTACGACCCCGAGGCCGGGCGCTTCCTGCCCGATCGGTACGTCGAGGGCACCTGCCCGCACTGCTCCTACGACGGTGCCCGGGGCGACCAGTGCGACAACTGCGGCAAGACCCTGGACCCCACCGACCTCATCAATCCGAGGTCGAAGGTGTCCGGCGCGACGCCCGAGCCACGCCAGACCGAGCACTACTTCATCCTGCTCACCAAGCTGCAGGATGCGATGGTCCAGTGGCTCGAGTCGCGCGAGGGCTGGCGCAGCCACGTGATCAACTGGGCGCTCGGGTTCTTGAAGGAGGGGCTGCAGGATCGGGCGATCACCCGAGACCTGGCGTGGGGCGTCCCGATCCCGCCGGAGCTGGACATCTCCACCGCGGAGTCGGACAAGCGCATCTACGTCTGGTTCGAGGCGGTGATCGGGTATCTCTCGGCCTCGAAGGAGTGGGCGCAGGCGCACGGAGAACCCGACGCGTGGAAGGCGTGGTGGACCGACCCACAGGCCGAGACCTACTACTTCATCGGCAAGGACAACATCCCGTTCCACGCGGTGTTCTGGCCGGCCCAGCTCATGGGATCGGGCGACCTGAACCTGCCCACGAACGTGCCGGCGAACCAGTTCGTCACGTTCAAGGGCGCCAAGGCCAGCAAGTCCCGCGGCATCGGCACGCCGGTCGTCGAGTACCTCGAGACCTACCAACCCGACACGCTGCGGTACGCGCTGGCGGCGAACCTGCCGGAGTACACCGACACCGACATCTCCGAGGAGGAACTGGCCCGTCGGGTCAACGACGAGCTGGCCGACAACTGGGGCAATCTGGTCAACCGCGTGTTCGCGATGACGAGCAGGGACTTCGACTCGGCTGTGCCGGACCCGGGTCAGCTCGCGGACGTGGACCACGCGCTGCTCTCGCGCCTCGACGCGCTGTTGGCCGAGGAGGCTGCGCTCATCGAGCGGGTCGAGCTGCGCGCGGCACTGAAGAAGGCGCTCGAGATGGCACAGGCGACCAACGGCTACCTCAACGAGCTCGAGCCCTGGCGCACGGCCAGGACCGATCAGCAGCGCACCGCGACGACGCTGTTCGTTGCGCTGCAGGCGCTGGCTGGGATCAACGTCGCGTTCGCGCCGTTCGTGCCGTTCTCCGCGGATCAGGTCCACCGCTGGCTCGGCTTGCAGCCACCGATCATGGACTGGGTTCGTCCCGGCGTCGCCGTCGGCACGCGACTGGGCGACGCGCACCCGCTGTTCACGAAGATCGAGCTGCCCGGGCCCGACGACGCATGATCGACGTCTGCACGGGGCGGACATCCGTCTCAACCTTCCTCCGCACCTGCGCGTCGTAGGGGGTGGAGGGGCGCGGAACGCCGGAAGGTCCGAGCGGTCCACGCCACGACCCATGGGAGCGACCGACGTGCTGTCGATGGTGCGGACAGGGACACGTGAAGCCAGCTTCGCGACCGTCTTCAACGCCCACCACCGTGAGGCCGTCCGGCTCGCGTACCTGCTGACGGGCGATCACCATCAGGCCGAGGACATCGTCGCCGATGCCCTCACCAAGGTCTGGAAGCAGTGGGAGAAGGGACGCGTGGACAACGTGCGCGCCTACCTCCGACGGGCGGTGGTCAATGAGTCCAACAGCAAGCTGCGACGCCGGTACCTCGAACGTCGACAGGTGAGCACGCGCAGCGGCGACGACCGCGGCGTCCGGCTCGTCGACGAGCACGCTGCCGATCGCGACCAGGTCTGGCAAGCGCTCCAACGCCTGCCCGAGCGACAGCGGGCCGCGATCGTCCTTCGCTACTACGAGGACCTGTCCGAGGCGGACGCCGCCGAGGTCCTCGAGGTCAGCGTCGGGACGGTCAAGAGCCAGACGTCGCGCGGGCTGGATCGACTACGGGAACTGCTCGGGGCGGACTCGCCCTTCGGAGGTGGATCGTGAACGACGAGCTGGAACGCCGCTTGCGCGACAGCCTCCAGGCACGGGCCGGCGACGTCGAGCCCACCCCCGAGCTCTACGCACGAGTGGAGGCACACGTGAACCGCAACAAGCGCTGGACGCTGGTCCTTTCCGGGGTGGGTGTCGCGGCCGCGATCGCGGTCGCCGCCGCCGTCCTCCCGTCGCTGCTCGACCGTGGCACCGTCGAGCCTCCGATCGTCGGACCCGGCACGCCGTTGCCGACCGACGCGCCGACCGACCCGACACCGTCGCCGACCGACGGCCCGGGTGACGCCGTCTTCTCCGAGCACGCCGTGCTGGCGGGCGACGACCGCATCTGGCTGGCCGACGTCCGCACCGGCCAGGAGATCGCCGAGCTGGTGGACTTCGGCGGGCCCGAGAACGAATCCGAGATCGTGGCGGTCGAGGTCCGACCGGGCTCGACGCTGGAGGACCTGACCGTCGTGTACGTGCTGCAGGGCGAGGGCGCGTTCACCTTCGGCTGGATCGCCTACGACGGCACCGACGCCACCTACGCCCCGTTCCCCGACACCCACCAGCCGAGCGCCGACCTGGTCGGCGACGCGCTGCCCATCCCCGCCTTCGACCCGACCGGCGCGCACCTGGCGTGGGTCGAGCCGCTGCGGGGCGAGGACAACCAGGCGCCCACGCTGCGCACCATCGGCTGGTCCAACGGGCCCGGCACGGGTGACATCGCGACCGACAACGCCGGGTTCACCCTCGACGAGATCCCGATCGAGCACGCACCCAGCGACTTCGTCGTCGACGACTGGGTCTGGACGCAGCAGGCCGAGGGCACGCGACGCGGTCACCTGCTGGTGACCGGCGCCCTGCAGGCCTGGCGCGTCCCGATCGAGGAGCAGTCCGACGGCGCCCTGGCCCGGGGCAGCGATCCGATCGAGCTGATCACGGTGCCCGAGCGGGCCGTGATCGACCTGGCGGCCACCGTGGGCGAGCTGACCTACACCCTGGTGGTCGGTGGCTCGACCTCCCAGGACGCCGAGGATCTCAACCTCACGCTGCTGATCTCCGGGCCCGACGGTGAGGATGAGGGCATGGTGCCCGACGTCTCGACCGCCGATCCCAGCGGCATCTGGATGACCGTGTACGGCGAGGGCTATGCGATCGGGCTCGGCGGCTTCACCGAGGTGTTCGTGCCCGGTGGCCGGTACCGGTTCGACGCCAGCTACGCGGACTTCGTCCGGTAACCACCCCGCGACCCTGTCTGGCCGCGGCCCGGCGGGCTACACTCGGACACGGCCCGCCCTCGTCGGCGGGCCGTGTCGCGTCCCCCCGCCACCGATCGGGATGCCACCGTGCCGACGTACGTCGACACCCACTGCCACCTCGACATGCACGACGACCTCGCCACGAGCGAGCAGGTCGAGCGTGCCCGCGATGCCGGGGTCGACGTGCTGGTCACGGTCGGGACCTCGATGGCGACGTCGACCCAGAGTGTCCAGACCGCCAACCGCTTCGCCGGCGTGTGGGCGTCGGTGGGCATCCACCCCAACGACGCGATGGAGGCGACGCCTCGGGTGCTCGAGGTGATCGACCACCTGGCCCAGCAGGACGTCGTCGTGGGCATCGGCGAGACCGGTCTGGACTACTACCGCAAGCACGCCTCGCCGGACACGCAGGACCGTTCGTTCCGGGCGCACATCGAGCTGGCCAAGCGCCACGACAAGGCGTTGATCATCCACTGCCGTGAGGCGTGGGACCAGGTGCTGGACGCGCTGACCGAGGAGGGGCCGCCGGACCGTGTGGTCATGCACTGCTACTCCGGCGACGTGCCCACGACCGAGCGCTGCGCCGAGGCCGGGTACTGGATGAGCTTCGCCGGCAACGTCACCTTCAAGAACGCCGAGGAGCTGCGGGTCGCCGCGTCCCGCGTCCCGCTCGAGCTGCTCCTGACCGAGACCGACAGCCCGTTCCTGTCTCCGGTCCCGTACCGCGGCAGGGCCAACGACCCGTCGCGCGTTCCCTACGTCGTGGACGTGCTGGCCGCCGTGAAGCAGGTCGCCCCCGACGAGCTCGCCGACGCGGTGTACGCCAACGCCAAGCGCGCGTTCGCGCTGCCCGAGGACCCCACCCACGAGACCGACCAGGGCTGAGTCAGGCCGGTGCCGGCACGGGGGCCGGGACGATGGCGTCGGGCAGCGCGATGACCTCCTCGTGCGACGTGCCGTCCGGCTCCGGGAGCCAGCGGCACGCGCCGGCCGCCACGATCGACGCGCCCCCGATGATGAGGAAGAACGCGGTCGGTCCGGCGAACAGGAGCAGGGTCAGGAAGACCAGCGCCCCGACGTTGCCGTAGGCGCCCACGGTCCCGGCGATCTGGCCCGAGACCCGACGCTTCACCAGCGGGACGATCGCGTACGTGGCTCCTTCGCCGGCCTGCACGAAGAACGAGCACGCCATCGCAGCCACGACCGCGAGCGCCACCGGCCAGCCGCTGCCGATCGTCGCCATGCCCGCGTACCCGAGCGACAGCCCCAGCAGGATCGTCCGCAGCGTGGCGCGCCGGCTGCCGAGCACATCCGACAGCAGCCCGCCGAGCGGGCGCGCACCCAGGTTCATGAACGCGAACGCGCTCGCGGTCGCGCCGGCCACGACCGGGCCGAGCCCGAACGTGTCGCCGAAGAAGGTCGGCAGCATCGACACGACGGCGAGCTCGGACCCGAACGTCACGAAGTAGGCGAGGCTGAGGACCACGACCGAGCGGAACGGGTAGCGATCGGCCTGCGGGTAGCGGTCCTCGAGCGCAGGCCGGTTGACGGTGACGATCGCCCGGGACTGCACGATCAGGATGACGGCGAGCGCGACCGCGATGCCGATCCCCACGCCCGGACCGAGTGCGCCCACGCGCTGGAGGCGCCAGGCCACCAGGCCCAGCACGGCGACCAGGGGGACGTTGAGTGCCAGCAGACCGAACACGGCCGGGCGGCTGGTGACCTCGAGCGCACCCTGGCGGCGCGGACGGGCGTAGGCACGACCCTCGGGCGTGTCCTGCACCGCACGGCTGTAGTACGCCCCGTACACGGCAGCGAGCACGCCGGTGGTCGCGATCGTCCAGCGCCAGCCGTCCGCGCCACCGACCACGGCCGCGACCGTGGGCAGGCTCAGCGCCGCGGCTGCCGAGCCGAAGTTGCCCCAGCCGCCGTACACGCCCTCGGCGGTCCCGACCTCGTCCGCCGGGAACCACTCCGCCACCATGCGGATGCCGACGACGAAGCCGGCGCCGACCAGGCCGAGCGCCAGGCGGCTCGCGACCAACACCCCGTAGCTGGTCGCCGTGGCGAACGTGAGACACGGCAGGGCCGCGAAGATCAGGATCGCCGAGTACACCCGGCGCGGTCCCCACCGGTCCAGGGCCATCCCGACCAGGATCCGTGCGGGCACCGTCAGGGCGACGTTGCAGAGCGCGAGGACCGTGAGCTGCTCACGGCTCAATCCGAACTCGGCACCGATGGTGGTGGCGAACGGCGCGAAGTTGAACCAGACGACGAACGACAGGAAGAACGCCAACCAGGTGAGGTGCAGCACGCGGTAGCGCCCCTGGAACGACATCAGGGCACGGACACGGTCGGCTGCTCGGCGGGGGTTGGTCATCGGGAGCGGTCCTCTCGGGAGTGTTCGGAGCGCGATGGTGGTGGGCAGGGATCACGCCATCGTGGCTG
>DASWKO010000279.1:0-13344 GCA_036396595.1 Nitriliruptorales bacterium | reverse complement strand
CCCCCCCCCCCCCGCCTGCCGGCACCTGCCACGGCCCAGCGTCCGGCTGCGCACGCGCCGGGAACGGATCCGTGATGGACGGGGTCCCCTCCTGACGCGACGTATCGTGCCACCGGCCGGGCCGTCGGTCCCTGGCATGCGCCTCCGCAGCCTCTACAGTGGAAGGGCCGGTTCGGGTCGGCAGGAAGGCGGCGCACGATGACCGAGAACAGGCTCCTGTGGGTGCTCCAGGTCGCGCTCGGCGTCCAGTTCGTGGCGGTGGGAATCCTGCACTTCATCGTGCCCGAAGGGCTCCCGGCGACGCTGGAGTGGATGTACGACCTCTCCGACACCCTCCACGCGATCTCGGGCATCGCCGAGATCCTCGGCGGGCTCGGGTTGATCCTGCCCGCCGCGACCAAGATCCTCCCGCAGCTCACCGTGGCGGCGGCCGCTGGCCTGGTGCTCGTGATGGTGGGCGCCGTCGTCTACCACATCGGACGCGGCGAGATCTTCAACGTGGTCGGCAACCTCATCCTGGCCGCCCTGCTCGCCTACGTCGCCTACGGGCGGTGGCAGCGCGAGCCGATCCGAACCGCGCACCCGTAGGCGGGCCCGACGCTCACACCAGATCCATCGCCCACGGTTCGGGGCCGGCGAAGGCCGCGGTGAGGACGGCCATGTCCTGGTCGCTGGCGCCGGTCAGCCGCCCCAGCGCGACCGCCTGCGACGGCGCCAGCCAGCCGCTGAACAGCGACGCCAGCGTCCCCACGTGGGTCCGCGCCGACGCTGCCTCGGCGGGCGACACGTGGGCCTTGCCGTCCTCGAACTCGATCGCGAGCGATCGCGCGCCCGGTTCGAGGTACGGGTCGGTCACGGTCAGCCGGACCTGTCCCGCCACACCCATCGGGTAGCCGCGGGCCTCGAGTGCGGCCGCAGGGTCCAGCAGGCGCAGCATCCACGGTCGGCTCATCGTGCGCGTCACCACGTGCTCGTCGAACAGCAACGCGATCGGCTCCTGGGCCGGCCCCATCCACCGCAGCTCGGTGGCCAGCGCGCGGTTCCCGGCGACGAAGCCGAGCAGCGAGCGCAGGGACTCCTCGTCGGTCCACACCAGATCGCGGCAGTCGAGCCGGTAGTAGTACGGGATGTCGCCGTCAGCGGGCGTCTGGCTGTAGATCACGTAGCCGGTCACCTGGCCGCCGCGCCGGACCAGGTAGCGGTACTGCGTGGCGCCGCCCGGCGGGTCCAGCACGTGCTGGTGCCACCACGCCGGTGTCCGGTCCAGCGGGCCGTTGTGAGCCGAAGCGAACCGCCGGTAGCACGCCATCACCTCGTCGAGGTCGTCGTCACCCCACGGCTCGACCCCGTCATCACGCCGTGCGGGCACCTGGTCGACCGGGACTCGGTAGCCCACGAGGGTCCCGGCGTTCTCGTAGCCGGCGCGGCGGTACGCAGTGACCGCCGAGGGCGTCAGGGTGGACAGGGGCACCCCCGCCGAACGGCTGACCTCCAGCACGTCGTGGAGCAGCGCCTTCAGCAGGCCGCGGCTGCGCGCGTGCGCAGCCACCACCACGTTGCGGATGTCCGCGGTGCCGACGGCCGCGCCGCCGAAGAACTGCCCGACCGGCGCCGCCCGCACCACGGCCACGATCTCGTGGCCATCGACGGCCAGGTGCAACTCGCCCAGATCGACCCGGCGCAGGCCCTCCACGACCACCGCGGGCGACTTGTTGTAGGCCTGTCCCGTCAGCGCACCCAGCGCATCGAGGTCGTCAGGCGTGGCGGTCCGGATGTCCATCACGGCTCCCTCTCGCGGTTGGCGACAACTCAACCCCAACCGATCGCGTGACCGACTGTCGGCGAGCACGAGCAACGGCACCGGCATCGTGCGAACGGACGAACCACACGGCCGATCTGCGTCGCAACCGACCAACACGGCCCGAGGAAGCACCGCTTGGCTGAGCAGCAACGGTCTGAGGCGCGGCCTGAGGCGCGGCCTGAGGCGCGGCCTGAGGCGCGGTCTGAGCGCGCAGGGATGCAACAGGAGGAACCGATGAGACTGGCACTTCGCGGGGCGACGCTGATCGACGCGACCGGGGCCGACCCGGTCGCCCACGCGGTGGTCGTGATCGAGGACGATCGGATCGTGCAGGTCGGGGGCGAGGCGCCGGCCGACGCGGACACGCTGGATGCCACCGGGTTGACGCTGGTCCCCGGATTGATCGACGCCCACGTCCACTTCGGCATCAGCAGCGACATCCAGTCGCTGCTGAGACGGGAGCTTTCGATCGCCGAGATCGCGGCGGACATCTTCGAGAACTGCCGCCAGACGCTGGACGCCGGCTTCACCACCGTCCGCGACACCGGCGGGATGGACGCCGGCGTGCCGACGGCCATCGCGACCGGACGCATCCCCGGGCCGCGGATCATCCACTGCGGGCCCGTCCAGTGCCAGACCGGCGGGCACGGTCACTTCGCCCCCACGTGGGAACCCACGGACCTGTGGTGCAGTCACGACATCTCGGGGCTGATGGCCCTCTCGGCGCTGTCGGACAGTCCTGACGAGATGCGCAAGAACGTACGTGAGGCGTTCCGCAAGGGTGCCTCGTTCATCAAGCTGTGCGTGACCGGCGGTGTGGTCTCGCTGCACGACAACCTCACGGACACGCAGTTCACGATCGACGAGATCGCCGCCGCGGTCGCCGAGGCCGGCGCCCGCGGCACCTACGTGACCGTCCACGCCCACAACAACCAGGGCATCGCCAACGCGGTCGCGGCCGGCGTGCGCTGCGTCGAGCACGGCACCGCCATCGACGAGCAGACCGCGGCCCTGATGGCGTCGCACGACGTCGCGCTGGTCCCGACCCTCGCCGTGGCGACAGCCCTGGCCGAGAACGCCGAGTCCGCCGGGCTGCCACCTCAGATCCAGCAGCGCGTCCAGGGGGGTCGCCGAGGGCATGGGCCGGGCCACGACCATCGCCCAGGAGGCTGGCGTGCGCGTCGGGCTGGGGTCCGACCTGATCGGCCCCGATCAGACCTTCCGGGGCCTCGAGCTCGTCCTGCGCTCTGGCATCGACGGGCCGATGTCCGCCCTGATCTCGGCCACGCGCATCAACGCCGAGATCCTGGGGCTGGCGGACCAGATCGGCACGGTCGAGGTCGGCAAGGTCGCCGACCTCGTCGCGTTCGACGGCGACCCGCTCGAGGAGCCCAAGCTGTTCAACGACCGCGACCGGGTCGCGCTCGTCGTGCAGTCCGGCAAGGTGGTCAAGAACCTCCGCGCCTGACGGTTCCACCCCCTCCACCTCATCGAGTGTGCCAGTCACTGCGTCATGTGGCAGGAACGAGCACACTCGATGAGGGGTGGGGCCGGGCGGGGCGGGGTGTGATCGATCCCCGGTCTACGACTGGTCTACGACTCCGCCCAGGAGGCGGGGTAGGTCGCATCGGGGTCGATCGGCCAGATCGGGCGGGGGGAGATCTCGCGCGCGAACGTGTCCATCTTCAAGGTGGTCAGCCCCGGAGGGTCGGTCGTGACGATCGCCGCCGCGAGGTCCTGGAAGCCCGACCGGAAGTGGTTGGAGGACTTCAGCGCCACGACCTTGCGCTGGGTGGGGTCGATGCCGTGGAGGATCAGCGGCCCGCGGTCGATGGTCTGGACCCCCCGGCTGATGACGATCACGTCCAGCTTCCCGACGCGCAGGAGCGCCGTGCGTCCGAGCGGCACCCGCGACCCCCGCCCCATGGGCGCCTCGACCGTGTACTCGCCGTCGGTCAGGATGCGGACCGTCGCCGTGGCCTCGATCGGCGTGCCGTGGAGGTCGTCGGTCTTGCCGCCCAGCCGCACGTCGATGGTCGCGCCGACACCGGCCTCGTGTGCCTGCTCGACCACCTCGGGATCGAAGATGCCCACGAACACCGCGTCGTCGAGGTCGGCCTCGATCATCGCCCGCAGCAGGTGGGTGCCGTCGCACGGAGTTCCGCCGCCGGGGTTGTCGGACGTCTCGTTGATGACGACCGGCCGGCCCTCGGCTACCAGCGCCCGCTCGATCGCTTCGGCCGGATCGGGGTGGTCCTGCAGGAAGTCGTCGCGGCGGGCCCAGACGGCCTCGGCGACCTCGCGTGCGACGGTCCGCGCGAGGTCGGCATCCCCGTCGGTGGTGACCACGACCTGGGACCCCACGTTGACGTTGTCGGTGTAGGGGAAGCCGTGCATGAACGTGCAGTCGATGACGCCGGGCTTGTCCTCGAGCGACCAGCACAGCTCGTTGATCTCGACCATCGCACCCTGGTAGGTCGTGGTCGTGGGCAGCAGCATCGGCAGCCGCTCGACGTGGATCACCGGGTGCAGCTCGCCGGCCAGCAGGCGCGGGATCAGGTCGATGGCCTCGCGCCCCCGCTCGTACATGTCGTCGTGCGGGTAGTGGTGCACGCCGAACATGGCGTCGACCGCCTCGGCCTCGGTCCGCGTGATGTTGCCGTGGAGGTCGTGGGTCACGACGATCGGCACGTCGGGTCCGACCGCCTCGCGCACCGCCGTCGCGAGGTCGCCCTCGAGGTCCGGGACCCCCTCGGCCACGCCCGCCCCGTGCAGGTCGAGCGCGACCGCGTCGGCGCCGGCCGCGACGATGCGCTCGACCAGCTCGTCCTTCAACGCGTCGTACGTCGCGGCCGTGATGGTCCCCCACGGCCCCGCGATGGCCGACAGGGTCGGGACCACCTCGGCGCCGATGTCCCGGGCGGCGTCGATCATCCCGCCGAGGTAGGTGCGCGATCCCTGGGCGCCGGTGACGATCTCCTCGCCCCGCGCCACGTGGAAACGGTCGAGCGTGGTCGGCGAGGCCACGTACTCGTTGGTCTCGTGCGCGATCCCGCCGATCGCGATGCGTGTGGTCATCCGTCTTCCTCCGCGGTCAGGATCCTCGGAACGTCGGGCGACGCTTCCCGGTGAAGGCTCGCATGCCCTCGCGGGCATCCTCACTGGTCAGCTCCAACATCGGGACGCAGCATGCCCGACGGCCGTCAGCGCCGTGTGGTGCAGGACGACCACGACGGGAGCACGGTCTGGTGCCGGGCACCAGATGCGGCCGGCGGGTCGCCTACGCGCGGGTCGCGCCGATCATCACGAACGCCATCCAGCACGGCTCGTCGAACGGGTTGCGCCAGGCGTGCCGGGTGCCGGTCTGGATCACGACATCGCCGGGACCCAGCTCCTCCGTCGCGCCTTCGTCGAGCTCGAGAATCGTGCGGCCCGACAGCACGATGCCGTAGTCGATGGTGTCGGTGGCGTGCATGCCGGGGTCGTCCTCCTCCATCGTCTCCGCGAGGCCCGGCACCTTGCGCGCGTACTCCTCGCTCGCGCGTGCGAGGGCGACGTCCTCGCCACGTTCCTCCAGCTCCCGGTCGGCGGGCATCCGCACGAACCGGACCCGCGAGCCCCCGGGACCCGGGACGAACGAGCCCATCGCGGGGACCGGGTCGCCGCCGGCGTGCGGTACCGACGGCACGTCGTCGGTGGACCAGAACTCGTGGAACACCACGCCGGGCAGCGCCTCGAACGTCACGGTCCGGCCCGGCTCGCCGACGTCCACGAACACCGCCCTCCCCTGCTCGTCGTGGCCGGTCACGATGCGTCGAACCTCCACCAGCGTCTCCTCGGGTCGTGGACTCGCATCCTCCCCCACGCTCGGCTCGGCTGCCACCCCCAACGCGTCGCCCAGAGGGGACGCCGTGCCTGACGCTGGACCCGATCGCGCGACCCCCCGACGGGGCGCGGTCAGGTGAGCAGGTCGGTGGCGACCTGGCGCCAGAGCTCGACGTCCAGGCCCAGCGAGTCGACGTCGATGCGCTCGTTGCGGCCGTGGAACATCTGGCCGACCTCGTCCATCGGCATGCGGTCGCTGAACAGGCCGTACCCGTAGGCGACCGCCCCGAGCGACCGGTAGGCGAACGCGTCGGTGAACCCGGCGAGGATGCTGGGCACCGTGCGCGCCCCGGGCACCAGGCGCTGGGTCACGCGTTCCAGCGTGTCGCGCAGCGGTGAGTCCGCGGGTGAGCTGCTGGGGTCGTGCATCGCCTCGACGGTCACGTCGATGCGGCCCCGCAGGTCACCGAGCGCCTCGTCGATGAACGCGAGGAGCTGGTCGGGCCCGTGCCCGGGCAGCGCGCGGATGTCGACCTGGATGCGCGCGCGGTCGGGGATCACGTTCGTCTTGACCCCCGAACTGAGCATGGTCGGGGCGAAGGTCGAGTGGGTACAGGCGTGGACGGTCCGGGCCAGTTCCTCGTCCTCGACGGCCAGCGCGGCGATGGTGCCGTCCACCCGCGCCGGGTCCAGCAGGCCAGCCGTGATCTCGGCCGGCAGCGCCAGCCCCTCGACCGACTGCCTCCACGCGTCGGTGACGGTGGCCGGCGAGGCGTAATCCGCCAGCCGCTGCACGATCCGCGCCGCCGTCACCAGCGCGTTGTCGGTCCGGTACGGCCGCGAGCCGTGGCCCGGGGTCCCGTCCACGTCGATCGTGATCCAGAACGGACCCTTCTCGGCCACGCCCACGAGCACGCCGAGACCGTCGTCACCGACCCGGCTCCCGCCGAACTCGGTCACGACGTAGTCGGCCCGAACCGCATCCGCGTGGTGCTCGACCAACCACTCCGATCCGAGCGCGCAGCCTGCCTCCTCGTCGGCGACGCCAGCGAAGATCAGCGTCCCGGCGGGGCGGAAGCCGCCGTCCGCGAGCGCCCGGACCGCGACCGCCATCGAGGCGGTGAGGTTGAGCATGTCGATCGCCCCGCGCCCCCACACGAACCCGTCGACGAGCTCGCCCCCGAACGGGTCGCGGTCCCAACCCATCGGATCGGCCGGGACGACGTCGGTGTGTCCGGACAGCAGCAGGCTCGGGGCGTCGGGGTCGCTGCCCTCGATGCGTGCGACGAGGTTGGCCCGCCCCGGGGCGGCCTCGTAGACCTCGAGGTCCAGCCCCGGCGCGTCGAGCACGTCCGCGAGCACCTCGACGTTGCGGGCCTCGCTGCCGGAAGCGCCGTCGTTGACGCACGCATTGCGGATGAGGTGCTGGAGGACGTCGGTGGCCTGCGCCGTGCGATCGGTCATGCGATCACGTCGATCACGCGATCGGCTCGAACACCGGCAGGGGCGGGGCGTCGTCGCGGTCACGCCACGTCAGCCGGACACGGTCGCCGATCTCGGCGTCCCCGTTCACGATGTTGGTCGCCAGTCGCGGCCCCTCGTCGAGGTCCACCAGGGCCGCCACGTACGGAGGCTCCAGCGCCGGGTCGATCTGCAGGTGCACGGTCGTCTTGGAGTAGACCGTGGCCTGACCACCGACCTGGACCCATTCGAGGCCCTGCGCGCGGCACTCCAGGCACATCGGGCGCGGATAGAACTGGTGGTTGCCGCACGACGTGCAGCGCTGCACCACCAGCTCGTGACGCGTCGCTGCCTCCCAGAAGGGCTTGGTCAGCGGGTCGCCGTACTCGGTCGGTTCACTCACGTGCCATCACCACCGTTCCTGCTGTCGACATGAAGCCGCCCACGCCATGTGCGACGGCGATCTGCGCACCGGGGACCTGACGGTCGCCGGCCTCGCCCCGGAGCTGGCGCACCGCCTCCACCAGCAGCAGTGCTCCGAGCGCCCCGGGATGGTTGTAGGACAGGCCCCCGCCCGAGGTCATCGCGGGCAGGTCGCCGCCCGGGGCCAGGCGGCCCTTCTCGACGAACGCTCCGCCCTCGCCCTGCTCGCAGAAGCCCAGATCCTCCAGGGCCTTGAGCACCGTGATCGTGAACGAGTCGTAGGGTTGGAACACGTCGACGTCGGCGGGCGTGATCCCGGCCATCCCGAATGCCTCACGGCCCGAGAGCTGGGCCGCCGTGGCCGTCAGGTCACGCATCTGGGCCAGGTGCCAGTGGGTCTGGCTCTCGCCTGCACCCAGGACCCGGATCGGCGTCTTGGCGGCATCCTTGGCGCGGTCGCCGCTGGTCAGCACGATCGCACCGCCACCGTCGGTCACCAGGCAGCAGTCCAGCTTGTGGAGCGGGTCGCACATCATCGCCGAGTCCAGCACGTCATCGACGTCGATGGTCTTGCCGTGACGCCATGCCTTGGGGTTGAGCTGCGCCCACTGGTTGGCGGCGACCGCGATCTCGGCGAGTTGCTCGCTGGTGGTGCCGTACTGGTGCATGTGGCGCGCAGCCATCATGGCGTAGTGGCCGATCGGCATCGGGATGCCGTACGGGGCCTGGAACTGTGCCCCCAGGCTGTAGGTGTCGCGCCCGGTCCAGTCCGCCATCGTCCGCATCCGGCGGGTGCGCTGCCGGGACGCGTAGCCGATCAGGGCGACGTTGCAGCGCCCCTCGGCCACGGCCAGCATCGCGTGGTGGACGAACAGCTCGAACGCGGACCCGCCCGAGTCGGTCGAGTCCAGGTAGCGCACGTCGTGCAACCCGAGGTACTCCCCGACCTGGACCGTGCCCTCCTCGCCCATGTAGTTGAGGAACAAGCCGTCCACATCGTCCAGGGTCAGCCCGGCCTCGCCGAGCGCCTCCATGGACGCCTTGGCGAACATCGAGTACTCGGTCTCGTCGTGGACCTCGCCCAGCGCGGTCTCCGCCACACCCGCGAGGTAGATCGGGCGGCTGCCCGCGTCTGCCAGTGATGCCATCGGCGCATCGACCTCTCCGTCGGTTGCCGTGCATCCAACCACGCCCCGAGCGCGCACAACTGTGCCGGCGCACCAACCCGGACCGGGCGCCTGGGCCAGGGCGACAACCCCCGGCCCGCCAGACCCCCCCGCCACCCCCCCCGCCACACCCCCCCCCGCATCGAGTGTGCTCGTTACCTTCAAATAACGCAGCAACGAGCACACTCGATTGGGAGGCCAGACGGGGCGGGGCGGGGCGGGGCGGGGCGGGGGTACCTCACTCGATCGGTGTGATCGCGATCCTGGTCCGCGGGAACACGAACGCCCCGGTCTGGACCAGTTCGATGCGCTCGTCGACGTCGCGGCCGGGCGCCAGCTCGAAGGTGAACGTGAGCCGGCCCTCGTCGTCGGTGACGACCGTCTGTGTCCAGGCCGGGGCGCTGTCAGGCGTGCCGGTCACCTCGTAGGTGCGCCCGTCGCGCCGACCCCGGTCCACGACCGGAGGGGTGCGGAGGGTGACGACCCCGGTCCCTGCCAGCGTCAGTGCCCGTCCGTCCGTGCCGGCGTCGAGCAGCGACAGGAACTCGGTGTTGGTCCGGTCCACCTGCACCTCGTAGCCCCAGATGTCGAAGTCGAGGTCGATGGTGCGGTACGAGAACCGCTCCGGGGTGTCGACGCCCTCGGCGAACCGCTGGTTGATCCTCGGCAGGAACCACCGCTCGTAGCTGTCACGGTTGATGCCGCCGTGCGGACCCTCGCGCTCGATCCAGGTGTGCTCCACGCCCCGCTCGACCAGCAGCGAGCTCCAGACGCCCATGGTGTGGTGCCAGATGAACTCCTCGAGGTGCGGGTCGGCGTTCTCGCACGCGCCCTCGTCGGGCGCGACCGGCAGGCACCCGTCACCGTTGACGGCGACGATCTCGACGTCAGCGCTCAGCATCTGGGGCGTGAGGTTGACCGGCTCGAGCGCCCGATAGTGGATCTCATCCTGCGCGGGGTGGCCGTAGCCCTGGTCCTGGATGTACTGCCACCAGATGTTGCCGCCGTGGACCTGGAGGAACGGCGGCACCGCGTGCCCGAACCCGGAGTACGTGGGGCTCAGGCCGCCGACGAACGCGAACCGGTCGGGGTGGCGGAAGGCCTGGAGCAGCGCCCCGTTCGCCCCCATCGACGCACCCAGGATCGCGCGGCCCGACCGGTCGCTGCGCACGCCGAACAGGTGCTCGGTCAGCGGCACGACCTCCTCGAACAGGTGCGTCTCGGCGTCCACACCCTGCCCGTCGCGGCCGTCGATCCACCAGCAGTGCCCGCACCAGGCCGGGAACTGCATGTCGGGTGCGACCACGACGAACTGCTGCTCGTCGAGGTTCTCGTGGAAGCCCACGCCGAACGGGCTGCCACGCCCGGAGCCCGGACGCAGTCCGGCCGGGGCGTCGACCCCCTGCTCGGCCAGCTCCTGAGCCACGCCGAACGAGTTGCTGTGGGTCGTGCCATGCAGGTAGTACAGGGTCGGCAGCGGCTCCTCGACGCCCGCGTACCGGTCGGGCAGCCACACCAGCATGATCGTGCGCAGCCCCAGCACCGGGCTGTCGAACGCCACCTCGAGGATCTGCTCGTTGGCATACCCCGGGTCGGTCCGGACCGTCACGTTCCAGCCGTCGAAGCGTGCCCCGTCACTAGACGCCTCGTCCTGCGAGGCAACAGCAGCGCGGGGAGGGGTCGACTCGGGGCCCGCGCCGCCGAGCGCCGGCTCCGGGACCTCGATCGGCGGCGCATCGATCGTCGCTCCCTCGCCCGCTAGCTGCGGCGAACCCACGGTGATGGCAGCGGCCAACAGCAACGTGCCCACGCGTCCAGTCAGCATCGTCGTTCCCTCTCTTATCGCTTGATCGATCAAAACTCGTACGCCAGATTGTTGAAGTCGTTGCACGGGGCATCGTCGGGTTGCCACTGCGCATCGATGTTCCCCGGGGGCCAGTCGCCGGCGAGGTAGCGCGCCCCGCCCTCGACGATCCGCCAGCAGCCCCCGTTCTCGTAGCCGGCGGCGCTGTCGTTGGAGTCCCAGTGCATGGCCGCCGCGTCCTTGACGCAGGTGTAGTCACCGGGCTCGTAGAAGCACGCCGGCACCTGCGGGTCGTCGCTGGCCACCTGCGGGATGGCGTGGAAGCCCTGGTCCATCGTGTCGGGCGTCAGCCGTGGGCCCGCCACCTGGATCCCGGTGAAGAGCTGGCGGGTGTCTCGGAACCAGCCCGGCGAGCACGCCCGGTTGGCGTCGCGGCCGCCGGTGTTCGGATCGGCCTCACGCAGCGCGCGCTCGCACGGAGTCTCACCGGCGTCGCCCTGTGGCTCGTACACGACCGTGGACACCACCCAGGCGTGCTGCCAGGCATCCTGGCCCTGGTGGCCGGCGTTGGAGTGCCCCTCCTGGTAGCCGTCACCCGCGACGATCCACTCGGGGTAGTACTCGACCCGCTCGGCAGCGCGCGACTGGTCGGTCTCGAACCCGCCCGCCCAGACGATCGTGGTGACATCGGCCTGCTGGAACCGCGCCACGTTCTGCGTGGCGTACAGCGCGGCGCTGTCTTCCTGCCCGACCTGGTAGCGCGCGTCCGCCCGCGGGAACGTGGCCGTCTCCTCGAACCGGCCACCACAGCCCTCGACCTGCTCGCGCACCAGATCCGCGAACGCGAGCAGGTGCGGGTGGGTCGCATCCGAGGAGCTGAGGAACCCGAGCTTCCTCGGCTGTCCCTGGTACTCCTGGTTGCCGCTGTCCACGACCGGCTCATCCACCACCTTCGTGCACACGTACGTGGCGTACAGCCCCGCGAGCTTCTCGATGGTCGGCAGGTAGCTCCAGATGCGCCCCGGGTACGTCGCGAACAGCTCGGCTGGTTGCACCCCGGACTGCGAGCCGAACACGAGCGCGCCCTGGCGGGCAACCTCGCGGGTGTACTCCAGTTCGTACCCGGCCAGCGCACCGGTGGTGATCACCGCGAACGGCCGGCGGTCCACCACGTTCTTGGCAGCCTCGGCGCGCCGACTCTCGGGCGTCGGCCCGTCGTAGGGGCTCGCCGAGAAGTACGCCCAGAAGTGCACGAACCGGTCATAGGTCTGGTAACGGTCGTTGAAGTGGCGCGACAGCCGCCGCAGGTTGCGGACCCGGACGGTGTCGTCGGCCTGCGCGGGTGCAGCGATGTCGACGTACTGGCCCGTGTAGTTCTCCTCGAGCTCGTAGCCCCGGTCGGAGTCCATGCCGACCGGGTCGAGGTAGAACAGCACGGTGATCTCGTCGGCGCTGACTCCCGGGTAGGTCGCCCCGCCGTTGTCACCTTCGAAGTGAGCGACGCACGGGGGCGCCATCGGGTCCGAGGTCTGCCGAGGCGGGCCGCCGACGCAACGCTTGCTCACCGGGACGTCTCCCACCCCCTCCGGTACGGGCGGGGGCGGAGGCAGCCCCTGGCCGTCCCCACCGGGTTCATCCCCCTCGGGTCCCGCTGACGACCCGAGCGCCAGCTCTGACACGTTGCCTGAGGCTTCGGGCTGCGGAGGGGCGTCGTCGGCCGGCGGAACCGGGGCGAACTCCAGCGTCTGCGTCGGGTTGCTCTGGGGCACGTTCAAGGCGGATGGCAGCACGAACACGGCCAGCAGGACAGCCACCAGCGCCCCCGTCAGCGGCGGGTACGTCCGAGCAAGGTCACGCCGGGTGCGCTCAGCCATCGTGACCACGGTGCCCGGTCGCGTCGGCGGGCGTTCCGGTGGTGTGCACAACTTCGGGGGGCCCGGGTTGGGTCAACGGACCAACCCGAGCCCGCGGGGGACCTCGATACTGGAGAGGACGCGCGCGCGGGCACGGGCGCGTCACCGCTGCAACCGCTGGCTCGTTGCCCCGGTGACCCGAAGGAGGCACGTGACCCCGTCGATCGCTGCACGCGCCCCCGAAGCCCGGACCCTGCGGTCCGCGCTGGTCGTGGCGGTATCCGCGCTGGTCTGGCTCGTGGCGGTTCCCGGTGTCGCCGAGGAGGCAGCGGCTCCCGAGGTCGGGATCACCGGCGACGCCTTCGACCCTGGGGAGGTCCGGGTCACGGCCGGGACGACCGTGCGCTGGCGGGTACACGACCTCGGGCCGCACGACGTGATCGCGGTGGACGGAACGTTCGCGTCCGGGCGTCTGGTCACCGGGTTGACGTTCGAGCACACGTTCGACGAGCCCGGCAGCTACCCGTACTACTGCAGCCTGCACGCGGCGTGCGACGACGAGGGTTGCCGCGGTCAGGTCGGCACGATCGTCGTCGAGGCTCCCGCGCGCCCGCCGACCGAGCCGGGACCCCGCACCGCCAACGCTGCCCCCGCCGAGCCCGCGGCGCCTGCCCCCGAACCGACGCACGAAGCACCCGCTGAGGCGCCGCCACCGGCCCCTGCGCCCAGGTATGCCGCTCCTCCTGGCGACCACGGTGGGTGGTGGACGGTCACCGCGCCCCTGATCGAGGGTCAGGAGGTGCCCGCGCCGCTGGTCGCGCCACCACGGGCCGACCTCGGTTCACGGCGGCCGGCCGTACCGCTGGCCTGGCAGCCCAGCGCGTCGCTGTCCGGGCGCCCGGCTCCCGGCCGCGAGTCGCTGGCAGCGATCGTGGCGAGGTGGCTGCTGCTCACCGCGATCGTGACGACGGCAGCCCGTGCGCGGCAACGCCGGGTGACCCTGGGCATCCA
>DASWKO010000278.1:0-3141 GCA_036396595.1 Nitriliruptorales bacterium | reverse complement strand
GGCAGGTCGCCGTGGACCTCCTCGGCGGCCAGCCCCGCCCGGGTCAGGACGCGCGCCGCCGACTCGGCCTGGTCGACGGTGTCGGTGAACACGAGGGTGCGGTCGGCGTGCGCGGCCAGGCCCGGGGCCACCGCCCGCACGACGTCCAGCTTGCCGGCACAGCTCGCAGCCACGTCGCGGCGCTGGCGGAGCATCGACAGGTACGCACGGCAGGCGTTGGCACGCGCGTCCCCGCGTCCGGTCGCCTCGGCGACGACCCCGGCCGCGGCCTGGAGCAGGCGCCGGGGGTCGCGCGACAGCCCGTATCGATCGATCAGGTCGTGGTGCAGCGTGCGCACCTTCCGGTCGGCCTCGTCGTACCGGCGGCGCTCGTGGTCGTCGAGGTGGGTGGCGGCAAACGCGATGCGGAAGGGCGCGACCACGCCCTCGGGCACGGCCCGGTCGTAGCCGTAGCGCTGCACCACGCCGCCGAAGTAGGGGCCGAGCACCTGCTCCAGACCATCGTCCGCGCGCTCGTACGTGGCCGTCAGCGCGAGCCGCATCGCGAAGCCGGGCTTCAGGGCGTCCGCCCAGGTGGGCGCCCCGTACCGGTGCGCCTCGTCGGCGACGAGCAGCCCTGGCCCCCGGCTCGGCACGTCGATCGGCACCAGCGCGGCCGAGTGCGGCGTGGACACGACGACGTGGTGGTCGTGCAGGTCGTCGCCATGGCCGCCACCGAGCCGGCCGATGCGCGCCTGCGGCACGGACCTGCGCAGCTCGCGGACCCACTGGTCCAGCAGATCCAGCGTCGGGACCAGCACCAGCACGCGGCCGTCGTGCGCCAGCGCAGCTCGCGTCGCAGCGATCGCCAATCGGGTCTTGCCGGTGCCGGTCACCGCCTCGACCACCCCCCGGAAGCCGGCGCCCGCCCACGCCGCGAACGCCTCGACCTGCCAGTCACGCAGGTCCAGCCCGTCCAGTGGACGGTCGGGATCGACCGCCGGGGCGGGCCCGGCAGGCGGCGCCGGCGCGCGTGAGAGGTCCACCACCCAGGTGGTGCGTCCAGCGATCGAGCGCTCGAGGAAGCGGGGGTCGCCGGCCAGCACCTCCTCGACCAGCCGGCGCGGCACGCGCGAGGTCGCCGCGTCCGCCCGCAGCGAGCGCATCAGGTCGCGCACGCTCAGCCCGTCCCCGGCCCCGTCGAGGGCGGAGGTCAGGGCGGCGAGGACCGGGGCGGGTGGCACGCCCGACACGCTACGACCTCACCGCGACACCACCGAGCACCCGCTCCACGCCGGCCCGCGCCACCGCGGCGGCGGAACGGCTCCTCACTAGGCCGATCGCGCGGTCGCCGGCCACGGGGCGGCCGGAGCGGGAGGTCCCTTCCTCGTCCCTACCGACCCAAACGCCTCGAACTTACCGGTTCAATACCCTCGAATCTACCGGTTCGATACCCTCGAACTTACCGGCTCACACGACGAGGAGTGGACGGTGGAAGGTCTGGTCTCGCGCCGCGCTGTCAGCATCGTCCGATCCGTGATGCAGGACGAGCCTGTCGTTGCGATCCAGGGACCCCGTGCGGTGGGCAAGACCACCCTGCTGCGCCAGGTCGCCGACGAGCTCGGAGCCGAGGTCCTCGATCTCGATGACCTCGCGACCCGCCAGGCGGTCGCGTCCGACCCGGCCCTGTTCGTCGGTGCTGATCCTCCGGTGTGCATCGACGAGTACCAGCACGTGCCCGAGTTGCTGGACGCCATCAAGGCCGAGCTCAACGTCGACGGGTCGGCCGGCCGGTTCCTGCTGACGGGATCGACCCGTCACGATGCCCTGCCCCAGGCCGCCCAGGCGCTGACGGGTCGGTTACACCTGGTCACCCTCCTGCCGCTGTCGCAGGGGGAACTGGCCGGTCACCCCGAACGGTTCGCCTCGGCCCTGCTGGACGATCCGGCGGGGCTGGTGACGCCCCGGACGTCGCCGACCACCAGGCAGCAGTACGTCGAACGGGTCTGTGCCGGCGGGTTCCCGCTGGCGGTCGGCCGGGCAGACACCGCGCGCAACCGGTGGTTCGACGACTACGTCACGTTGACGTTGGAGCGCGACGTCCGGGAGCTGTCACGGACCCGGCAGCGCGAGAAGATGCCGGCCCTGTTGGCCCGGCTGGCAGCCCAGACCGCGCAGGTGGTCAGCGTCTCCAAGGCAGGTGCGGACGCGGGGCTGACCCAGAACACGGCCGACGAGTACACCAGGCTGCTCGAAGCGGTGTTCCTGATCCACCGGCTACCCGCCTGGGGCACGACGCTGAGCGCGAGGTCCGGGTCCTCACCGAAGCTGCACGTGGTCGACTCCGGACTGGCCGCGCGGCTGCTGCGGCTCAGTGCCGCCCGGTTGGCCGAGCGCGACGCCACGAGCCTGCAGCAGTTCGGCCACCTGCTCGAGACGTTCGTCGTGGGCGAGCTGCGCAAGCAGCTGTCCTGGCTGGACGGCGTCGCGCTGATCGGCCACTGGCGCACCCACGACGGGGTGGAGGTCGACCTGGTCGTCGAGACCGACGACGGGAGGGTCGCCGCGGTCGAGGTCAAGGCATCCTCACGGATGAGAGGTGCCGACCTGCGCGGCCTGGAACTGCTGCGCGACAAGCTGGGGCAGCGGTTCGTAGGAGGCGTGGCCCTCTACACAGGAGGACGGTCCTACACCGCTGCCGACCGGGTCCACGTGCTCCCGGTGGACCGGCTCTGGGCGCGGTGACGTCATCGCTCGCGGCGTCACCCCGGCAGGACCAGGACGCCGTCGCGCTCCTCGGCCAGGCCGTCGGCGAGCAACCCGTTCACCACGCGGGCGGCTCGTGCGGGCTCGCCCGGCCAGCCCGCCACGTGGGCGGTCCGGTCCATGGGGACAGGTCCGGTCCGCAGCGCCTCGACCAGCCGGCCCCTGCCCTGCCGGTCCGAGCCCTCGAACCTCGTCTGGGGCCCGCTGGTCCCGGCCGAGCCGTCTGCCGGGTCCGGCGCAGGGCGACCTCCGAGGTGCCACGCGCAGGTGGCGGCGACCGGGCAGGCGTCGCAGGCGGGCGTGTGCTTGCGGCAGACCCGCGCACCGAGCTCGATCGTGCTCTGGTTCCACAGCCAGCCCTGGCCCTCGGGCACGGCGCCGTCGGCGAGCTGCTGG
>DASWKO010000277.1:0-10850 GCA_036396595.1 Nitriliruptorales bacterium | reverse complement strand
GGCGCGACCCGGATGGGCATCTCGATCCGCGAGTGGCTCGCCGAGGCGCATCACCGCGGGCTGGGATCAGTCCCGGGCACGGCCGCCGAGATCCTCGACGACGACGTCCGGTGGGTGCTGACCAAGGGCAAGCTCCCGGCGTCCGCGTGGATCGAGGTCATCTCGACCGCCCACCGGCTGGGCATCCCCACGACCTCGACCATGATGTACGGCCACGTCGACGAGCCCCACCACTGGGTCGCCCACCTCAAGCTGCTGCGCTCGATGCAGGAGCAGACCGGTGGGTTCACCGAGTTCGTCGGGCTGCCGTTCGTACACCAGCTCGCGCCGATCTACCTCGCCGGGGTCGCGCGGCCGGGGCCGAGCTGGGAGGACAACCGACGCGTCCACGCAGTGGCGCGGCTGCTGCTGCAGGGCGCCATCGACAACATCCAGCTCTCGTGGGTCAAGCTCGGCCTCGAGCGAGCGGTGGAGCTGCTCCAGGGCGGCTGCAACGACCTCGGTGGGACGCTGATGGAGGAGACCATCAGCCGGATGGCGGGCTCCGGACACGGCATCCGGCAGTCGCCCGAGGCACTGCGCGAGGTGGCCGCCGCCGCCGGACGGCCAGCCGGCGAGCGCGACACGACCTACACCCGCGTCGAGCCCGACGGGATCCGCACGCCGGTTGTCATCGCCTGAGGCTCAGGACCCGTCAGGGCCGGTGTCCTCGGGCGCCCGACCGCGGTTGGCCGGGGCGTCGCCGGGTCCGGTCGGCGCGTCGCCGCTGCGTCCGGGTGCGCCGTCCCCGCCCTGCGGTCCGGGTGCGTCGTCCCCGCGCTGCAGTCCGGGAGCCTGGTCACGACCGGTCGCGCCTTCGGAGCGCGCGTCCACGTGCGCCTGCCTGCGGTCCCGTGCACGCTCGAGCGACTCGCGGGCGCGTGGTGAGGCGGTCTCCGGCAGCTTGCCGTCGAGCAGCTCGTTGAGCACCTCGATGGCTCGCACCCCCGCGGCCTGTGCCTGCGAGTGCGTCTCGGCGTTGCCGTGCTGTTCGGCGCGGGCGAGGTGGTCGAACGCATTCTCGAGCAGCTCGTCGGCCGCGCCGGGCGCTGACTGCAGCTCGGTGAGGCGCTCCTCGGCGAAGCCCAGGTGCAGCTCGGCATCGCCCGCCGGGTCGCGCTCGATCACGAGGCGCACCTGCTCGGAGGCGCGTTTCATGCCGTAGAGGACATCCCCGGGCACGGCTTCCTGAGCCACCGCCACAGCGCCACCACCGAACGCGGTGAACGCCGTCACCGCGGCGGTCGCGCCAGCCAGGCGGCGACGCCAGGCCAGGGAACCTCCGGACCGCCCCGGAGCGGTCGCGATCTCGTCCAGCGCCGCGTGCATGGCCGCCAGGTGCCGCTCGGCGACACCGGCGGGGACCGGGCGCTCGCCCTCGATCCGCAGGGCTGCTACCGCCAACGCCACGTCGTCCCACATGACGCCGTCGTCCCGGGTCGCTGCCTGCACGTGGAGCCGCAGGTCCTCCCACGTGACGCCGTCGTCCGTCGACGCCAGGTGGACCCGCTGGAGGCGCTCCAGGAGCTGTTCGGTCGCGTGGCTGTCGTGGCTGTCGCGATCGTGGTTCGATGCCAACGGGTGCCTCCGAGGGTGTGGCTCACCCAGTACAGCGCGACAGGGGTCGGTTGCGTTATGGGTGGTCACGATCCTCGTCGCGACGGCCTTCGATGATCCGGCCCAGGCTGCGCAGCCCGCGGTGCTGCAGGGCACGAACCGCGCCCTCGGTGCGTCCGGTGAGCTCGGCCACCTCGAGGCCCGAGAGCTGGCCCAGGAGCCGCAGCCGCAGCACCTCCTGCTGATCGGGCGACAGCTCCTGCATGGCGTCCAGCACCTCGGCGACGGCATCCTGCTGGACGACGGCGTGCTCGGGGCCGAGGTCCCGGTCGGGCTGTGCTTCGGCGACCTCCTGCGTGAGCTGGTGGTCGCCCCGTCGCGCGGCCCGCCGGCGCCAGTCGATCAGGTTGTTGCGTCCGGCCCGGAACAGCCACGCCCGGACCGCCGCGCCGTCGGCGAATTCGACATTGGTGGCGCGGACCAGCTCGACGAACGTGGTCTCGGCCAGGTCGTCGGCGATCTCGCCGTGCTGGACCTGGGTCCGTAACCAGGCACGCAGGTGCGGGGCCAGCGTCCGGTAGACGTCGCCCACCGCCTCGCGGTCGCCAGCGCGCATCCGTTCGACCGCGGCATCGAGTCCTTCGAGTCCGCCCATCCGGCGGACCGTAGCGAGCAGGGCCATCGGCGACGTCCTCGGAACGGCGGCCGGAGCGCCGCGGCCGACTACGCTGCGCTCGTCGGGGAGGGTGACGTGTCGGACAGTTCCTTGGGTCGCGAGCGCGATCTGCACGCCAGACCGTCGCCGGCGTTCGACGAGGGCGCGGGCGGCGATGACGCGGTCGAGCGGGTCGACCAGCTCTTCACCCAGGCGGTCGAGCGCCAGGTCGCCGAGCAGCGCAACCTGAACCGCCTGCTCGAGGACGTCGAGCAGCAGATGACCCAGGTCCGCAACAGGATCGATGAGCTGCAGAAGCAGGTGGCCCGCGAGGCCGGCCCGACGCTCGACCGGTTGGGTGCGCTCGACGCGAGCCTGCGGTCCCTGCGCGAGTCGGTTTCGGCGCAGTCCGTCGCCCTGCGAACCGAGCTGCAGGAGTCACTGGAGAAGATCCGCGGGGAGGCACGCGACCGGGCCCAGAACTCCGACGAGAGGGTCTCCGAGCTGCGCGAGGCGGACGGTCGCGTCGCCTCCGAGATCCACGATCTGGCGCAACGGGTCGAGACCGCGCTGGAGCGGGTCGATGCGCGCCAGGGCTCCATCTCCGAGGATCTCGCGGGTCTGCGCGGCGTGCTCACGGACGCCAGCGAGCTCGCTGAGCACGACCGCTCGTCGGTGGCCCCGCTGGTGACGCGGCTGCAGGACGAGCTCGCGGACCTGCGTCGCAATCTCGAGTCGTCGGTCGGGGAGCGGCTCGACGCCGCCGTCGCCTCGCTCCAACAGGTGTTCGACCAGGACCTCGGTGCGCTGCGCACCCGGATGGACCAGTTGTCGATGGAGTTCGAGCGGCCCGCGGAGTCGGTGGACCGGGGCCTGCGGGTGCTGCGCGCCGAGATCCTCGAGGACCTGGACAAGACCCGCACTGCCGTGGATGCCAGCGGCCGTCTGCTGGCCGAGTCGACCGAGTCCATGGGTGACGAGGTCGCGAGGGTTCTGGCGCAGGTCCGAGGTGAGGTGGATGACCGGGTCGGCGCCCTGGTGGATCGGGTGGGGCAGCTCGAGACGGTGGTGACCAGCCGCGTCGAAGAGTCGCTGACGGCCCACAGCGATGACCTGCTCGGCCAGGTCTCCTCGTTGCGCCAGGAGCTCGGTGAGCGACTCGACGCGCAGCAACGCGATGCGCGCGAGTCCCGGGCCAGCCAGCGCACGGCACTCGACGAGCAGGCCGCCTCGGTCCGAGGTGCCGCCGACCGGGTGCGCGACGACGTCCGCGAGCAGCTCGAGACCCAGGCCCGGGAGCACACCCACGCGCTGGCTGCGGCCACGGAGCAGTTCCGCGCCACCGCCGGCACCCTGACCGCCGAGCTGGGCGAGCTCGAGGCGCTGTCGATCCAGCTCACGCAGCTCCGAGCCCACGATGCCGAAGCGCGCGATGAGTTCCGGCACCGGCTCACCGAGGACCTCGGTGCCCAGATCCAGCAGGGAGTCCAGGCAGCGGGCACGCGCGTCGACGAGGAGCTCACGCGGGTCCGGGCACGCTTGGACGACGGCTTCTCCGGGCTCCGGGACCGGATGGACGGGCTGGCGTCGTCGCACGCGCAGGACAACGAGTCGCTGACCGACCAGGTCGCCGAGCGCCTCCAACGGCTGGATCAGGTCATGACCGAGCACATCGGGAGGTTCGACGAGCGCCTCGATGTGGGGCTGGTGTCGATGCGAGCCCGGTTCGAGGAAGCCGTCGAACGCCAGCGCGCTGGGATCGAGGCCACGCTGGCCGAGCTCAGCGAGGCCAACCGGGTCGCGGGTGAGGAGTTGGCAGGCCGCATCGACCGGTTCGACGAGCACCTCACGGGGCAGGGCCGGACGCTGGCCGGCGTGGCCGACGGCGTCGACTCGGTGACCGTCGAGGTCGCCGACACGTTCCAGCGGCTGCAGGCCGAGCTCCTGACGGCGCAGGCGGACGTGCTCGCCGACATCCGGGCCACGCAGGACGAGGCCGAGGCACGGCTCGAGCGCGCGCGGGAGCTGCTCGACCAGTCGGCGTCGCAGGTCGAGAGCCGCGCCGAGGTGCTCGAGGAACAGCTTGCGCAAGCCCTGGACCGGGTCGCCGAGCGGCTGCGGAAGGAGTCCGACGAGGCCAGCACCGAGCTGCGCGTCGCTGCCAGCCGGCTGGACACCACCTTCCAGCACCTGCGCCACCTGGAGAGCTCGCTGGTTGCCTATCTGGAGGCGCGGGACCGGCGGCTGGAGCAGGACCGTGCCGACCTGCTCGGTGACGTCCTGGGCGAGCTCACGAGTGGCCTGTCCAAGCGCGAGCGCCGCAAGTACACCGACAGCGTGCAGCGTGCGATCGAAGCGCTGCCCCCGCCGCCGCCGGCTCCTGAGCCCGCATTGGCGCGTGAGCCGGCTCCCTCGGCCAGACCCGCGCTGGCCGACCTCCTGGGCGACGACTTCGACGCACCCGACCTCGAGCCGGCCGCGCAGGCGGAGCCGGCGCCCGACGAGGAGCCAGAGGTCGTGCCGGTGCCCCCCCGCAAGCGCCGGTCGGCCAAGAAGGCGGGCGAGTCGCTGGATGGGCACGAGTGCCCGGAGTGCGGATTCGTGGCCAAGAGCGCCGGAGGCCTGGGCTCGCACCGCCGCACGCACGCCGTTACCCCTTGACGGGGCGGGCGCGTACCCTCAGAATGACGGTCGTGTAGTTCCACCGCTGTACGCGACCTGCGGGGACGGTGGGCCGGTCACCTGGATGGTGGCTGCGAGGCTGGATGCGAGGAGCGGACCGTGGTTGGATCGATCACCGACCTGCAGCGCAAGATCGCGGGACCTGACCAGGACAAGGTGTGGATGGCGCATGCCAAGTGCCTCGACGCCGACCCTGAGGCGTTCTTCCCCGAGAAGGGCGGCTCGACGCGCGAGGCCAAGCGCATCTGCGCGTCCTGCACGGTCCAGCAGGACTGCCTCCAGTGGGCGTTGGACAACGACGAGCGCTTCGGCATCTGGGGCGGCATGTCCGAGCGCGAGCGTCGCCGTCTGAGGCGCCTGGCGGGCTGAGGGCCCGGCACCGTCACGTTGGTACGGTGCGCGACCGCCCCGGACGCGCCGCCCGAGCCCGTCGCTGGGGCCCGGTGCGTTGGCACGTGTCGCTACCCGGTGCCTGACGAGGAGCCCCTGTGGCCGAGGCTGACGCCCCCCGCGTCCTGGCCGTGCTCGTCGCCCACGACGGCGCCGCGTGGCTCCCCGAAGCGATCGACGCGCTCGAGCAGCAGACCTACGACCACCTGCGCGTCATCGCGGTCGACAACGGCTCCAGCGATGGCAGCCGCGACGTCCTGATCGACCGGTTCGGCAGCGACGACCTGCTGGTCGCGGACCGCGATCTCGGCTTCGCTGGCGCGGTCTCCATGGCCCTGGATGCCGCGACCGGCGCTCCGGCCACCTACCTGCTGTTCGTGCACGACGATCTGGCGCTCGCGCCGGACGCCGTGGAGCAGCTCGTGGCACATGTGCAGGCGGACCCGTCGGTGGCGGTCGTGGGCCCCAAGCTCGTGCACTGGGACGATCCCGATCGGCTGTCCGAGGTCGGGATGGCGATCGATCTCACCGGCCGGCCGGACACGGGCATCGAGCCGGACGAGCGGGACCAGGGCCAGCGCGACCACGTGCGGCCGGTGCTGTACGTCTCGACCGCCGGGATGCTCGTACGTCGTGATGTGTTCGAGGAGCTGGGCCGGTTCGACCGCCGCTACCACCTGTTCCGCGACGATCTCGACCTGTGCTGGCGCGCCCACCTCGCCGGCTACGACGTCGAGGTCGTCCCGGACGCCGCCGCGCGTCACGCCGCCGCGGCCACCAACTACCACCGACTCGGTCAGACCGCCTTCATCGGGCCGCGCTACTTCGCGGAGCGCAACACCCTGGCCACGCTGCTCAAGCTCTACAGCGCCCGGCGGCTGGCGCTGGTGCTGCCGCTGTATCTCCTCGTCGGTCTGCTCAAGGTGATCGGGTTCCTGGCCACGCGGCGGGTGTCGGATGCGTGGCAGACGGTCCGCGCGTGGGCGTGGAACGTCACGAATCTGGGCTCGACCCGCCGCCACCGCCGCCGGGCGCAGGCGCGGCGTGAGCGGGTCGACGGCGAGCTCCGGCCGTTGTTCGCCCGGACGGCCCCCCGCGTGCGTGCGTACGCCGAGGCCGTCGGCGAGTGGCTGGCAGGTGGCGACCTCGAGATCGAGGAGGCCGCCGATGAGACCGGCGAGCCGCCGCCCGCCGGGCGGCGGCTGGTCGCGTTCGTGGTCCGGCATCCGGTGGTCGTGGTGGCGTTCGTTCTGATCGTCGCAGGCCTGGTTGCCGTGCTGCCGTTGCTGCATGCCGGCCAGCTCCGCGGCGGCGACCTGGCTCCGTGGCCCTCGGACTCCGGCACCTTCTGGCGCGCGTACCGGTCGAGCTGGAACGGCGTCGGCGGTCTGGGGTCGGCGGCGCCGCCCTCGCCCGCGCAGGCGTTGCTCGGGGCCATCGGGGTCATCACGCTCGGCAGCGCGTGGCTCGCTCAGCGGGTGCTGGTGCTTGCGCCGCTGCCGTTGGCCTGGCTACTTGCATACGTCGCAAGCCGGGTGTTCACGGTCCGACGTGTCCCGCGCCTGGCAGCGGCGACCGTGTACGTGCTCAGCCCGCCCGCCCTCGCGGCCCTGATGACGGGCCGGATCGGTTCGCTGGTGGCGGCGGTCGGGCTGCCCGCCCTGGTCATCGCAGGCGCGCCGGTCGTGCGGCCCTCCGCAGAGTCGGGGACGGCGTGGCGCTCGGCTGCCGGCGCCGCGCTCGTCGCTGCCGTGATGGTCGCGTTCGAACCGCCCTCCGCGCTGGTGCTGCTGGTGCTGCTGGTCCTGGTCGGCCTGCCCGCGGCGCTGCTCGGCGCAGGTTCGGTGGAGCAACGGCGCGGTGCGCTCATCCGGACCCTCGCGACCGCCGTCGGGGCATTCCTCCTGCTGTTCCCGTGGTCGGTGACCCTGTTCCGGGACAGCGCGACGGTCCTGTCAGGCGCCGCGGGGACGGCGACCACGGACTCGCCGCTGTGGCGCTGGCTGCTGCTGGGGCCGGAGCTGCCCGGCTTCCCGTCGATCCTGCCCGGCGTGGGGTTCGTCATGGCCGGCGTGCTGGGTCTGGCGCTGGGGGTGCGGCGGCATCCGGTGGTGATCCCGGGCCTGTGGGTGCTGGCACTGTTCGGGGGGGTCGTGGGCTGGCTGTCCGGTCGAGCGGGTACCGACGCCTGGACCTGGCCGGGCCTGCCGTTGCTGGTGGCCGCGCTCGCGTTCGCGGGGTTGCTCGCGATCGGACTCGGCTCGGCCGAGGAGCAGCTCGGGCAGCACACGTTCGGCTGGCGCCAGGTGGTCACGATCGCGACCGTGGGCCTGGTGGTCGCCGGGCTCGGGGTGTCCGCGCTCACCCTCTACCAGGACGACGCGTGGGGCGCCTACGCGTTCGACGAGCCCGCGCTGCCACCCTTCCTGGCGCCCGAGGTCGACGAGGTCGGCCCGTTCCGCATCCTGGTCATCACCGATGACGAAGGGGTACTGCGCTGGGATCTCACCGGGCCCGAGGGTCCCACGATGGCGCGGTACGGGGCGCCCGACCCGCGTCCCCTCCTCGACCTCATCGGCGACAGCATCACCGAGATCGCCGCGGGCTCCGACCCCGGCGCGGCCGGGCGGTTGGGGCTGGCCAACATCCGGTACGTCGTGGTGCCCGAGGGCGGACGCAGCCCGGTGCTCGGGCGGGCCCTCGCGGACCAGCTCGACCTCGAGCCCCAACCGGTCGGGTCGGGCCTGGTCTTGCGCGTCGCCGGGTGGCTGCCGCGCGTGTCGTGGGTTCCGCCGATCGTGGCGGACTCGCTGTCCGAGCGCGGCGAGCTGCCGCCGGGGGCGCAGCCGATCGCCCTCGATCCCGTCCCGGGTGAGGTCGCGACCTACGCCGGCTCGGTGCCGGGCGAGGGCACGCTGTTGGTCGCCGAGATCGCCTCGACCGGCTGGGAGGCGGCCGCCGACGGCACCCGGCTGGTTCGGCGGGACACCTCCGGCCTGGCGCGGTTCCGGATCGGCGCACCCGCCGAGGACGTCGTCGTGGCCTACGCGCGCAACGGCCGCCGGCTGGCGCTCGTGCTCATCCAGCTCACGGTCGTCCTGCTGGCCCTGTCGCTGATGCTGCGTCCGCCGCGCTTCGCGCGTGAGGCGGGGGTGGCGCCGTGAGATCGCCCCTGGTTGCGCTGGCCGCGCTCCTGGCAGCCGTCATCACGGTGCTCGGGCTCGATGCCCTGATCGGGTCGCCGGATGACGATGTGGGCGGGGATGAGGTGACACGCGCGGCTGACGCAGGCACGTGGTTCTGTGCGGTTGGCGATACCGGGCCCGACAACTCGCTGCGCGTCGTGGCAGGCGTGCCGGCAGGGGTGACCCGGACGCCCGAGGTCCGGGTCGACACGTTCCAGGAGGGTGCCGCGCGGCTGGGCCCCGAGGTCGAGGTCTTTCCCGGGTCGGGCCTCCGGCAGCCGATCGAGTCCGGCCTGCAGGACGTGGGCATCGCGATGCGCTGGTGGCGGGCTCCCGCCGCCCTGCACCGGATCTGGACCGTCGGCACACCCGGCGCGCCCAACGGCATCGTCGAAGGGCCGTGCGAGCCCACGCCCAGTCGCGTGTGGATGATCCCCGGCGTCTCGACCGCTGGCGGCGCCGAGGCACGGCTGGTTCTCGCCAACCCGTTCGAGACCGATGCGACGATGACGATCGTCCTGACCACGCCCGAGGGGCTGCGCGAGCCTCAGCTCCTCGGGAACGTCGTGGTCCCACGTGGCTCGGTCCGCGAGGTCCTGCTGAACGAGCACGCGCCCGAGCAGCCGGACCTCGGTGCCATCGTGCGGGTCCGCACGGGCCGGATCATCGCCGAGGGCTACCAGACGGTCGACGCGGCGATCGGTGGGATCGAGGGGGTGACCCTGGTCAAGGCAGCGCCTGCGGCTTCGGAGATCTGGACGGTGCCGTGGTTCGAGGACGGCGGCCCCGACGCCGGGCCCGCCGGCACCCAGTCCTGGCTGTGGGTCACCAACCCCACCGACCGACCCGCATCCCTGACCCTGACCCTGCACACGACCGGTGGGGGCGTGGTCCCCGAGATCGAAGAGCTGACCGTGGAGCCCGGAGTGGTGCGCCGCATCGACCTCCGCGGGATCGTGCCCGAGGGGCTGCCCGACCGGGCCGGAGCCACGGTCCGCTCCGAGAACGGGGTGCCGATCGTGGTCTCGTCGGCGACCCAGATCGGCGGTCCCGACGCCCAGCGGACCGGACTCGGGATCCAGCTCGGCGCGACCGCACCCGACGGCCTGTGGATCTTCGGGGGTGCGGCCGGCCCGAGCCGGGCCGATTTCCTGCACCTGGCCAACCCGAGCTCCGAGCCGGCCCTGGTCGACGTGCGGATCTGGACCGACCTGGGCGCGGTCGTGCCGCCGGAGCTGCAGGCGGTGCCGGTGCCTGCCGGCAGCGTCGTCGCGCTCGACCTCGGCGTGCACGTGCCTCCTGAAGGAGGCCAGCACACGACCCTGGTGGTCGCACGCGAGGGCAGCGTGGTCGCGGGCCGTCAGGCATTCGACCACCTCGGCACCCTGCAGCTCGTGGTCACGGTGGGCGTGCCCGGCCGGACCTGGGCAGGGGGCCGCACCGTGCTCCCGGTCGAGTTCGCCCCGGGTCTGACTCAACGCATCGGCACGGTGCTCGGGCCCGACGTGCCCGACACGGTGCTGCCCACCACACAACCCGAGGTCCCCACCGACGACCGCGACCCCACACCAGAGCCGGAGTGACCGGCGAGTGACACGAGTTACAAAAGAGTCTTGGGTACACAGTTACCCAAGACTCTTCGCCATCGCGCAGAGGTGCGCTGCCTCCTTGTGGAACTACACCGTTGTCATCTACCGTGTCATGCATGGTGGAGGGACACGGGCTCAGGAAGTCCGACCGCGTCGTCCGGCCGATCACCGCGGCGGGCGGCCGTACCTGTGCGCGCCCGGGCTGCCCCGCGCTGGCACGGTCGACGCTGACGTTCGCCTACGAGGCCAAGCAGGCGCACCTGGTCGGCTTGCTGCCCGAGATCGACCCCGCCAGCTACGACCTGTGCACCACCCACGCGGACCGGACGTCGCCGCCGTTCGGCTGGACCATCTGCGACGAGCGGCCGCCCGAGAACGGCGGTGCAGCGCTCGACCTCGCCGACGAGGACGCCACCGTGGCGGTGATCTCAGCCGCCTTGAAGGCGGTACCGCCACTGGCGCCCCCCGACCAGGCTCGGCCGGACGAGGACGTGCTGGCGCTGGCCGAGGCGGCCGAGGTGCTCGCTGGCGCCGAGGTCGAGATCGCGCTGCAGGAGCTGACCGAGGTCGACGCGGTCGTCTCGTCACTGAGCTCGTCGCCCACGTTGCCGTTCGACGAGGACGCACCGCTGTCACCGGACGGGCACGCCCAGGTCTGGTGACAGGTCTGGTGAGGCAGCGGTCGCCTGCATGACAGGTCCTTCCAGGCAGCTCTGCACCCTGAGCCGTTGACGTTGTGGCTTCTTGGGTTCG
>DASWKO010000276.1:0-6707 GCA_036396595.1 Nitriliruptorales bacterium | reverse complement strand
AGCCGCCGACCTGGCCAGCCCTTCGTCGTCGCCGAACGCACCCGCGAGCGCCATGGCGACGACGAGCCGGGGCGCGGGTGAGGGCTCGGCGCTCGTTGAGGACGCCTACCCGAGCGCCGAACTCGAGGCGGCGGCGATGCTGCATTCGCTGGTTCGCAACCACGCGCTGGTCGGCGTCCTGGCCCCTCCTGGCCCCTCCTGGCCCTAGCTTGCGCTGCATGGACGTGGACCAGGCAACCCCGCGCGTACGGATCGAAGCAGCGTGCTCGGTACTCGGCCGCGACGTCGTCATCGATCGCTGTGTCGAGTTGCTGGCAGGCGAGCCGGTCGACGACGGGTTCGTCGCCGTGCTGGGGGGTGCCCACGCCCGCCGGCTGCTCGCCGGCCCCCTGCCACCCGACCAGGCCTACTGGCTGCGAGTCTGGGCCGCTCGTGGGATGCTGTGGGCAGGGCCCGGCCAGGATCTCCACCCGCTGCGGCAGGCGCTCACCGATGGAGCCTGGCGCGTCCGCGAGATGGCCTGCAAGGTGATCGCTCGGCATGTGGTGGCCGACCTCGTGACCGACGTGGCCGACCTCGACTCCGACCCGGTGCCGCGGGTGCGGGCAGCCGCCAAGCGCGCCGTGGCTCGCATCGTGGACGCCGGAGCCTGACGGAGCCTGACGGAGCCTGACGACCGAGTCAGCACGCGGTCTACCCGGTGCGCGACCCACCCGGCACGCGACCCACCCGGCACGCGACCCACCCGACGCGCGACCTAGTCGGCGACGGGCAGGACGACCTGCCCGTCGTCGGTCAGGCGGAAGTGGGGGTTGTGCGCCACCTCCCACAGGTGGCCCTCGGGGTCACGGAAGTAACCGGAGTAGCCGCCCCACTCGGTTCGCTGACCCACCTTGGTGATGTGGCCGCCGGCGTCGGCGGCCGTGCCGAGCACGTCGTCGACCGCTGACTCGGACTCGAGGTTCATCGCCAGCGCGACGTTGCCGTGCGTGCCGGGCGCGTCGGCATCGACGTGGGCGTCGGCGGCGAGGTCGGTCCGTCCGAACAGACCGAGGACGACGGTGCCTCCCTTGAGGAAGGCCACCACCCCCTCGACCGACGCCGACGACCGGCGCCAGCCGAGCGACTCGTAGAACCCGGTCGCCCTGGTGAGGTCATCGACGCCGAGCGTCACCAGACTGACGTGGGCCATCGCCTACCTCGCGCCGGAGGCGACCCACCCTACTGCCCGGCGGCCGCAGTGGCTCCCGTGGGTCCGTGTGTCGGCCGTGGCGCCGTCGGCTGCGCCGGGATGGGTGCATGACGCGCGGCATACCGCAGGGATCGCACCCATCAGGTGGCCCGGGACGAGAAACCACCGCATCCGGTGGAAACCTGGGGCCACGCGGCCGGCTCAGGGCGGCCCGCCGCGAGAAACCACCGCATCCGGTGGAAACCTGGGGCCGGCAGGCGGCTGCGCCGGGATGGGTGCATGACGCGCGAGATGACGTGGGGATCGCACCCATCACGGCGGCCCGCCGCGAGAAACCACCGCATCCGGTGGAAACCTTGGGTCGGCGGGCGGCTCGGGGCGGCCCGCCTCGAGAACCACCGCATCCGGTGGAAACCTGCCGCCGGTTGGCGGTCGGTGGGAGGTCAGGCCGGGCGGGACTCGGCGGGGTGATCGGTGGCGGCGGCCTGGCTCGGCCCCGGCGTCGCGGGGGCCAGGTCGCAGACCGAGGCGCGCAGCGGGGAGCTGCCGCTGATGGGGTCGCTGGGTTGCTGGCGCAGCACGAGGTTGAGGTTGGCGCTGTCGGGGCCGAACGGGGGGTGACCCGGCAGGCCCAGCTCGTCGCAGCCCTGCCACCAGCCGTGCTGGCCGCACACGACCTGTGGATCGAGGTTGGCGTCGAGCTTGGCGCGGGCGAGCACGCTGCCGTGCGGGGTCTTGATCCGGACCCAGTCGCCCTTGGCGATGCCGCGCTGGGCCGCGGTGTCGGGATGGACCTCCACCTCCGGGTCGGGTGCCCGGCTGCGCAGCCTCGCGACGTTGCGGTGCTGGGTCTCGCAGAAGTGCAGCGACTTCGCGCACGTGAGGATCAGCGGGAAGCGCTCCGCCAGGTCGGGTCGCGACACGGGGCTCACGGCCGGCTCGTCGAACTCGGGCAGGGGGGCGTAGCCGTGGTCGGCGAACTCCTCCGAGTACAGCTCGACCTTGCGTGAGGCCGTCCCGAACCCGGCGGGCACGCCGTCGGGGGCCTCGGCGTATTTGCGGTGCTGCGTGGTCAGCGGGACACGTACCCCCTCGGGGTGGGCGCGCAGGTCCTCGAGGCTCACGCCGCTGGGAGCGAGCTGGTGGCTCCACGCGGCGTCGAGGTCGCCGTCGAAGAAGTACTCGCCCAGACCCAGGCGCGTGGCCAGCTCGAAGATGATCTGGAGGTCCGAGCGTGCCTCGCCCCGTGGCGGGGCGACCGGCCGGCGGAGCTGCACGAGCGACTGCGCCTCCTGGCTGATCTCGAACCCGATCCTCAGACCCTCGGCCTCGAACGCGCTCGTGACGGGGAGCACTACGTCGGCCTGCTCGGCGGTCGGGTTCATGAACAGGTCGGCGTGGACGAAGAAGTCCAGCGAGCACAGCGCGTCCCGTACGCGCGCGCTGTCGCCGTGCGCCATGACCAGGTTGCCGCCGAGGTTGATCATCCCCCGGACGCGGTAGGGCTGGCCGTCGAGCGCCGCCGTGAAGACGTCCTCGCCCGTGACGAACTCGAAGCGGGCCGGACCCAGCGGGCGCTGCTGCACCCCGAGCGCTTTCGCGCGCTGCTCCGGCGGCAGCAGCTCCGCACCTTCGATCGGGTTGGTCGGCACGGCGGCGAACAGGACGTTGCCTCCGGGGACGTCCAGGCTCCCGGTCAGGGCGTAGAGCTGGTTGATCGCGCGGATGGTCTGGGTGGCGTTGCTCTGCTGCTCCAGACCGCTCCAGGCGTAGAACGCCACCGGGCGCGACGCCCACAGGGTGCGCGCCGCGCGTTCGATGTCGGCGGCGGGGATGCCGGTGATGGCCTCGGCCACCGAGGGCTGCATCCGGCGGCACTGCTGGGCGACCAGCTCGAACGCCGGCGAGCACATGACCGGGCCACCCAGGGTGGCGACGTCGTGGGTGGTGACCGCGTGGGTGCCGAACAGCGCCAGCCGATCCTCGTCGACCTCGTAGCGGCCGGTCGCCGGGTCGTAGACGACCGGTCGGGCGGCGTCCTCGGCCCACGCGACGCAGTGGGTGGGATCGCCATCGGGCGACAGGTCGCTCGCGCGCAGGAAGCGCTGGGTGTCTGCCCGCACCAGCAGCGGCGCGTTGGTCCAGCGCAGCACGAAGTCGCGATCGAACCAGCCGCGCTCGATCATCACGTGCGTCAGCGCGAGCGCCACCGCGGCGTCGGTTCCCGGGCGCACGCGCAGCCAGTGGTCGGCCTTGCTCGCCAGGCCCGCGCGGCGAGGATCGACGACGACCAGCCGCGCGCCGCGGCGCAGCGCTGCGGCCGTGCTGGTGGCGTGGGCGAGCCGGGCAACCGACGGGTTGTAGCCCCAGTACAGGATGCAACCGGCCCGGTCGAGATCCGGCATGTAGGCGCCCGGGACGGAGGCCCCGTACGTGTACAGCGAGGCGAGGTAGCGGCCCCAGCCGCACAGCTCCATGTAGGCCGCCTGGTTGGGGCTGCCGAAGGCGCGACGCAGCCGCATGAGCCAGTCGACAGAATCGCTGATCGCCGTCGTCGAAGGCGAGCTCGAGCTGAACACCACCGACTCGGGCCCGTGGTCATCGGCGAGGGCGAGCAGCCGGGTGGCGACGGTGTCCAGCGCCTCGTCCCAGGTGATGCGCTCCCAGCCCGGGTCGGCAGCTCCCTTGGGGTTGGTGCGCCTGAGGGGATGGCGCAGTCGATCGGCGTGGCTGACCACGTCCGGCGCCGCCTTGCCCTTCACGCACAGGGCCTGGCCGGTCGGGTGCGCCGGGTCCGGCTCCAGGGCCACGAACTCGCCGTCGGTGATGGTCGCGGTTGCCCCGCAGCGCGACACGCACAGCGGACAGAACGTTCGGACCTGCCTGGTCGCCTGCTCACCGGCCATGGCACCACCTCGCCCAACGGGCCTGGCCACGCCCTGCTGACTCATCGCTGACTCACCGCGATGCTACGCGGGAGGCGCAGGCTTGGATAGAGCGCGGGCTCGCGTCGGTAGCCAACGTTGGAGGAACTCGGTCTGGGCTGTGCTCGCCTCATCGAAGAGTGGTCCCGGGTGGTACAGCAGACCGAAGTGGCCTCCGGCGATGTCGTACCACTGCTTGGGTTGTGGCATCAGTTGATAGGCCAGACGTGCCACGCCGTAGTTGGCGCGGGCCATCTCGTCCTCGGGTGCGACCATCATCAGGATGGGCGGGATGATGAACGGGGCGCACAGCACGGGGTTGTAGGGCACGGGCGTGTCGGGCACGACCCGGGTGGCGCGGTTCACCCATCCGGTGCCGTGGCGGGCGCCGTGCTCGATGAACCACCGGAACGCCTGGATCGGTTCGAGCAGCGAGGGCGTGCCGAGCTGGTCGGCGGAGACCACGGGCAGTGGCCCCACCGTGGCCTCGGGGCCGCCAGCCACCTCGCCGCTCAGCAGCGTGGTCCGGATGGCGTCGAAGTTGGCCTGGGTGGGTTCGAGCGTCGGAGGTTGGGCTCCGCAGGTCGGGATCTGGGCCACGATCGCGCTCACCCGCTGGTCGATGGCCCCGACGACCATGACCTCGCCGCCGGAGTAGCTGTCTCCCCACAGGGCGATGCGGTCGCGGTCGAGGCGGTCGAGGGTCTGGACGAAGTCGATGGCGTCGAGGTAGCCGCGGCACTGGATCCAGGGGTTGATCTCCTGGCGTGGCTCGCCGTCGCTGGCACCGAGGTTGCGGTGGTCGTAGAGCAGCACCGCCAGGCCGTTGCGACGGAACACCTCCGCGTACTCGTCGGCGACCATCCGGATGGTTGCGGAGGTCCCGTGGGCCATGACCACGACCGGGGGTCTGGCTTCTGAGTCGGGCCGGAACAACAGCCCGCGCAGGGTCGCGCCCTCGGAAGCGAACTCGACCGGTTCGATCATGCTCGGCTCCGGTCCGTGGCCGGGATCAGCCAGCCGGGGCGATGTTCTGGTTGCGGTGGAACAGGTTGCCGGGGTCGTAGGCCTGCTTGATGGCCGCCAGCCGGTCGTAGTTGGGACCGTAGTTGGCGCGGATGCGGCTCTGGTCGTCCTCGGCCATGAAGTTGACGTAGCCCCCCTCGCTGGTGTGCGGCTCCAACGCCTCGTGGTAGTCGCGCACCCAGCGGATGTTGGCCTCGTTGTCGGCGGGATCCGGCCACATGCCCGCGATGACCGGGGCGAAGTTCGCGCCGCGGTAGGCGAAGGCGGTGGCCTCCACCGGGACGTCCTGCACCGCGCCGTCGATCGGGTACACGTGCATGGTCGATTCCACGGTGGGCACCTGCGGACCGTGCTCGAGGTGGGCGGCGATCGCGCCGTCGGTCAGCTCGGGGAGGAACGCCGCCTTCCAGTAGTGCTGCAGGCCGGCGGGCAGGAGACCGTCGAATGCGCTGTTCAGCGCCGGATACGGCATCCGACCGACGTGCTCGGCGACGGGCGCGCCGACATCGCGCAGGGCGCCCAGCAGCGACGCGCCGTCCTCGTCGCTGCCGTCGAAGCACGACACGACGAGCGCGAACGGCTCGCCGACGCGGCCCTCGGGCACGAACGGCAGGGGTGGGGCGATCTGGAACGCCGGGAAGGCGCCCATCGCGCGGGGCGCCGCCGCGATCCACTCGCGGTAGGTCTTCAGCAGCTCCTCGGCGACGTCGAGCTCGAAGAACATCGGCCCGCCGTAGATGGTGTCCACCGGGTGCAGGTCGAACTCGAGCTCGGTCACCACGCCGAAGTTCCCGCCGCCGCCGCGCAGTGCCCAGAACAGGTCCGCGTGCTCCTCCTCGTTGGCGGTGACGAAACGCCCGTCGGCAAGCACGACGTCGGCCGAGCGCAGGCTGTCGATCGACAGCCCGTGTGCCCGGGCGAGGTAGCCGATGCCCCCACCGAGGGTGAGCCCGGCCACGCCGGTGGTGGAGATGATCCCACCGGTGGTGGCCAGGCCGAAGCTGTGGGCGGCGTGGTCGAAGTCGCCCCACGTGCAGCCGCCCTGGACCCGGGCCACACGCGCCACGGGGTCGATGCGGATGCCCTTCATCGGGCTCAGGTCCAGGACGATGCCGTCGTCGACGGTGCCGAAGCCGGGCACGCTGTGCCCACCCGCGCGGACCGCGAGGTCGAGCCCGCTCTCGCGCGCCGCGGTCACCGCGGCGCGCACGTCGGCGACATCCACGGCACGCACGATGGCCAGGGGACGGCGGTCGATCATGGCGTTGTAGACCGCCCGGGCTTCGTCGTAGTCGGGTGACTGCGAGGTGACCACGTCGCCGCGTGCCGCCTCCAGGATGGTCAGTGCCGGTGTGCCGCTCAAGCGTGTTCCTCGGGTCGTGTCGTTCGCGGTCAGTTGTCGTTGCAGCTGTTGGGGATCACCTCATCGGGGATGTCTCCGGCCAGGTGGGCCTGGACTTCCTGCCCCAGGCCGTCGACGACGGCCGTCCCGGAGACGAAACCTCCGAACTGCGAACCGCCTTGGGCGTAGGCCCGGATGTCCTCACCGAGGCAGGCGAGTCGGT
>DASWKO010000275.1:0-3394 GCA_036396595.1 Nitriliruptorales bacterium | reverse complement strand
CTCCGCACGGTCGAGGATCTCGGTCAGGGCGTCCAGCCCCTCCAGGCGGCCTTGGAGCAGATCGTCGTGGATCAGGGCGCGTACCTCGGCGTCCACGAGGTCGTCATCGGGGGCGGCACTCGGGAACAGCCGCTCGATGACCGGGTCCGAGGAGTCGGCGTCAGCGAGCTGGCGGCGCAGGCCGTCCCGGAGCTCGCGCAGGATGCGGACCTCGAACTCCTCGAGCTCCATCCGGATGCGGTCCATGTGCCGCTTGAAGGAGTGGCTCACCGTGACCGCTGCATGGTCGCCTGCAGCCCGTGAGCGTGCAGTTGGTGCACGTGCATCTCGGCCATCTCGCGGGGCTCGGTCGCCACCAGCGCCTTGCCGTTGTTGTGGACCTCGAGCATGAGCTTGTGCGCGACGGCGTCCGGGAACCCGAAGATCTTGCGCAAGACGTACACCACGTACGACATCAGGTTCACCGGGTCGTCCCAGACGATCACGTCCCAAGCTCCGTCGGGGGTGACCTCGTCGGAGGTCCCGGGGTCCTTCTCGCGGACCGGCGACGTGGTCGGGGCGGCCGGCGCCGTCGACGCGGTTGCGGTGTCGGCGGTCCCGGCCACGAGCTGGCTCAGCGGCGGCGGCGGCGGGCCTGGCGGGCCTGGCGGTCGCGGTCCTCGAGGTCGTCCCAGTCGGGCGGGGCGACGAGCACGCGACCGATCGGGCTGTCGGCCGGCGCCGGGCGGACCACACTGACGCTGACGGCCTTCTGGCCCCGGTCCAGCTCCTCGATCTCGAACTCGACCAGGTCGCCGGAGGTCAGCGAGTTGGTGCCCTTCAGGTCGTCCTTGTTGACGTAGACGTTCCTGCCACTGTCGTCGTCGATCACGAACCCGAAGGCGCGGGCGGCGTCGAAGGTCTTCACGCGGCCGGTAGGCATGCGGCGTTCCTCGCAAGTGTGTGGGCTGGTGATCCGGTCCTGCCACAGGTCGGCGGCTCGGACCCGGCGTGCGACGCGCGGGTCGCGCGGATGCGTCGGTGCCGGTGACGGGCGGACCGGGAGGCGGTGGCCTCAGCGGTCCGTCGAGCGTACCCGACCGCACCGGGAACCGGCAGCCGCACGACCGTGCCGAGCCGGGTCAACCCTGGGCCGCGACCCAGCGCCGGGCCACGTCCAGGACCTCGTCGGCCTCGCCATCCACCAGCGCCTGCACGGGGGTCCGTCCGTCGAGGCGCTTGTGCTCGACCGCGAACCAGCGCCCGACCTCGTCGTCACCGACCCAGCCCTGCAGGACACGCAGTGCCTCGAGGGCAGCCTGGATCGGGGGGGACGGGCCGTCGCCGCTGTCAGCGCCGAGCAGCCTCTCGACCGCATCGTCACCCACGATCGCGCGCAGCTCCTCCTCGTCGTCCAGCGGGTCGTCTCGGTACACGTCAGGCTCGCCTCAGCCGTTCGTGCTCCGCTTGGGCCTCGTCGGCGAACGCCTCAGCGGCCTGGATCTGGTCCGGGACCCGGGCGAGTTCGGCGTCGATGACCTCGTGACGAGCGCGCAGAACGGCGCCGAGCGGGTCGTCGGTGTGCTTCAGCTTCCGCCGCAGCTTGGGTTGCACGTGCGCGTCGAGGGCGTCGCCATCGGCCACGAACCGCTGGAGCCGGCGTCGCTCGTCATGGAGGAACTCCTCGTAGCGGCGCAGCTCACCCACCTTCTCGCGCGCTCGAAGCACCGTGAAGTAAGCGGCCTCGACCTCGTCCCGACCGATCCGTGCCACCGGCTGGCCTCAGACCTGCGCTTCGGAGCGCTGCTTGAGCCCCTTGAGGCCCGTGTCGAGGATGCGCCGGGCCCCGCGCTTCTTCAGGAACCCGGGCACGGGCATCGTGAGATCCACCTCGAGCGTGTAGCGGACGTGGGTCGTGTCCCCCTTCGGGGTCACCTCGTACTCGCCGTCGAGCTGGGTGATCTGGTCCCCTTCGATCAGCGACCAGGTGACCGCGTCGTGCTGGTAGGTGTAGGACAGCGTGTAGCGCAGCTCGAACACCTTGGCGTCGATGTGAAACGTCGCCTTGGTCGGACGGTCGTCGTCGTCGGTCTCGAGGACCTCGACGCTCTGCATGCCCTCGGCCCACTCGGGGTAGGCCAGGAGGTCGTTGATCGTGGCCCAGACCACGCCCGACGGTGCCTGGATGGTGATGTCGTCGCTGACGCGCTCGCCCACGGTGCGGTCCTGTCAGTCAGGTTGCGTGGCGCCCGAGCCTAGTGCTCCAACGCTCCCAGCGACTCGTACGCACGGGCGACACCAGCCTCGAGGTGGCGCATGCGCGCGACGTCGCGCCGCACGTTGCGCCGCAACTGCTCCAGCTCGGTCATCGCGGGTCCGAGCAGCTCCGGGCCTTCGCCCTGCCAGGCGGGACACAGCGCACGGAAGTCGCACCAGTTGCACAGCCGGTTCGGTGTCGGCTCGTAGAGCTCGGCGCGCACCCGGTCGGCGGTCTGGACGATCGCCTCGCGGGCGCCATCGAGATCGAGTTCCTCCAGCGGCACGCGGACGCGCACGCCCGGTACCACGAAGTCCAGTGACACCGCAGCGGGGAGCCGGCCGAACAGGTGCTGGCAGGCCAGCGCGTAGATGGCGAGCTGCAGCGAGCCGGCGACCTGCTCCCGAGTCTTCAGGCGTCGGTTGGTCTTGTAGTCGATGACCTCGAGGTTGCCGTCGTCATCGACGACGTCCAGCCGGTCGATCGACCCGACCACCGTGGCCACGCCGTCCACGCCCAGCTCGAACCATCGCTCGGTCTCGGCCGGCATCCGGAACCCGGTCCTGGCCTCGCGCCGGTACCACCGCCGCAGCACGTCCTGGGCGAACCGGTAGTTGGCGAGCTGCTCCTCGCGCGAGACGTGCTTGAAGCCGGTCGGGTCCCACAGGTCGTACAGGAACCCGACGAGGTCGTCCTCGGAAGGGGTCTGGGGGATCTTGCGGTCGTAGAAGCGCTCGAGTGCAGCGTGGATCGACGTGCCGAAGCTCAAAGCCGGCGCTGCGCGGCCCGGCAGCCGGTCGATGTACGCGTAGCGGAACTGCAACGAGCACGTCCGGTACGTGTCGATGCGGCTGAACGACAACCGGACCCGCCCGTGCTCGTCGATCAGCGGCGGGTGCTCGGGTTCCAGCTCGTCGAGTTCGCCGGCTTCGAACGGCCGGCCCTCGTCGTCGACGAGCGGCAGCCGCCCGCCTTCGGGCCCGGTCTCGGGCCCGGTCTCGGGCACGGTCGCGGTCTGTGGCACGGTCTGGGGGTCGGTCTCGGTGTCCATCGCCGTCGACGGTACACCGGGGCTGGGACACGGCCAGACAGGCTCAGCCGAACAGCGCCAGCACCTGGTCGTGGAGACGCCCGTTGCTGGAGATCGCGCTCCCGCCG
>DASWKO010000274.1:0-12524 GCA_036396595.1 Nitriliruptorales bacterium | reverse complement strand
CGGACCTGTCCGAACGGCCAGGGAAGCTCGCCCGCGTCCGGCAGACTGGACGCGGCGCGGGAACTCACCGAAGGGCCGACCATGCTCACCTCGGGACCGATGCAGGTTCGCGTCGGCAGGGGCAGCAAGGCGCACCTGTTCCAGCCACGTGACGGCGCGAATGCCAAGATGTTCGCGATCCGTGACGGTGGGACGGCCTACGACCATGTGCTGTGCGGCGCCAGGGGAGCCCTGACGCGCTCCGATGGCCTGGACCCGTGCAAGACCTGCCAGGAGGTCTCCGACCGGCGGCCGTGAGCCCGGACGTCAGCCCGATCCGGCGCCGGCCTCGGCGATGTCGCGGCCCAGCACCAGCACGAGCGTGGCCGCGCTCGCATCCTCGACCAGATCGGCCGTGACCGGCAGGTCGGTGGCCAGCAACTCGGCGGCGGCACGCTGACCCGCCGGGTAGCGGATGACCGTGCGCTCCTGCTCGGGCGCGTCGCCGATGCTGACCACGTCGTAGCCGGCCTGCTGCAGGGCGTCGCGGGTGGCCCCTGCCAGGCCCGCTGCGCGGCTGGCGTTCAGCACCTGCACCTGGATGTCGTCGCGAGACACCTCCCCGTCCGCTGCGAGCAGGACCGAGCCGTCACGGAACGTGGCGAACAACGCCTCGGCCGCCGTGGCGATCGGCTCGAGGACGGCGGCACCGTTGACCGTCCGGGGGACCGCTGGGACCGTGTGGGTGACGAGCCGGCCACGCGCGACGCCGCGCCCTCCCCAGGCGAGTCGGAGCAGGTCCAGCACGCCGAGCGAGTCGTCGGCCGTCAGCGCGGACCCCACCCGGCCGCCCGTGCGGTACAGCGCGACCGGGTTGACGATCGTCGAGACGCTGGCCACCTCGCCGGCCAGCGCCCGGAGGAACTGCTGCTGGCGCTTGATGCGTTCGAGGTCGTTGTCGACCTTGCGGACCCGCACGAACGCCAGGGCCTGCCTGCCGTTCAGGACCTGGCAGCCGGGCTGGAAGTCCGCGCCCGAGAACGGATCCTGGATGCGCTTGTCGATGCACACCTCGACGCCCCCGACTGCATCCACGATGCCGACGAACCCGAGGAAGTCGACCGCGACGTAGTGCTCGATCGGCAGCCCGGACAGCCGGCTGACGGTCTGGATCATGCAGGTCGGGCCGCCGATCCCGATGGCGGCGTTGATACGTCCGGTCGAGCCGTCGCAGCGCGTGACCAGCAGGTCCCTGGGGAACGCCAGGATCGCGGCGCGACCGCCTTCGATCGACAGCACGAAGATCGTGTCCGTGCGCTCCCCGACGTCGCCGCCGGCGGTGAGCTCGACCTGCTGCTCCGGGGTCAGGCCCTCGCGGCTGTCCGAGCCCACGACCAGGACGTGCAGCGGGCCGCTGCCGCTGGTCAGGCCATCGACCTCGGTACGGCTGATCTGCGCGTTGGCGTACAGGGCGGCGCCGGCGCCCGTCGCCACGAGCGCGAGGAGCAGGACCCCGCCGACGATGAGGCCGACGCGGCCCCACCGGCGCCGTCCGCCGCCCGCGATGACCGGACCCCACTGGCCGTCGGGCGTCGTGGGGCGTGCTGGCTCGGTCACGTGCGGGTCCTCTGGCGGTTGGTCGTCGGTCGGACGTCACCCAGTGTCGCAACGTTGCAGCGCCTGCACGACCCGGGCTCCCTCCACGGTTCGCGTAGCCCAGATGTGTCACGCGAGGTCAACCGCAAGTCGTGAAACTTGGGGATGTCCGGCAGGGACCTGGCCCCCCAACCGATAGGCGGTACGTGAGCGTCCCCTCCGAGTTCGGTGGCGAGCTGGTGGCACTGGCGGTCGCCGCGCTGGACGAGGCGGCGCTGACCAGCGTGGAACAACGCGTCACGGACCTCGCCACGACGCTGCCCGCTGCGGTCGGCGCCGCGCTGTTCGACCTGGAGGAAGACGGCCTGCACCTGGTGTGCGGTGCTGGTTGGGAGGATCGGCCGGGCCACGACCGCCCGGTCCCGACCGACCTCTCGGATCTGCCCGCTGGTACGGGGGCCATCACCGATGCCGGTATCGCCGCGAGGCGGGACGAGCACGAGGTGGTCACGGTGGGCCATGCGGGTGGCCGCTCGGTCGTGCTGGTCACGGTCTACGAGCGCGACCAGGCGGATCGGGCCGATGTGCTCGCGCTGCTGGCTGACGCGGCTCAGGTGGCTGCGGTGGCCGCGGCACGGCGACGCGCCGAGGCCGAGGCCCGGGGGGAGGCGGAGCGCTTCGAGGCGCTCGTGCGCTCGTCCCCGGACGCGATCGTGGTCGCTGACCTCGCCGGCACGGTCCTGCACGTCAACCCCCAGACCGTGGAGTTGTTCGGCTACGGCGAGGACGAGCTCGTCGGCAACTCGGTCGACCAGCTCCTCCCCGAGACCCTGCGGAGCGTGCACGCCCGCCACCGGCAGCGGTTCGCGCAGGATCCCGAGCCGCGCGCGATGGCCGCGGGTCGCGACCTGTTCGGTCGGCGCAAGGACGGCACCGAGGTGCCGGTGGACGTCAGCCTCGGCCTGCTGGACCTGAACGGTCAACCGGCTGTGGCCGCGTTCGTGCGCGACGCGACCGAGCGTCGCCGGGTCACCGAGATGGCGCTCGCGCTCCACGACGCGGCGGTGCGCCGTCGCCAGGCGCTGGAGATCAACGATGGCGTCGTGCAGGGGCTGGCGTCGGTGGTCTACACCCTCGAGGCCGGTGACCCGCGGCTCGCACTCGATGCGGCCCGTCGCACGATTCACGCGGCACGGCTGATGATGAACGACCTGATGTCGGACTCCAACGAGGACGAGCTCGCCGGCGGCAACCTCGTGCGAGGGGCCGCGCCCGTGTCGGTCCTGGGTGTTCGCACGGCGGACCGCGCGCCGGCCCCTGCAGGCAGTGCAGCAGTGAAGGCCGGCGTCGCTCGAGTGCTGGTCGTGGACGATGCCGAGGACCTGCGCATGCTGCTGAAGATCACGGTCTCGAGCCGTGAGGGGTTCGAGGTGGTCGGGGAGGCCGCCGACGGGGTCGCGGCGATCGAGGCAGCCGAGGAGCTGCGGCCCGATGTCATCCTGCTCGACCTGGCCATGCCGGTCATGGACGGCTTCGAGGCGTTGCCGCGGCTGCGGCAGATCCTGCCGGATGCAGCGATCGTCGTGCTGTCGGGCTTCGACGCCGCTCGCATGGAACACCGCGCGCTGGACCTCGGCGCTGACCGGTACGTCGAGAAGGGGACGCCGACCGCGAAGCTGCTGGCGCTGCTGGACGAGCTCGTTGGCGTGCCAGCTTCGGGGTCCGTGGAGCTGCCCGCCGACCCGTACGCGCCGCTCGCGGACGACCTCGGCGTCCAGAAGCTGTCCCACGAACTCCGCACGCCGCTGACCGTGATCCGTTCGATGATCGAAACGTTGCACGACCAGATGGATGCGCTGCCGGCTGCGGCGGTCCGCGAGATCCTGGTCGCAGCGGCGCGCAACGCGGACGTCATGGGCGGGCTGCTGGACAGCGTCTCGGTCCTGCATCGCATCGGTACAGGGGACCTGGTGGTGGCGGTCGAGTCGACCGATGTCGGTGCGCTCGTGGAGGATCTCGTGACCGACCTGCGCGGCCTGATGGCGAACCACGTCGTCGAGATCGACGTGCAGGGCCAGGTCGAGGCGGCGGTCGACCCACTGCGGGTCCGGCAGGTGATCACCAACCTGTTGTCCAACGCAGCCCGGTTCGCGCCCCCCCGCAGCCGCATCGAGGTCCAGGTGTCGGGTGAGCACGACCGGGTGCTGGTCAGCGTGACCGACCACGGCCCGGGCGTGCCTGACGAGCGCGTCCACGAGTTGTTCGAACGGTTCTCACGCCTGGGGGTCGAGGGCAGGGGCATGGGGCTGGGCCTGTACATCTCCCGCGCGATCGCGCGCGCACACGGAGGTGAGCTGCGCCACGAGGTCCCGGCTGCAGGTGGCGCGCGGTTCGTGCTCGAACTCCGCGTCCAGGTCGACTCCGAGGTCGGCACGACCTGAGATGGGCGGAGCCCCCGGCGACCGTTGCCGGCCTCCGGGGGCTCCTCACCGCAGCCACGAGGACCGCGGTGGTCCGGGTTGGCGCTTGCGCGCCAGCTCGTTCCGACGCTCACCGTGCAGACGGTGGCGCGGCATCCTCGGGGATCTGCAACCTCCGAGGTTGGTTCCTCTCGCGACCCGGACCTTCGTCCGTCGCCGGGGAGCAAGTCCCCGTCGGTGCGACTCCGGTCCACGTCGTCCGAGGGCGGTCCTCCTTCTGGGGTACCGACCACGAGGGCCGGTGTCTCCGTCCGGAGCACCTGACCGCCGCGTTCCTCGCCTCCCCGTTGCCGGGGCGACGCTTCCCGCGTCGGCCGCCTCTTCATTCCCGGGGTACCGGACCTCTCGGCCCGGCCTCCCCGTTCCCGTTGAGGCAGTGCGCAACCTACGACCTGTCCGGCGTCTTGTCACGGGGAAGCGGTGAAGTCGTCGCTTGCCGTCCGCCGACCGCACTTCCACAGCCTGTGGAAGTGCGGTGGGCGAGACGGATCGGCCTCCTGACCCGGAACCTCTTGCGCCTCCGGGCGGTGCTGTGGTAGTGGCCGCCCCCGGCGGCCTGCAGACCGCGTACCCTCGGGCGTGGAGGAGTCGGCCAGGCGGCCGCACCGGGCAACCGGTGAGGAAAGTCCGGGCTCCGCAGGGCAGGGTGCTGGCTAACGGCCAGGCGTCGCGAGGCGCGGAAAGTGCCACAGAGAGCAGACCGCCGATGGCCGCTCACGCGGCACAGGCAAGGGTGCAACGGTGGTGTAAGAGACCACCAGCACCCCGGGTGACCGGGGTGGCTCGGCAAACCCCATCCGGAGCAAGACCAAGCAGGGACAGGGTGGCCCGCCCGCTACGTCCCAGGTAGGTCGCACGAGGTGCCGGGCAACCGGCATCCCAGAGAGATGGTCGCCACCCCGCGCCGGGCAACCAGCGCGGGGGACAGAACCCGGCTTACCGGCCGGCTCCTCCTCTACAAGCCTCTGACCAGGGGAAAACGCCCGCAGCGGATCTCGTCAGTCCGCGGAAGTAGCGGGATACGATACGATGCACTACATGACGCATCCCACCAGCCTCCGCCTGCCCGATCCGGTCAAGGACCGGCTCGATCGCCGTGCCGCCCGCAGCCACGAGAAGGCGTCCAGCCTCGCGGTCCGTCTCATCGACGAGGGTTTGTGTATGGACGACCACCCTGGTGTGGCCTTTCACGACAGCCCGACGCATGGCCGGGTCGCCTGCTTGGCTGGTGGCCCCGACATCGCCGAGGTCATCGACGTGCTGACCGGGTTGGACGCCGAGGGTGACGAACGCATCACCGAGACCGCGACCTGGTTCGGCATCCACCTCGCCCGCGTGCGGGTGGCATTGGGCTACTACACCGCGTTTCGCGACGAGATCGATGACCAGATCGAGCTGCGGCGTCGTGAGGCCGCCGAGTCCCGCGGCCGCTACGAGGCCGAGCGGGCCTTGCTCGAGTGAGGCTGCTGCTCGACGAGATGATCTCTGCCACGGTCGCCAGTCAGCTTCGCGACCGCGGCCACGACGTCGTGGCCGTTCAAGACCACGAGCTCGAACACTTGCGCGGCATCGACGACTGCGACCTCCTCGAGCACGCCTCGCAGGAACGCCGGGCGGTGGTCACCGACAACATCCCCGAGTTCGTTCGCTGCCACCAGCGTCGACAGGACCGCGGTCGACCCCATTACGGGTTGCTGCTGTTCACCAACGACACGTTCCCACGGCATCGCCACGACGTGTTCGTGGGCCAGGTTCTCGCAGCCCTCGAACGACAGGTGCAGGACCACCCCGATGATGACGGCTCCAGTTGGCTCCGCTGGTTACAGAGCACGTAACGCGATCCGATCGCTCTACGGTGGTCGTCTGGCCGGGTGGGAGGTTGGCGTGGACGCGCCGTCGCACGAAGGGGAGGCGTTCGTCGAAGTGGACTGGCGGTCGCGCACGCTCACGGGCGGCTCGTACACGCGCTGCTCGTTCGACGTCGCCGCGTTGGCGGAGCTGACCACGCGCGACTGCCGGTTCGACGCCTGCACGTTCGTCAACGCCGACCTGTCCGGCTCGCGACACGTGGGCAGCGGGTTCCTCAACTGCCGCTTCGACGGGGCCAACCTGGCCACCGCGACCTTCGACGGCTGCAAGCTGACCGGCAGCGACCTGTCGTCGGCGCGGCTGTTCGGGCTCACCGTCCTCGCCGGCGACTGGTCGTACACCAACCTGCGGCTGACGGACCTGCGCGGGCTGGACCTGCGCGATCTGCGCCTGACCGGTGCGGACCTCACGGAGGCCGACCTGGGCGGGACCGACCTGCGGGGCGTGGACCTGTCGGAGGCCACCGTGCGCAAGGCACGGTTCGACGACGCCGACCTCACCGGCGCGACGCTGGGCGCGATCGACCTGGCCGAGGCCAGCTTCCGGGGCGCGCGGTTGGACCTGGCCGGAGCGGTCGCGCTGGCCGAGGCGCACGGGGCGGTCGTGGCGGTCGCGGGCTGAGCGATCGTCAGCCCTCGACCCAGACTGTCTTGGCGTTGACGAACTCCTTGATGCCGTAGCTGCCGAGCTCCCGGCCGTAGCCGGAAAGCTTCACGCCTCCGAACGGCACCCGAGGATCGGACTTGACGAGCTGGTTCACGAACACGCAGCCAGCCTCGATGCGGGCGGCGACGCGCTCGCCGCGCTCGAGGTCGGCGGTCCAGACGCTCGCGCCCAGGCCGAAGTCGCTGGCGTTGGCGATCGCCACGGCGGACTCCTCGTCGGGGACCCGCAGCACCGCGGCGACGGGACCGAAGGTCTCCTCGGCGCCCGCCGCCCACTCGGCGTCGACGTGGTCGAGCAGCGTCGGTGCGTAGTAGTAGCCCGGCCGGTCCAGCGCTCGCCCTCCCGTCACGAGCTGCGCCCCGGCGTCCACGGTCCGCCGGACCTGGTCGTGGAGCTCGTCGCGCAGGTCGCCGCGGGCCAGCGGGCCGACGTCGGTGCTGCGGTCCATCGGGTCGCCGACGGTCTTGGCCTCGAGCTCGGACCGGAAGCGCTGCGCGAACTCGTCTGCCACCGCGTCCACCACGATGAAGCGCTTGGCCGCGATGCAGGACTCACCGTTGTTGATCAGCCTGCTCTGAACCCCGATCCGCGCCGCCTGGTCGAGGTCGGCGTCCTCGAGGACCACGAAGGCGTCGGAACCCCCGAGCTCCAGGACGGTCTTCTTGAGGTGCTGGCCAGCCTGGCCGGCCACAGCCCGACCAGCGCCGACCGAGCCGGTCAGCGTGACGGCCCGGACCCGGTCGTCGGCGATGAGGTCGCCGGCGGCGCCGCTGCCGACCAGCAGGGTGGTGAACACTCCCTCGGGGGCGCCGGCCTGGACGAACACGTCCTCGATCGCCAGCGCACAGCCGGGCACGTTGCTGGCGTGCTTCAGCAGGCCGACGTTTCCGGCCATCAGGCTGGGGGCCGCGAACCGGAACACCTGCCACAGGGGGAAGTTCCACGGCATCACGGCCAGCACCGGTCCGAGCGGGTCGAAGCGCACGTAGCTGCGGACGGCGTCGGTCTCGATGACGTCGTGCTGGAGGTAGCCCTCGCCATGGTCGGCGTAGTGCCGGCAGACCCACGCGCACTTGTCGACCTCGCCCTCGGCCGAACCGATCGGCTTGCCCATCTCGGTGGTCATCAGCTCAGCGAGCTCGGCCTTGCGCTTCTCCAGGCCGTCGGCGACGTTGCGCAGCAGGTCGGCACGGGTGCTGAACGACGTCGTTCGCCACGACCCCCAGCCGGTCCACGCCCGTGCCAGCCGGTGCGAGATCTGGTCGCCGTCGTGTTCTTCATAGGTCTCGACGCGCTCGCCGGTCGCGGGGTTGACGCTCTCGAACATCGCTGGCCTCCAACATGAGGGCCCGGGTGGCCCCGACTTGGCAGGTCCCCGGTCGCCCGGCACCGTAGCGCCGCCACCCGACAGGATCCCCTCGTGACCAGCCCGTTCCTCGCTGCGCTGCGTGGCGAGCCACACGACCGTGTCCCCGTGTGGTTCATGCGGCAGGCTGGTCGGTCGCTGCCTGAGTACCGGGAGCTGCGCGCCGAGCACGACATGCGGACCTGCATCACGACACCGGATCTGGCCACCGAGATCACCCTGCAGCCGACCCGTCGGTACGACGTGGACGCCGCGATCCTGTTCAGCGACATCGTGACCCCGCTCGAGGCGCTCGGGATCGGGCTGGAGATCCGCAAGGGCGTGGGCCCGGTCATCGACGAGCCGTTCCGGTCGGCGGCCGACCTGGACCGCCTGCGGCCGCTCGAGCCGTCCGACGACTACGACCACGTCGTCCAGACCGTGAAGCAGCTCGTCGCCGAGCTCGACATCCCGCTCATCGGCTTTGCCGGGGCGCCCTTCACGCTGGCGAGCTACCTCATCGAGGGCGGGCCGTCGAAGAACTACGCGGCTACCAAGGCGATGATGATCAGCGAGCCCGCCCTGTTCCGCGACCTGCTGGAGCGGCTCGCCGACGTCGCCATCGCAGCCCTGACCGCCCAGGTCCAGGCCGGGGCGGGCGCGGTGCAGCTCTTCGACTCGTGGGCGGGCGCGCTCACGCCGAGCGACTACGCCACGCACGTCCTGCCGGTCTCGCGCCGGATCTTCGACGAGCTCCACGACCTCGGCGTACCCGGGCTGCACTTCGGCGTTGCGACCGGCGAACTGCTGGGGCTGATGGCCGAGGCCGGATCGGACGTCGTGGGCGTCGACTGGCGCGTCCCGCTCGACCTCGCCCGCGCGCGGGTCCCCGAGGGAACCGGCTTGCAGGGCAACCTCGACCCCACGCACCTGCTGGCGCCGTGGAAGATCGTCGCCGACCGGGTCCGCGACGTGCTGGCCCGAAGCGGTGGCCACCCGCACTACGTGTTCAACCTCGGGCACGGCGTCCTGCCGGCGGCTGACCCCGCGATCCTGGCGCAGGTCGTGCAACTCGTGCACGCCGAGGGCACGGTGCTGGAGGCCCGAGGCGCCAGCCGTGGCTGACCGGCGCGCAGCGGTGCTCGTCATGGCCTACGGCACGCCGCAGCGTCACGAGGACATCGAGGCCTACTACACCCACATCCGGCGGGGCACGCCCCCCGAGCCGGCCGCGCTGCGGGACCTTCAGGACCGCTACCGGGCGTTGGGCGGCGTGTCGCCCCTGCGGCGGATCACCGAGGGTCAGGCCACCGGCATCCAGGAGGCGCTGGACGAGCGGTCACCGGGGGAGTACCGCGTACACCTCGGTCTCAAGCACGCGGCACCCTTCATCGAGGACGGGGCACAGGCGATCGTCGGGGCCGCCCACCAGCGCGCGGTCGGGCTGGTGCTCGCGCCCCACCACTCGCGGATGGGCGTTGGCGCCTACCACCGACGAGCCGCGGCGGCCATCGGCGACGCGCTGCCCTACGTGGGCGTGGGGTCCTGGCACCTGCACCCCGGCTACGTGGACCTGGTCGCCCGAAGCGTCGCCGAGGCGCTGGACCGCATCCGCGGCGACCGTCGGGAGCGCACCCACGTGCTGTTCACCGCACACTCGCTGCCTGCCAGCATCGTCGAAGAGGGTGACCGGTACCCGGTACAGCTTCGCGAGTCCGCGCAGGCGACGACCGCCCGCCTCGAGGAGCTGGGCGTCGACCTGCCGCTGCGACCCTCCATCGCCTGGCAGTCCGCCGGTCGCACCGCGGATCGTTGGCTGGGTCCGGACCTCCTCGACGTCATCCCGAAGCTCGCCGAGGCTCACGACCTTCGGGCCGTGGTGGTCGCGCCGGTGGGCTTCGTGAGCGATCACCTCGAGGTGCTGTACGACGTCGACATCCAGGCACGTGGCGTGGCCGAACAGCACGGCCTGGTGCTCGAGCGCACCGAGATGCCCAACACACAGCCGCGCTTCCTCGACCTGCTGGCGGACGTCATCACCGACGCGGACGGGGCAGCGGCGTGAGGCACGTCGCGATCGTGGGGGGTGGCATCACAGGGCTCGCGACCGCGTGGCACCTGATCCACGGCGCGCAGGCGGCTGACGGCGTCGAGGTGACCCTCATCGAGTCGAGCCCGCACGCCGGGGGCAAGCTCCGGGCCACGGCCTTCGCCGGTCACACCGTCGACGTCGGGGCGGAGGCGTTCCTGGCCCGCACCTCCCACACCGAGCGCCTCGCACGCGCGGTCGGGCTCGGCGACGACCTCGTCGCCCCGGCCACCTCCACGGTCTACCTCTGGACCCGCGGCCGTCTGCGCCGCCTGCCCGAGGGCACCGTCCTCGGGGTGCCGACCGCGGTGTGGCCGCTCCTGCGGTCGGGTGCGCTGTCCACGGGCGGTGCGCTCCGCGCTGGGATGGACCTCGTGCTGCCGCGTGCGTCCTGGCGCGGGGACCGTTCGGTGGCCGACCTCGTGGGCGAGCGGTTCGGCCAGGAGATCGTCGACGTGCTGGTCGATCCCCTGCTGGGCGGTGTGTACGCCGGGGACCCGGCGCGGCTGAGCCTCGAAGCGACCTCGCCGCTGCTGCACGCTGCGGCGCAGGGTGGTCGCAGCCTCTTGCGTGAGCTGCGGCGCGCCCGGCGGCGGGTGACCGCCGACGGGCCGATGTTCCTGACCGTCGAGGGTGGGATGGGCCACCTGGCGCAACGCCTGCACGACCGCGTCGCCGACCGTGGGGACGTGCGCCTCGGTCAGCCCGCGCAGCGGCTGGAGCGGGGAGTCGCCGGCCGGCTGAGGGTCGTGCTGGCCGAAGGGGACGCCGTCGAGGCCGACCACGTCGTGCTGGCGGTCCCCGCCTACGTGGCCGCGGAACTGGTCCGCGACCTCGTTCCGGAGGTCGCTGCGGGTCTGCGCGAGATCGCCTACGCCAGCGTGGCCACCGTGTCGCTGGCCTACGAGCGCGCCGACGTGGGTCACCCCCTGGACGGCTCCGGGATGCTGGTGCCCAGCCGCGAGGGACGCACCGTCAAGGCCGCGACGTTCGTCTCGTCGAAGTGGCCACACCAGTCCGACCCCCACCGGGTGCTCATCCGTGCCTCGGCCGGCCGCGTCGGCCAGCACATGCTGGCGCGGTCTGACGAGGAGCTGTCGGCGGCGGTCCACCGCGACCTCGCCGAGGCGCTGGACATCAGCGGCGAACCGGTGTCGACGATGGTCACGAGGTGGGACCGGGCGCTGCCCCAGTACGAGGTCGGCCACCTCGACCGCATCGCCGGGATCCGCGCGCAGTTGGCGGCGACCGACGGCTGCCAGGGCCTGCACCTGGCGGGCGCGGCCTACGACGGCGTGGGCGTCGCCTCCTGCGTGGCCCGTGCCGAGTCCCTGGCCACGGCGCTGACAGGCGGTGGGACCTCGAGCCGTGCCCGCGTGCCGGGTGAGGGGTGACCTGGTGCGGAGGCTTGCCGGACCGCTCGGCGCGTGTCACCCTCGCCTCCGCTCACGTCCCCGGGAGGGCAGAGCCATCGAGACGCAGATCGCCCACCGCACCACCGCCGAGCTCGAGGCGGGACTCGAGCACGTGCGGGCGTCGCCCCGTGGGACAGGAACGGTCGAGCTGATCGTGGCGCGCCCCGACGTGGACCTGCGTGTCAGCCTCGACCTGGCGACGTTCACGATCGAGGACGGGCTGGTCGGGGACAACTGGCGGGCCCGTGGGTCCGAGCACACCGCCGACGGGGCAGCCAACCCGGAGCAGCAGATCACCCTGACCAACGCACGCTACCTGGAGCTGATCGCGGGCAGCCGGGAACGCTGGCCCCTGGCCGGTGACCAGCTCGTGGTCGACCTGGACCTCAGCGACGACCACCTGGCGGCGGGAGACCGGCTGGGGGCCGGCACGGTGACCTTCGAGGTGACCGCCGCGCCGCACACCGGGTGTCGCAAGTACGCCGAGCGTTACGGCAGGGACGCGGTCGTGTTCGCGAACTCGCCGGTGGGCAGGTCGCTGCACCTGCGCGGCATCTACGTCCGGGTACTCGAGCCGGGCACGCTGCGCGTCGGCGACCCGATCAGCAGGCTCTGACACCAGCCATCAGCGCCCAGGGGCGCGCGCGTGATCGTGGGCTTGGTGGGTTCTCGGGAGGGGCGCCCGGGTGATCGTGCGCTTGGCACGTCCACGGGAGGGGCACCCCGTGGTCCCTGACTCCGGTACCCTGTAACTGCAACCTGCGTCACGGCCCCCGGCGCGCCCCTCCCTCCGCTCGGCTCGGGGGTGCTCGGTCTGGTGGGCTTGGTGGGTGCACGGGAGGGGAGCCCCGTGGTCCCTGACTCCGGTACCCCGTAACTGCAACCTGCGTCACGGCCCCCGGCGCGCCCCTCCCTCCGGCCGGCTCGCGGCCGGGGGTCCTGGGGGTCTTGGGGGTTCTGGGCGTGGGTGTGGGCCCCGTCGCCGTTGGCTCGGGGCCTGCGGGGCGTCAGGGTCTTCGCCCGGGCGGCTCAGGCCGTGGGGGCTGGCAGGCAGGGGTGCTCAGAGGTCGGGTGGCCAGGGGGGT
>DASWKO010000273.1:0-21332 GCA_036396595.1 Nitriliruptorales bacterium | reverse complement strand
AGCAGGTTCATCATCAGGTCCAGTTGCTCCCAGGTCTCGACCACGCGCTCCATGCCCATCATCGCGATGTGGGTCCGGGGGATCGAGGTCACCATGCGACCGTTGCCCTCGTTGGTGACCAGCACCATCGAGCCGGTCTCGGCGACCCCGAAGTTGCAGCCGCTGATACCGAGGTCGGCGATCAGGAACTTGTCGCGAAGCTGTTCGCGGGCGAACGCGGTGAGCTCCTCGGGCACGTCGGACAGGTCGCCCCCGGCGATGCGGTTGAACAGGTCGGCGATGTCCCCGCGCGTCATGTGGATGGCCGGCGCGAGGATGTGCGACGGCATCTGCTGGGCGAGCTGGATGATCCACTCGCCGAGGTCGGTCTCGACCACCTCGATTCCCTGGCGCTGGAGCACGTCGTTGAGGTGGATCTCCTCGGTGACCATCGACTTGGACTTGACCACCAGCTCGACGCCCTGGCGGCGTGCCACGCCCGCCACGTACCCCGAGGCCTCGTCCGCGTCGGCCGCCCAGAACACGGTCCCGCCGTTGGCCTCGACGTTGTCGGCCAGGCGCTCCAGGATCTCGGGCAGGCGCGCGATGATGTCGCCGCGCATCGCCCGTGCGCCGTCGCGCAGCTCTTCCCAGTTGGTCAGGCTGTCCTGCGCCTGGACCCGCATGTCGGCCAGGCGGTTGGTGACGTTGCGCAGGGCGCCGCGCACGTGCTCGTCGGCGATCCCGTTGCGGGCACGCTGGCGCAGGGTGGTCCCGGTGAGCAGGTCGGTGGTCACGTTCGGCTCGCTTCGTCGAGAACCTCGGCCAGGTGCCTGACCGGCATGGTCTGGCCACGGCTGCGCAGGCGCCCCTCGAGGTGCATGAGGCAGGACTGGTCGCAGCCGACCAGCTCGGTGGCACCGCTGTCGAGCAGGCTGTTGAGCTTGTCGTCGGCCATCGCGATCGACAGCTCGGGCTGCTTGACGGAGAACAGCCCGCCGAACCCGCAGCACCGGTCGTCGCCGTCCCATTCGGCACGCTCGAGGCCTTCGACACGGTCGAGCAGCGCCTCGGGCTGCGCGCGGATGCCGAGCTCGCGCAGCATGTGGCACGAGTGGTGGTAGCCCACCGTCGCCTCGTGCCGGCCCTCCAGCTCGTCGGCGTGGTCGGCGACCAGCTCGGAGAACTCGCGGACACGTCCGGCCAGCGCCTCGGCCCGGTGCCGGGCCGCGTGGTCGCCGACGAGCTCGAACAGCTCGGCCCAGAACACGCGCATCATCGTGGCGCAGCTCCCGGCCGGTACGCACACGACGTCGGCTGGGGCCTGGTCGAGCGCCGCGAGGGTCGTGCGCGCGACCTTGGCCGCCTGCTCCGCGAAGCCCGCGTTCCAGGCAGGCTGCCCGCAGCAGGTCGCGTCCGCCGGGACGGTCACCTCGTAGCCCAGCCGCCGCAGCACCCGGACCGTGGCCGTGCCCACGTCGGGCGCGACCGTGTCGATGACACAGGTGGGCAGCAGCGCGACTCGCTTGCTCATCGTCTCCCTCTCCCTCTCCCAGGGGGCCGCATACTACGGGGCTGCGTGCGCGGGGCCCCGTGCGATGCTCCCATCGGGTGTGCCCGTCACTGCGAAATACCGCAGGAACGAGCACACCCGATCGTGGGGGTGAGGGCTGACCGGGTCAGCCTTCGTCGAGTGTCAGCTCCATGCGCGCGATCGTGGCGGTCTCCACCGCCGCCGACGTCCAGGGCAGCGCGTGGAACTGCCCCGACACCCACAGGTCGAACTGGTCGTCCCAGTGGGGCGAGGCCGGGTTGCCCGACACGCCGGTCGTGAGCACGCCCACGGACCGATCGACGTCCGCGAGGTCGACCACCCCGCGCCAGACGCCGCCGCTGGTGGCCACCGCTGATCCGAGTGCGTGAGTGGTCGCGCCAGGCGAGGTCCCGTCACCGCCGATGCCCGCGATCCCGGCGGTGACCTCACCGACCAGCGGGTGGCAGAACTCGACGCGGTGGTGATCCGACCAGCGCCAGGCGTCCGGGTCGTCCCCCAACTGATCCAGCGCGAGCTCCAGCGCATCGAGGACGGCCCGGTCGCGTCCCACCCGGCCGTCGGTACCGAACAGGAAGACGGGCGGGTGGTCGAGCAGTACGGGCAGTTGTGAAGCGGCGCCTGCGAACCGCTCCAGAAGCTGCGCACCCAGCACGGTTTCGAACACGGTGGTCACGAGGTGGTGCTTCCATGCCTGGTACAGGGCGGCCGCCGCCGACCCGGCATCGAGGTCACCGTCCCACGACCGCAGCAGATCCATCGCCCGTTGCTGGCGCGCGGTCCCGGCCGCGACGCCGACCAGGCGGCGGCTCAGCTCGCGGGCCAGGACCGAGACCGTGTCGGTCTGGAGGCGGCAGGAGGTCTCGACGGTGTGGACGGGCTCGGAGGCCAGGACCTCGGTCACGCGACGGATGCGCCACGGCGGCGCGAAGTCACGTCCCAGGGCGTACGGGTAGCTCTCGTCGACGGGACGGTTGTTGGAGGACGCGACGTAGCCGGCAGCCGGGTCGGTCACCGTGGGCAGCTCGTCGAAGGGGATCTCGCCGTCCCATTCGTGCTCGGGCAGCCAGCCGGCGGACGGGACCGTGCCGTCGCCGTGGCGGCGCCGCGGCCACGGTCCGACCAACTGGTAGCCGATGGTGCCGTCAGCGTCGCCGTACACGATGTTCCAGTGGATGAAGCTGATCGAGCGCAACGCCTCGCGGAACTGCGGCCACGAACGGGCCACGGCCAGGTCGTGGATGGCGCTGGGGGCAAGGCCGTCGGTGCCGGAGAACTGCACGCTGTAGACGTGCCCGGGCCCGGCGTCGGCCACGATCGGTCCGTGCCGGGTGGCGCGGAACTCCACGACCTCGGCCTCGGCCTGGCCCCGGACCGCGATCTGCTCGTGGCGGACCGTCAGCGGCTCCCACCCGCCGTCGTAGCGCGTGGCCGTGCCGTCCTCGTCGAGTTGTTCGAGGTAGACCTCGGTCGTGTTGCCCAGGCCCGACGTGATGCCCCAGCCGTGGAAGTCGGTGTGTCCGGCCACCACGCCGGGGAACGCGGGGTGACTGGCGCCGGCGACCTCGAACCCGGGTGCAGACAGGTGCCACTCGGTCCAGCCCGGTGTCTGGAAGGGCAGGTGCGGGTCGTAGGCCACGATGGGCTTGCCGCTGGCGGTCCGCGAGCCGTGCACGGCCCACGCGTTGGATCCCACGCCCATCGGGCTGGCCGGGATCGTGCTGCCGATCGGCATCGGGCCGCCCGCGCGCACGCCCATCGGCTCGATGGGCCAGCCAGGCAGCAGTGTGCCGGCCGCTTCGGGGCCGAGCCGGGCCGTGAGCTCCACGCGCAGGAGCACCGTCTGCCAGCTCGACTGCTCGGCGGCGACGAGGATCGCGGCCATGCGAGCGGGAGCCTCGTCACCGCGCGGAAGACCGGGTGCGGTGTCCAGGAACTGGTACTCGGGAGGCAGGCCCGGTCCGTGGTCGACGAAGGCGTGAACCCCGGCGAGCCATGCCTGCCAGATCTCCACCGACCGCTCGTCGAGGGTCTCGGCGACGTGGAGGTGGTCCAGGTTGCGCCCGAGCCGTCGCGCGGCGCGGTCGGTCTCGAGGCCGTCCGGCCCGATCAGCTCGCTCAGGGTCCCCTGCGAGGCGCGGTAGGTCGTCTCGATCTGGAACAGCCGCTCGGAGGCCGCGACGAACCCCTGCGCGAGGTACAGGTCCTGCAACGAGGCGGCCGAGATGTGTGGCACGCCCCACCGGTCGCGGCGCACCTCGACCGGGGCCCGTAGTCCGGGCACGGCGAGCGAGCCCTCCAGGGGCGGCAGCGCAGCGCGCGACAAAGCCAGGAACTGGTCGGCTGGCACGTGGGTGATCCTGTGGTCGGGGGCCCGGTGGCCGGGCCCGGTGGCCGGCGAACGGCGAACGTCGAACGTAGTGCGGCCCCGGCGACGTACCGTCGCAAGCTCGCGGGATCGGGAGCTGGGGATGGGGATGGGGATGGGAGAGCAGGTGCCCGAGGTGGTCGCCGGTGGATGGGCGGTCGGCGCGCCCGGGCAGGTGGGCCTGGACGCCCGACGGCTCGAGTCGCTGCGGGCGGACCTGCACGGCAGCGACCTCGTGAACGTTCACTCGTTGCTGGTCGCCCGTGACGGGCTGCTGGTGTTCGAGGAGTACGGGACCGGGCCCTACGAGGACGGCCGGAGCCGGACGTACGAGCGCTCGTTCGTCCACTGCACCCACTCGGTCACCAAGAGCTTCACGTCCGCGCTGGTCGGGATCGCGATCGAACGCGGGTTGATCGACGGCGTCGACGTCCCGGTCTCGACCTTCTTTCCCGAGTACGCCCACCTCTTCGCCCGCACGCCGCAGCGTGATCTGCGGCTGTCGCACGTGCTGGCGATGACGTCCGGGCTGCGCTGGGACGAGTCGAGCGTCCCGTACACGGACGAGCGCAACGACCACATCGCGTTCGTCCGGGCAACGGATCCGCTGCGGTTCCTGTTCGAGCTGCCGTTCGATCACGAGCCGGGCGTCGCGTTCCAGTACAACAGCGGGCTGTCGATCGCGCTCGGGCGGATTCTGGAGCGCGCCACCGGCGTGCGGGCCGACGCCTTCGCGCAGCAGCACCTGTTCGGCCCGCTGGGGATCGACGAGTTCGCGTGGCTCGTGTCGCCTGCACCGCTGCTGCAGACCGGCGGCGGGCTGTACCTGCGCCCGCGCGACATGCTCAGGTTCGGACAGCTCTACCTCGATGGCGGGGTCCACGACGGCGTGCGCGTGATCGGTCAGGACTGGGTCGAGCGCTCGATCTCCCGCCAGGCGCCCGACTTCGAGTACGGCTACCAGTGGTGGTTGGGCGCCGTCGCGCACGATGGTGGCGACCTGCACACGTTCGCCGCGCTGGGCCGTGGCGGCCAGGCCATCCAGGTGATCCCCGAGCTGTCGCTGGTCGTCGTGAGCACCGCGTGGAACGACGGCACCCACCTGGAGCAGCGAGAGCGGCTGCTGTTCGAGGTCCTGTCCGCGGTGGCGTGAGGCTCGGGCGGTCCGCGCCGATCAGATGCCTTCGACGAGCCCGGTGCAGTACGGGGTGCGGGCACCGGTCTTGTGGCCCGTGACGGGGTCGATCCAGACACCGACCCAGTACCCGCGTGGCAGCGTCGGGTCGTCGATCGGCTTGCGGACGACGTCGATGCCACGGTCCCGCACGTCCTGGACGAGGTCCTCGTCGAACCCGTCTTCGAGCACCTGCGGCATCGTGGCCATGAACCGGCCGTACAGCTCCTCCTGCGGGGTGCCCTTCTCGAGCTCCTCCTGCATGAAGCGCTGCATCCGGCTGATGCCCGACGCCAACGCGTCCTCCTCGGCGTCCTCGATCGCCGAGGTCACCGAGTCGCCCGAGATGAAGTCGAGGTTGTGGATCAGCGGTTGCGCCGCCGACTCCGCCACGCTCCGACCGTCGCGCAGCGTGGTGACCAGGCACTGCAGCGTCGTCTCCATCAAGCCGGAGCCGATGCTGCTCGAGGCCAGGACCGGGACCCCGTCCCTCGTGAAGATCGCCGGGTTCATCGGGTGGGGCAGGTGGTCGCCGGGCGTGACCAGCGTGAGCGGCTGCTGCTGGAAGCAGGCCGAGTCCGGGATCGAGATGCCGTCGACGAAGATTCCGGTCGACCCCCACATCGACGTGTTGATGGAGTGGCACATCGCCACCACGTTGCCGTCGCCGTCGACGCTGACGACGTAGTCGGAGTGGCTGCCGCTGCTGTAGACGCCCGGCCCCACGGGACCTCCGGCGTTCTGGATCTCCTTCCAGAGCTTCTCCGCGTGACTGCGGGTCGTACGCATGGCCGGAGGCAACCCGGTGAACTGCGTGGCCGTGCGCATGATCGACAGCAACCGGTGCAGCGACTCGCCCTCGCTGGTGATGTCACCGAGGTCGGCCAGCTCGACGATCTGGAGGCTCTCGGCGAGCGCCGCGCCACCGGTGTCCGGCACGCCCACACCGTGCAGGGTGTAGCCGTTGAACTCGGCGGTGATGGGCTGGGACCAGATCGCCTCGTAGTTGTTCAGGTCGTCGATCGTGACGTTGCCGCCCTCGCGCTGGACGATCTCGACGAACCGCTGGGCCCACGCGCCTCTGTAGATGTGGTCGGCGCCTTCCGCGGCGACCCGCCGCAAGGTCCCGGCGAGCTGGGGCTGCGTGATGCGGGTGTCCTCGTCGACGTAGCCCCCGTCGAACGTGAACTGCTCACGACCCTCGGGCGTGCGCAGGACCACGTCGCGCTTCAGGTCGTAGATCGGCATGCGCTCGGGCCCGACGACGAAACCGACCTCCGCGACGTGGATCGCAGGCAGCAGCAGGTCGGCCCACGCGAGCTTGCCGTGACGTCGGTGCAGTTCCTCGGCCGCCTTGAAGTAGCCGGGAACCAGAGCTGAGCGGCCGCTCGGCGTGGGCGCGGCGGGGATCGACGATGGGTCGGTCTCACCCTTGAACGTGCCGAACCCGCCGCTCAACGACGTGATCTTGCCCGTTGCGGCGTCGTAGTGCACCACGCTCATGATGCCGGCGTAGCTGACCCAGCCCCCGTGAGCCAGCGCGACCTGCGTGAAAGCGGTCACCAATGCCGCATCGGCGGCCGAGCCCCCCGCCTCGAGCGCCTTGCGGCCGGCGTACTGTGCGAACCGGCCGGTCGAGCCCACGATCAGCGCGTGTGCGTACGTCGCGCTGGCGGAGTCCAGCGAGCGCATCGCCGAGCTGGCCTGCAGGATGTGGTCGACCTCGTCGTCCGGCCAGCTCCGAGGATCCAGGGAGGTGGTCGAAGCGGACGATCCGGCACGGGGCGCGGTCACGGGGTGCTCCTGACTCGGTCAAGGGTCAGCAGTGACCCGATCAGACGATGTAGGCGTTGTTGTCGTACGAGTTGCAGAGGTCCTGGGGCGTGGCCTGGGCGTCGATGTTGCCGTCCGGCCACTGACCGGTCAGGTAGCGCCGGCCGTCCTGCACCATCCGCCAGCAGCCGACGGTGACCCCGTTGGGGTTGGGCTCCTCGGCGTCCCAGAATTCTGCCACGGCGTCCTTGACGCACGTGTAGTCGCCCGGGTCGTAGAAGCACGCCGGGACGCGTGGGTCCGTGCTGGCCACCCGAGGGATGGCGTGGAAGCCCTGGTCGATCGTCTCGACCGTCAGGCGCGGACCCGCCACCTGGATCCCGGTGAAGAGCTGACGGAGATCCTCGTAGAACCGGGTGATCCCACACGCATGGCCCCCGTCGCGGCCGATCGCTGGGTCGGCCTCCTCGATCGCCTGCCGGCAGGGATCCTCCTCGGGCTCGCCCCGGTAGGCCACGGACGTGACGATCCAGGCGTGTTCCCACGTCTCGGGCTCGTTGTAGCTGGCGTTCCAGTTGCCCTCCAGCTCGTAGTCGCCGGCCAGGATCCACTCGGGCTCGTAGCCGAGCCGGGCGGCCGCCTTGGACTGATCGGTCTCGTAGCCGCCGGGCCAGATGATGGTCGTGACCCGGTCCTGCTGGAACTTGGCCATGTTGTTGGTCGCGTACAGCGCTGCCGCGTCCTCGCGGGCCGTCTGGTAGGTGCGCCCGGCGACCGGGAAGGTCGTCTGCGACTCGAACGTGCCGCCGCAGGCCTCGACGCCTTCTCGCGTGAGCTTCGTCAGCAGGTGAAGGTCGGGGCGTCCCGGGTCGGTCGTGTACAGCAGGCCCAGCCGACGGGGCTGACCGATGGTCTCGGCGTTGCCGCTGTCCACGACCGGGTGGGGCACGACCTTGGAGCACAGGTAGGAGATGTAGCGCTCGGCGTGCTGCTCGACCGACGGGCGGAAGCTCCAGATCGCGCCTGCGAACCGCTGGAGGAACGATTCGTCGAAGGCGTTGCGCGCCCCGAAGCTGAGCACGCCGCGCGACGCCATCACCTCCATGTAGTCGAGCTCGAACCCGGACTTGGCCCGGCTGAGCACGACCGCGAAGGGGTCGACCACGGCGAGGTTGTCGATCGCGTCCGCGCGCCGGGTTTCGGAGGACTTGGCGTCGTCGGCATCCGACGTGGAGAAGTACACGTGGAAGTGGGCCACGCGGTTGTAGGTCTGGAAGCGCTGGTTGAAGTAGGTCTGCCACCGCCGGGCGATGCGCATGGTGGACGACGACTGCTGCTCCTCGTCCGTCGGGGGCAGGGCGAGGTCGAAGTACCGCCCGGCGAGGTCGGTCTCGTCGTCGTTGCCGCTCGTGGTGTTGACCGAGATGTGGCCGTCGACGTAGAACAGGATCCGGATCTCGTCGGATTCCACCCCCCGGTGGGTGGCGCCGCCGTTGTCGCCCTCGAAGTGGGCGACGCAGGGCGGTGAGAGCGCGTCCTCGGTCTGCCGTGGCGGGTTGCCCACGCACCGCTTGCTCAAGGGCGCCTCACCGATCCCCGCGGGGATCGGCGGTGGTGGGGGCAACCCGGCCCCGCCCCCGGGGGCGTCGCCGACCGTGCTGGTCGAGGTCCCCAGACCCAGGCTCGCCATGTTGCCGCTGTCCGGCGGCGGGGGCTGGTCGTCCTCGGGAGGGACCGGCGCGAACTCCAGTGTCTGGGTGGGGTTGCTCTGGGGCACGTTGAGCGCCGACGGGAGCACGAAGACCGCCAGGAGCGCGGAGGCGACCGCCCCGGCCAGGGGCGGGTAGCGCCTGCTCCACTGCTGCCGCCTCACCCGGCCTCTCCTTCATCGCGGACGCGACCCGATGGGACCACGCCGGCTGCGCCGGTGCCTCGTCGAACCGCCCAAGCAACCGGGTACCCCCTTGTGCAGAGCGACAGCCCAACCCGATCGGCACGCCGGATACTCGGTGACACACCGACCGGAGCAGCGACCGTGACCGCACTCGATCCCCGGAGCTGGCCGGTCGCCGAGCTGGCGCACTACCAGGATCTCAGTCAACGGCTGTTCCTGGGTGAGCCGGCCTACGGCAGCCGCGATCACGCGATCATCCTCGGCTCGACCGGACCGCTCGCGCAGCTCGCGGCACGCAAGGCACTGGAGGCCGGCGGGACCATCGTCGATGCGGCGATCACGATGGCACTGACCCAGACCACGCTGGCGATGGGCTCGTGGGTCAGCTTCGCCGGGATCTTCAACATGGTCCTGTACGAGGCGCAGACCGGGCAGGTGCACTCACTCAACGGCGGGTACGCCACCTTCCGCGACGAGCACGACCCATTGAGCATCCCACGGCAGCCCGAGCCGTCCGGGCGCAGCGCGCTGGTGCCGGGGTTCTTCGCAGCGATCCAGGCGGCCCACGACCGCTGGGGCCGGTTGCCGTGGGCCGATCTGTTCGAACCCGCGCTGTACGTCGCCGAGGAGGGCTTCGAGGTCGCGCAGGAGCACGTCGGGCTGTTCGCGTTCCGCGAGGACGTGCTCGAGAGGACCGAGGAGGGCAGGGCGATCTTCCTCGACGAGAACGGGGAGCTGCCCGGGCTCGGCGCCACGTTCCGCCAGCCGGCGCTGGCCGCGACCCTGCGTGCGATCGCGCGGGACGGGGCCGACCACGTCTACCGCGGGCCGTGGGCGCAACGCTTCGTCGAGATCGTCAACCGTGAGGGTGGCAAGGCGAGCCTGGAGGACCTGGCCGAGTACCGGCCCCTGATCGGCGCGCCGCTGCGCACCACCTACCGCGACGTCGAAGTCGCGACGCTGGCCGGCGAGCGTGGGGGCGTGGCACTGTGCGAGGCGCTCAACCTCGCGGAGCTGGCTGACCTCGGCGACCCGACGACTTCGGGCGAGGCTCTGTTCTGGATGGTGCAGATCGCCCGCCAGGCAATGGGCAGCCTGCTCGACCCGCCGGACGAGCGACGTGCGACCAAGGAGCACGCGCGCGAGGTCTGGAAGGAGATGAGCAACGTCGGCCATGCCACCCTCGACGCCGATCTGGAGGCATCCCTGCACTCGGACTTCATCGCCGGCGTGGACGAGGACGGCAACGTGCTGACGCTGCTGCACTCGGTCAACACCAGCATGTGGGGCACGACCGGGATCTTCGTGGACGGGATCGGCGTGCCCGATTCCGGCGCGATTCAACCCGAGCTGATAGCGAAGGTCGGTCCCGGGGCGTTGGTGCCCAACGTCAGCGAGCCGGCCATCTTCCTGCGCGACGGCAAGCCGGTGCTGGCGTCCAGCATCATCGGCACGGGCATGCCCGACGTGCCGCTGCAGTGCCTCACGGCGATCCTCGACCGCGGGATGACGCCCGCGCAGGCGATCTCGCGCCCGCTGTTCCACGGCCCGTCGATCTTCTCCAAGCCCGACCGCAACGCCAAGCGGGCCGAGCCGGGCGACGACGGACCGGGCGACGAGGTCCACGACCCGCAGAACGGGACGGTGTCGGCCCGGGCATCGAGCAACGGGGCGACGTCACGCGAGAAGATGTACGCGGCGCTGCGGAAGTTCGACGAGGTGCCGCAGGTGCTCGAGACCGGCTTCGACGAGGAGGTGCTGGACGATGCCCGCGGGCGCGGACTGGCGATCGAGGTCAAGGACCCCCGCGACGGCACCATCCCCAGAGGGTTCTGGATCGGTGTGTCGATCGACCCGGACACGGGCCGCCTGCACGCCGCCCGCACCCGCGGCACCTGGGGCGTCGTCGAGGGCTACTGACTGCGGCGCGTCGACGCCCGGGCCCGGCGCCGAGACGACGACCCGTGCAACACCTACAGCCGGCTGGCTCCCTTCTCCAGCATCTGACGGATCGGATCTGAGTGTGACGGACACGAACCGGCGCCTGATCGACGCCCTCCGGGCCTTCGTGCCCGAGGTGATGCGCGTCAACGCGACCCCGGGACTCAACCTCGCGCTCGGCCGCCAGGGCCGCCTGCTATGGGAGGAGGGTTTCGGCTTCGCGGACCTCGAGGACCGCACGCCCATGACGCCGCGCACGACCATGCACTCGGGCTCGATGGGCAAGACCTACACGGCCACGGCCGTGATGCAGCTCGTGGAGAAGGGCGTGATGGGGCTGCACGACCCGATCAACCGCCACCTGCACGGGTTCGAGGTCGACAACCCCCTTGGCGAGCGCGACGTCACGGTCTACGACCTGTTGACGCACCGGTCGGGGCTCGCCAGCAACGAGGCTGCTCCCGACTTCGCCCCGCCACCCCCGCTCGGTGAACACCTGGAACGCAGCTATGGCGAGCAGGTCCAGGACCTGTACTACGGGTCGGTCGTGCCCAAGTGGACCGCGAAGGTCGGCATGCTGTACCAGTACTCCAACACCGGGATGGCGACGCTGGGGTTCCTGGTCGAGGCGACGAACCCCGATGGGCTGTCGTTCTCGGACTACGTGCAACGCCACATCATCGAGCCGCTCGGCATGCACGACACCCAGTACCCGCCGTACCAGGACGTCCCGGCGGCCCGGGCGGACCTGGTCGAGCGGTTCTCGTCCGGCTACGCCGGCTTCGCGGGGTTGAACCTGCCCACGCCGCCGGTGTACTTCGCCGATCATCCGGCCGGGACCGTGGTGACCACGCCCGGCGATCACCTGCGGCTGCTGCTGGCCTACCTCAACGGGGGCGAGCTCGACGGGCAGCGGATCCTGCGGGACGAGACAGTCGGGCACATGCTGACCCCGCAGGTGACCGGGATCCGGCCCACGGACGATGCCGTCGCGGGTGGCCTGGCGTGGTTCCTCGGGCGGCACGGGAAGGTGGACGGCTGGTTCGGCCACGTCGGCGCCCACATGTACGGGTGGCACAACGACTTCCGCGCCTACCCTGAGCTGGACGTAGCCGTGGTGGTCGCGACCAACCGCTGGGACATGGTGGCGTGGTCGCTGGGGCTGCGGGACGTCCACGACAGTGCGTTCATCGCTGACTTCGTGGCCGGGTTCCTGGTCCGCGAGCGCGAGGGCACCCACCCCGGTCCGGCCGACCTGCCGTGGGCCTGGAAGCGCTCGTACGCGATCGGGCTGTTCTACGCCGACCGGATCATGGCGCTCAGCCCGACGTCGGCGTTGACCGACGCGATGATCGCGCAGATGGCCAAGCCGTTCGGGGACGTCGCCGATGGCTTCGAGGCCGACGCGTTCACCGAGGCCGTCGAAGGCATCCGATCGACCGACGGCCGGGTCGACTCGATCCAGACGTTCGTGCGGTCGCCGGCCTGCCGACTCGCACCGGAAGAGCTCGCGCTCGTGTACCGCGAACTCGGTGGGCTCGGCCCGTTCCCGGTCCCCGCCACGGTCGGGTTCCTGCTGGCGGCCAACTGACGAGCTGACGGACCTGGGAGAGCTCGGTGGAGCAGACGACGGGTGCGTGCGCCGAGGACGTGCGCCCGTCCGGAGGGACTGGGTGCACGGACCGGATCGATCCGACGCTCCGTGCCTACGCTGCGCGGGTCGCGAGGGGAGGGACCCACGTGGGCGCGAGCGACAGCGATCTCCAAAGGCTGCTGGACGGCGCGGCCCGGACGACCGGTGTGGTCGGGGCCGCCCTGGCGATCTTCGACGGCGAGCGCACGCGCGTGTTCACCACGGGCGTCGCCAACGAGGCCGCCGGTCGGCCGGTCACGTCGTCGACGATGTTCCAGATCGGGTCGGCGACCAAGATCTACAACGCCGCCCTGGTGATGCAGCTCGTCGACGATGGTCTGGTCGACCTGGACGAGCCCGTCGTCAGCTACCTGCCCGATCTCCGTGTGCCCGATGCGGACGCCAACGAGGCGATCACCCTGCGCCAGCTCCTGTCGATGAGCAGCGGTCTGGACAACGGCCCGTACACCGACCACGGTCCCGGGGACGACGCGGTGTCTCGGTACGTCGCCGAGCTGTCGGACGTGCCCGTGATCTGTCCTCCCGGGAAGATGTTCGGCTACAGCAACGCGGGAACGGTCGTGGCCGGCGCGGTCGTCGAGCGCCTGACGGGCGTCCCCTGGCGCCAAGCCCTCACGGAGCGCCTGCTCGCCCCGTCCCGTCTGGCGGACACCCTGACCGCCTTCGAAGACCTCGTCTACCGCGATGTCGCCGTCGGCTACGCCCCTGGACCCGATGGTCGCACGATCGTTCGGCCCTGGCGCCTCCCGGTGTCGATGGAACCGGCCGGCAGCACGCTGTGCACCACTGCCGGCGACGCGGCCGCCTTCTGCCGCATGCTCCTCGACGGCGGCCGGTCCGGGGCCGGCGACCAGGTCCTGTCCGAGGTCGCTGTCGAGGCGATGTGCACGCCCAACGTCGAGCTGCCGCCGGACCTTCGGGCCCACTCCGATGCCTGGTGCGTGGGACCCACCCAGAAGCGCTGGGACGGGGCGACCCTCTACGGCCACGCGGGCGTGAACAGGTCCGGTTCGTCCAACCTGCTCTGGTGTCCCGAGCGGAACTTCGCAGTGGTGACCCTGGTGAACGTCCCGGCCGTCGCGCACCACTTCAACCGCACCGTCATCGGGACCGTCCTCGCCGACCTGTTCGGCATCACCGCTCCGGCACTGCCGGTCGCGGACGACGGACTCAGCCCCGACCTCGACCGCCTCGTCGGGGCTTACGAACGCTACGGCGCACGACAGGAGGTGACCGTCCAAGACGGGCGGCTCTGCCTCACCTTCACGGACGACCCCGACCAGCGACGCACCGCACTGGCCCCGGTGACGGCCACGTCGTTCGTGCCTGCCGACCCGACCGAGCACACCGTCCTCGGCTGGCCCCTGGCGTTCATCGGCAGCGACCGCGAGCCAGCGACCCACGTGCTGAACGGCATCTTCGCCGCGCGCAGGGTCGGCGGCTGAGGTCAGGGATGGCGTGCCTCGTCGGGGTCGGCGCCGCGCAGTTCAGCCGTGCCCTGGCGCACGCTCAGCTCGGGTGAGCAGCAACGCGAGGTGGAGCTCGACGAGATCCTCGGACCGGCGGGGGTCGCGGCCGGACAGCTCGGCGATGCGGTCGAGGCGGTACCGCAGCGTGTGGCGGTGGATGCCGAGCTCGTCAGCGGTCGCGGTCATCGTGCCGTCGTGGCGGAAGAACGCGCGCAGCGTGTCGATGAGGTCGGCCGAGGATTTCTGGTCGTGCTCGTCCAGCGGCGCGAGCAGCGAGGCGGCCAGCTCTCGGGCGGGGACGTCGCCGGCGACGAGCAGCAAGCGGGAGATGCTCTGGGCTGTGTAGCGGTGGACGCCGGGGCCACGGTGCGCGGCGTCGAGCGCCTCGAAGTACGCGATCCGCCACGGTGCGACGCCCGTGTGGGCCGCGGAGACCCCGACCGCGGCACCTTGTCCCAGCCGTCCGAGCTGCTGCGAGAGGGCCGAGGCCACTGCGGTGGGATCGGTGGTGGTGGCGATCGCCACGGTCCGGTCGTCCACGCGGCCGGTGAGGACCGGGACGGGCAGCGCCCGCATCAGAGCCCGCGTCACCGACCAGAACCCGGTGGCGCCGGCGTCACCGGGCGTTCCGACGACCAGCACGACGTGCGCCCGGTCGGTCTCGACGCCGAGGCCGGTCAGGCGTCGCTCGATGGTCGCGATCGGCTCGGAACGCTCGACGATCGCGGTCACGGCCGCCCCGAGCCGTTCGGCTCGGTCGCGGTGGGCGGACCGTTCCCGGTCCAGTTGCAAGCCCAGCAGAGTGACCGCGTACGTCATGACCTGACGGTCACGCGGCTCGGGCCTGCGGACCGCGACCAGCGCCTCGATGTCGTCGCCGACCAGCACGGGCCAGATGCCGGTCCCGGCGACGCGCCACGGGTGGTCCCGGGCGCGGCCCTCGAGGATGCGGGGGACGAGTTCGTCGGGCCACGCGCGGCCCGTTCCGGCTCGAGCCAGTTCCTCCACGTCAGCGTCGAACAGGATCAACGGGCGTTCGATCAGCTCCGCCAACCGGTCGACGAGCTCGACGGTGCCGTGGCCGTCCAGGACCAGGCGAGCGAGCTCGTCGTGCGCCTTGAGCGCCCGATCGATCTGCTCGTAGCGTTCGCGGGCGACCGAACCGCACACGACGTTGGTGATGTCCCGGAACCGGGTCTCGAACGGCACCTCCACGAGCGGCAGGTCGCGCTCGGCGGCGGCCTGTTCGATGGCCGGGGGGATCGTCGGGTGAAGCCCGCCCGGTGCGAAGCCGAGCGCGGCGGCGCCGACGTCGGCCAGCTCGTGCACGAACGTCGCCTGCGCGGACGGATCGGTCAGCGAGATGCCCGTGGTGAGCGCGATCTCGCCGCCCCCGAGCCAGCGTCCCGGGTCGGGCATCTCGACCACGAACGCCCACGACAGTGGGCGGCTGGCGTGGTCGGGGCGACCGCACAGACGCAGCCCGAGCGCCTCCTCCGCCAACAACTCGTCCAGTCGCACGGTGGTGCTCCGTTCGGCGTACTGGCTTTCTCCAATCTTATCCAGACGGATGAGGTCGGTGCGTCCCGTCGCCCGTAGCGTCGGCACGGCCGACGAGGGGATAGGCGCCGTGGACCCGGGTACGAGGCAGGAGCTCGTCGCCAGGAACCGGTTCGGTCGCAAGACCGCCGTGACGTCGCCGCGAGCAATGGTCGTCACCGACCACCCGCTGGCGACGCGCGCGGGGCTCGAAGTCCTGCGCGCAGGCGGGAACGCCTGTGATGCGGCGCTGGCGGCGTGTGCCGCCCAGATCGTGCTCGAGCCCGACATGGTCACGATGACCGGATGCCTCAGCACGCTGCACCGCGATGCTGCCACCGGCACGGTCACGTACTGCAACGGGAGCCCCGACCGTCCTCGCGGGCATCACGGCCCGGTCACCGATGCGGACGTCGAGACGGGCCGCGGCGTGATGGTGCCCGGCTGGTGGGCCGGGTTCGAGGCGATCCGCGAGCGGTTCGGGACGTGGTCACGCGACGCGATCCTGGCGCAGGCGATCGAGTACGCGCGGGACGGCTTCGAGATCCCACCCCACCTCTACAGCTACGAGTCGCAGATGCTGGCGCGTATCGCCAGCACGCCGGAGGGGCGGGCCATCTACCTCCCCGAGGGGACCCTGCGGCTGCCGTACGAGCGCTGGGAGCAGCCGGCGCTGGCGGGCACGCTCGAACGCTTCGCGACCGAGGGAGCGGACGAGTTCTACAGGGGCACGTTCGCCCGCAAGCTGGTCGAGACGGTCCAGGGCGCCGGCGGCGCGCTGAGCATGGCGGACCTGGACGCGTACGAGGTCCGCTGGCAGGAGCCGGTTCGCGGGACCTACCGCGGGTACGAGATCGTGGGTGCGCCGCCCCCGGACAACGGGGGTCTGATGCTGATCGAGGTGCTGAACCTCGTCGAGCTGCTCGACCTCCCGGCGATGGGTCACCAGCTCGAGTCGGCCGACACGCTGTACTGGCTGATGCACATCGTGGACACCGTGATGGGGGAGGGGACGCGCCAGAACGACCCCGACAGTCACCACGTGCCGGTCGAGCTGCTCGCCTCGAAGGAGTTCGCCGCACACCGGTTCGAGCTGCTGCGCATGGCCGCACCGCGGCCGCGGGCGCCGGTCGCTCCGCCGGGCTCGTGCCAGGTCACGGTCGTCGACCCGGACGGCGACGTCGTGACCGTGATGAACTCGTCACTGGCGCATCCGTGGATCAACGGCCTGTTCCTGGACGGCATGTCGGTCGGGGCCGCAGGGGGCCACCTCCGCCGCACCGCGGTGCTGCCGGGCCAGCGGCTCGTGCTGTCGCTGTGCAGCAACATGGTGCTGCGCGACGGTCGACCCGTGGTCGTGTCGGGATCCCCGGCGATGGCGCTGCTGGCCAACGTGGTCCAGAACCTCGTCAACCTCCTTGACTTCGGGATGGGCATCGAGGGATCGGTTCACCTACCGCGGTTCGGGGTCACCGAGAGCGACGCGGGCCAGCGGATCGAACTCGACGTCCCGGAGCGCCTGCGCGACGACGTGACGGCGCGGGGACTGACGCTGGACGTCGTGCAGCCGTGGATGTTCAGCATGGGGTCGTTCGACGGCATCGTCCTCGATGACGAGGGGCTGCATGCCTGCGCGGACCCGCGTCGCGCGGGCGCGGCCGAGGGGCTGTGACGTGTCCGACACCGTGATCGACGCCGCGCCGCGGACCTACTGGACGCTCACCGCGGGATCGACCTGGGGACCGCTCCCCGACGTCCCGGTGCCCGACCGCGTCGAAGTGCTGGTCGTGGGGGGTGGACTGACGGGGCTCGCGACTGCGCTCCACCTGGCGCGGCGGGGCGTCGACGTGCACGTCGTCGAGCGTGACCAGGTCGGCGCCGGCGCGAGCACGCGCAACGGTGGCATGGTGCTCGCCGGGCTGAAGCCGCCGCCCGCCCAGCTCCTGGCCACGTACGGTCGCGACCTCGGGGTCCGTCTGTACCGGGCTTCGCTGGATGCCATCGACCACCTCGAGGTGTTCGTCCGCGACGAGGGCATCGACTGCGGCTTCTCGCGCTCCGGTGCGCTGTGGGCCGCGTGCACGAGGCGGGACCTCGCGGGGCTGCGCGACGCGCAACGGGTGCTGGCCGACGAGTTCGGGCACGCCACGTTCGTCATCGAGCGCGACGAGCTCGGCAGCGAGCTCGGTTCGCCCGCGTACGTGGGTGGCCTGGTCGATCCCCTGAGTGCCGGGTTGCACCCTGGCAAGCTCGTCGCCGGACTGCTGGAACGTGCGCTCGCGGCCGGCGTACGGGTCCACGAACGCACCGAGGTCCTGGGGCTCCAGGCCGACGGAGTCGGGACGCACGTGACGCTCCGGACCTCCGAGGGTGTCCGGACCGTCGCGGCGGGGGAGGTGGTGGCCGCGACCAACGGCTACACGCCGCCCGGCCTGCCGTCCATGCGGCGCCGCGTCATCCCGATCGGCAGCTACATCGTCGTGACCCGGCCGCTGGACGACGAGGTCGTGCACGACCTCATCCCGCGCGGGCGCATGGTGTTCGACTCCAAGCGCGTGCTGCGCTACTTCCGCGTGCTGGCCGACGGCCGGCTGCTGTTCGGCGGGCGTGCCAGCTTCCGCGAGATCGACGACGACACCGCTGCCGTGCGCCTGTGCCGCGCCCTGACCGAGGTCTTCCCACAGGTCGCCGGTGTCGCCATCGAGCACCGCTGGAGCGGCAAGGTCGCGTTCACGTTCGATCAGCTCCCGCACGTCGGCACCGTCGACGGGCTGCACCACGCCCTTGGCTACTGCGGCCACGGGGTCGGGATGAGCCTGTTCGCCGCCCGCAGCCTCGCCGCCCTCGTGTGCGGCGAGACCGCCGAACTGCCGTTCGCCGAGGTGGCGTTCCCGACGCGGCCCTACTACCGGCGGCGGCCGTGGTTCCTCCCGATCGTCGGCGCGTGGTACGGCGCGTTGGACCGGGTTGACTCCAGGCGTGCCGACCGATGAGGCGCGACGACTGGCTGCGGCGCTACCCCCCGCTGACGGGGGCGCTGGCGGCCGTCCTGCTCGCGGTCGTCGTCCTGCCCTCCGCGCTGAACGTCCCGCAGTCCAACCCGACGCAGACGCTCGAGTTCGCCCCGGTGCCGCTCGACGACCAGGACGAGCCGCCTCCACCACAGGGCAACACGGCGTCGGTGGGGTTGGGCTCGTCGTCGACCGTGACCGGTGACGCGGTCGGTGGCCAGGGGGCGGGGCTCCCGCCGCCCCCGCCCGTGCCCGAGGGCACCGGGGCGAGGCCCGTGACCAAGCGCTGCGTGGGTGACCCGCCGCGCCAGACCGAGGACCCGATGTCGCCGCCGTGTGTCGCTCACTTCGACGGCGACAACGGCGGCGCCACCTACCAGGGTGTGACGGGCCAGGAAATCGGGGTCCTCATCTACTACGACGGGGGCCTGACGTACCAGTCCGGCAGCGGGATCGAGACGACACCGCAGGACGAGTACTTCGACCTGGCGGAGCCGGCGCAGGACGACGACCCGGTGTTCGTGCGCACCGCGCGGGCGCTCCAGACCTACTTCAACCGCCGGTTCCAGACGTACGGCCGGTTCGTGCACTTCCACGTGTACTTCGCGGCGACCTCGACCAACGGGACGCCCGAGACCCGGCGGGCCGACGCGCAGACCAACGTCGAGGACCTCGCCCCGTTCGCGGCCTTCGCCTACCCGTACAGCGGGTACCACGACGAGTACGTGGCCGCGATGGCTCAGCGGGGCGCGCTGAACTTCGGCGGTTCCCAGCCGCGTCGCGCCGCGTTCTTCCGCGAGTTCCCCGGGATGATCTGGGGCTACCGCCCGTCCCTGGAACAGCAGGCACGGCAGTTCTCGTCGTACGTCTGTCGACAGGTCGTCGGGCATCCGGTGAGCGTCGGGGGCAACGAGGGTGACGCGGACACACGGCTGCACAACGGCCAGCCGCGCCGGCTCGGTCTGCTGAGTGCCGCCTCGGCCACCTTCCCGGAGTACACCGACTTCGCTGACCTGGTCGCGCAGGAGGTCGAGGCGTGTGGCGGCGAGTTCGTGGAGCGCCGGACCTACCAGAACGCCGGCTACTCGACCGGGAACCGCTCGAGCAGCAACGAGGCCGTGGCCAACGTCGCCGCCTTGAAGCAGGCTGGCGTCACGACGATCGTGTGGCCACAGGGCTACGAGAACGAGCACTCGAAGGCGGCCGCCGCCATCGGGTACCGGCCCGAGTGGATCGTCGCGGGGGACGAGCTGCACGAAGGCGAGCGCGACGCGCGGCTCCAGGACCAGAGCACGTGGGGCCATCACGCGTTCGTCGTCACCAACCTCACGCGCTACCTCCCGCTGGAGGAGACGCCGTGCTACCGGGCCTACCGTGAGGCCGACCCGAACATGAGCCGCGGCGACATCTCGTTCAGCTGCGGGTTCGCGCCCCTCTACGAGGATCTGCGTCAGCTCTTCACCGGGATCCAGGTCGCGGGGCCGCGCCTCGGCCCGGAGTCGATGGACCGCGGGTTCCACGCGATCCCGGCCCAGCCGAGCACCTCCGCGGAGGTCCCCGCATGCTTCTACCTCCCGGGCGACTACACGTGCGTCAAGGACGCGACCGTCGAGTGGTGGGACGAGTCCGCGACGGGCCAGGGCGGTCAGCCCGGGTGCTGGAGGATGCTCGAGGACGGCGCACGGTTCACGGCCGACACCTGGCGCAGCGAGAACGTCGACGCCCGCCGACAGCCCGACGACCCCTGCAACGCCTACAACCGTCTGGCCCCCGTGGCGGCGCCGTGACCGTGACCGACTCCGAGCCCGCAGAGGTGTTCCCGCAGATCGTGGGCGTGCCCGTCGACCACCCTTGGAACGGCGAGCCCTACGGGGCGGGGGACCGTTGGGACGCACGGGCGGCGAGCCGGTGAAGCGGGGCGACTGGTTCCGGCGCTACCTCCCACTGAGCGGGGTGGTGGTTGCCCTGGTGCTGGCTGTGCTGGTCCTTCCGTCAGCGCTCAACGTGCCCCAGTCCAACCCGACCCAGACGCTGGAGTTCGCCCCGATCCCGCCCGACGACGAGGACCAGCCACCGCCTCCACAGGGCAACACCGCGTCGCTCGGTCTGGGTTCCTCGTCGAGCGTTGCCGCTGACACCGTCGGTGGCGGGGGGCCGGGGCTGCCGCCGCCTCCCTCGATCCCCGAAGGGGTGGGTGACAGGCCGGTCACGAAGCGCTGCGTCGGTGATCCGCCCCGGCAGACCGAGGACCCGCTCGCGCCTCCGTGCGTCGCGCACTTCGAGGGTGACAACGGGGGTGGCACGCACCGTGGAACGACGGGCGAGGAGGTCCGGATCCTCCTGTACGTCGACGGGACCGGGAAGCAGGCGGCCCGCGGCTACGAGGACGAGATCGCCTGGCAGGGCCGGTACTTCGACCTGGCCGAGGCGCCGTCAGACGACGAGACCGTCACCCTGCGCAACCTGCGGCGGTTCCAGTCCTACTTCAACCAGCGCTACCAGACCTACGGGAGGTCGGCGCACTTCCACGTGTACTTCGCATCGGCGTGCTGCGCGTCGGTCACCCCCGAGCTACGGCGGGCGGAGGCTGCCGACAACCTCGCGAAGGTCGATCCCTTCGCGGTCCTCACCAGCGGCCTGCGCTACGGGCTCGACGACGTCTACAGCGAAGAGATGGCGCGTGCCGGGGTGCTGAGCTTCGGATCCAGTGCAGGGTCGCGCCCGGCGGCGTTCTTCCAGCGGTACGCCTCCTACCTCTGGAGCTACCCACCCACGGTCGAGACCCGCGCGGCGCTGTTCGCGAGCCACGTGTGCCAGAAGGTCGTGGACCAGCCGGTGGTCGACAGCGGGAACGAGGGCGAGAACGGCCAACCACGCCGGTTGGGGTTCCTGCGCACCACCGACGAGCAGCACCCACAACTGATCGCCTTCGCCGCGCTCGTGAAGGACCGGATCGAGGCGTGTGGCGGCGAGTTCGT
>DASWKO010000272.1:0-1964 GCA_036396595.1 Nitriliruptorales bacterium | reverse complement strand
ATGACGTAGTCGGACTGACCGGAGGCACGGACGTCGGTAGCGGCGTCGATGACCCCCAGGGTCGCGGTCGGGTCCCCCGTGCCCGCGCCCCCACCGCAGGCGACTCCGGCCAGGGCAGCGGCGACGACCAGGGCCGTGACGCGCCTCAAGTGCGGTCCTCGTCGTCCCGGCCCTGATCGCTGCGGCCCGGGGCGACGCCGCCGGAGCCCTGGGCGTCGGACGCACCACCTTCGAACTCGCCGGACAGCCCCCCGATCGCGAGTTCGTCATCCGCGGCAGGCTCACCCCCGCTGCCCCCCGAGGGATCCGGTCCGGGGTCCGCTCCGGAGGGACCGGCCCCCGAGGGATCCGCCCCACCGGCAGCCGGGCCCGCGGTCGGGTCTTCATCGACGCGGAGCGAGTCGGCTTCCGCGACGGGGACACCCGGTACGGCCGGCTCGACGCCAGCCTCGGCCGCGGCGAACTCGCCGGACAGGCCGCCGACAGCGAGCTGCGAGCTGGACGAGGCGATCGCGCTGCCGGTGGCGCTGCCCACGATGGCGCCGGTCGCCCCCGACAGACCACCGAGGACGCTCTGGGTCATCACGCGGCCCGAACCCTGGGACCCGAACCAGGACGTCAGCGTGCCGCCGCCTTCCTGCCAGCCTCCGTCGTCCGCGTACGCCGCCATGTCGAGCAGTTCCTGCAGGCTGGCCGCCACCAGGACCACGAGCAGCACCGTCGCACCCGCGGCGGAGGCTCCGCCCTGCTTCAGCAGCACGGCTGCTCCGGCCGCCGCGGCGAGCGCGAGCACGACCTTCGGCAGCCACGGCCCGACCTGCCACGCGATCGCCATGCCGAGCGCTGCACCGGTGATCGTGGCGATCGTGACCTGGCCGCTCTCGAGCAACGGCGCCCGATCCGGCGCGACCATCCCCAGCACCTTGACCCCCAGACGGCGTAGCCCACGACCCAGGGCGCCCACCAGTGGAGACGCGGCGACGACCACGACGCCAAGACCGACCATCCCGGCGGCGGCCTTGCTGAACACGGAGGCGACGAGCAGGCTCACGGCCGCGCCCCACAGGACGGCAGCCCACCGCAGGCCGCCCTCGGCCGCCTGGAAGGACGCGGCGAGGTTGCGGGGTAGGACCTTCAGCTCGGCCCCCGCCCGGGACCAGCCCACCTGCTGCGCGTACCCGACGACGGTCAGCACGACCGTGCTCAGCACGATCCAGAAGACCACGCCGGTGATGCGGTTGCCGCTGACGGTCGCGGCGCCCCCCGGAGGCACCTGGGTGCCCTCGTAGCGGACCGCGATCAGGTAGACGTTCGCGAGCCACGCGACACCGAACGCCACGGCGGCTGTGATCACCGTCCGCTTGCCGTCCGCCTTCACCCAGGCCTTGATGCTGTCAGCCAGCGCGGCCAGCGTGCTGCGGCTCTCGCTGCCCGAGGGCGAGTGCTCCACGGTCGATCCTCTCCGAGGTCTCAGCGCATCGTAGACCCCGGAGGTCGGGCAAGGTCCGGGTTCGGAGCACGGGCTTCCAGGGAGTCGCACAGCGGCAGTCGGTCGCGCCAGTGGGTTACGTTCGACCCGCCGACCCACCCCCCACCCACCCACCCACCCACCCGCGCGCGAGCAGCGCGTGACAACAGGAGCCTGTGATGCCGCTCGACCACGGGGCCATCGAGGAACTGCGCGTCCCCGAGGGGGGTCCCGCAGGCCTCCGTGACCGACCTACGCGTGCCGACCTCGGCCTGGACGACAAGGACGAGGGTCGTGCACTGCTCGACGAGCTGGCAGCGGACCTGTTCGAGTGGCAGCGCCGCCTGTGGGCCGAGGACCGTCGAGCACTGCTGCTGGTGCTGCAGGGCATGGATACGGCCGGCAAGGACGGCACCATCCGTCATGTCATGGGCGCGTTCCACCCGCAGGGCTGTGATGTCGTCGGCTTCAAGGTCCCGACGCCCGAGGAGCTGGC
>DASWKO010000271.1:0-3495 GCA_036396595.1 Nitriliruptorales bacterium | reverse complement strand
GCGGGGGGCAACCCCGCCAGGTCGCGGTGCAGGACGGTTCGAGCCGGCAGCGGCAGCGGTGGCAGGTGGCACGGCCGCCAGCGCAGCAGGGACGTCGAGCACCCCGTGACCGACCTGGGCGGCCGGGGCGCCGTCCGGGGCCGGGACCGCACCAGCGGTCAGCCGCGCCTTGACCTCGTCGGGGGTCATCGCGGGGTCGGCGTCCAGGAGCAGGGCGACCGCGCCCGCCGCCACCGCCGCGGACATCGACGTACCCGTCCCGCGGAAGCGGTCGTCGCCGAAGCGGGCCTCCGGGAAGGCCCGGTCGATGTCGCTGCCGGCGTTGCGCAGCGACACCACGGAGACACCGGGCGCGAGCAGGTCGGGCTTCGGGGCGTCCGCCCCGGTGCTACCCGCCGACGACCAGGCGGGCACCTCGTCGTCCGCGCGGTCAGCCGTGCCGCGGTCGTCGACCGCGCCCACCGTGACCGCCGCCGGGTTCCTACCAGGGGTGGCGACGGTGCCCTCGTCCGGACCATCGTTGCCAGCAGGCACGACCACGACGATGCCGAGGTCCCACAGCCGCTGGAGGGCCGCATCCAGGGGATCGCGCTGCCCCGGCCACTCGGAGCCGAGCGCGAGCAGGACCACGTCGGTGCCCAGCTCGGCGTGGTGGACGGCCAGCGCGTGCAGCGCGCCCAGCACCTGCGGCAAGGAGGTGCGCCCCTCGTCGTCCGCGATGCGGACGTCGATCAGCTCGGCCTCGGGTGCGACGCCGACCGGGTGGGACCCGCCCCCCGCGACGAGTCCAGCCACGAAGGTGCCGTGACCGTGGTCGTCCAGGGCGCCGCTCTGGCCACCGCTCAGATCCAGACGCGCGACGACCCGACCGTCGAGGTCGGGGTGGGCCGCGATCCCGGTGTCCACGACCGCCACGCGCACCCCGGCACCCGTCAGCCCGTCGGCCCACGCCAGGTCCGCACCGATGGTCGCGGTGCTGACGGTGGGCGTGAACGTGGCCGTGTCGGCGAACGCCGGCGTCACGAACGTCGAGAGCGCGACCACCACGGCAAGCGCCACCGTGGTGATGATGCGCCACAGCGTGGCAGCGGGGAGCGGCGCGCACGTCGCCACTCCGAAGGAGCCGGACAACCCGCCCTCGACACGCTCACCACGCTCGGCGCGGTGCTGTCGCGGGGCCCTTGAGGGGGTGGCAGGCACGATGTCTCCTCCTTCGGTGGCCCGGCTGACCTCGAGGGTCCCGTGGCTTTGCGGCCCCGCCTCACGACGGGTGTGCCGTTGTCGGTGAGGAGGTGCACCGGTGCCGGTGCGCTGGCTCCCGCTTCCGGGCGCCGACCTCTCGCCGTGCCGAGCGCCCTGGGGACGTTCGGCGTTGTCCGTTCCACTCGGAGTTCTCGACGCGTTGCCCCGTCAGGTGGAGCGCGAACGCTGGAACAGCCCAGAAACCACTCGCCCGAACTAGTCACGCCCCCTGACGAGCCCGCCTACGAACCGGCCCCAGCGCCCGGCCGGCCCTCGCCGTCACCGTCGACGGTCCGGAGGAACTCGAGGAACTCCCGCGGCGAGTACACCGGCAGGTCCTCGCACAGGTCCAGCAGGTGGCGGTCGCCGGACACGATGACCGACCGCGTCGCGGCTGCGAGCGCGACGAGGTAGTCGTCACCCGGGTCGGCTGAGACCACGCGGGGAGGATCCTGAGGGTCGTCACGCAGGTCCCCGGCGCTGCCGAGCAGATCGACGAGTTCACGAGCCTCGGACGTCGACACCCGCCTCCGCAGCTTGGGATACCGCAGGGCTCGCTCCAGCTCCTCCAGCACCAGCGGCGAGACGACCAGCTCGTAGGCGCCGTCCAGCCAAGCCCTCACCGCGGCCGCCGGCGCTCCGTTCGCCGACAGGACGGCGGCGATGAGGACGTTGACGTCCAGCACCGCCCGCACGGATCAGCCGCGCCGTGGTCTGGTCTTGTGCTGTGCCTCGACCGCCAGCTCGTTCGCCCGGTCCTCATCGAGGTCGTTGCGCGCCCAGAGGCGGTCGAGCAGGTCGAGGCCGAGGTGCCGGCGCAGCGCTTCCTCGATCACCTCGCTGTCGCCCTTGCCGGTCCGGGCGGCGCGGACCTTGACGGCGCGCAGCACCTCGTCCCCGATGGTGAGCGTCGTGCGCGTCTTCGTCATCGTGCCATCATAGCCGTATGATGCATTCCGCATCAACGCATCAACGCATCAAGGTCTGCGCCCCGGTCTCGGTGGGGTGCGGGCAAGCTGACGTGCAGGTGGGCGGGGCCTACGGTCGTCATGGACGTTCCCACGAGCATGAGCACCGATCCTGCGCAGGAGCATGAGCATGAGCATCCGCACGAACCGGGAGGTCGCGTGACCCAGACGGTGCCCGCCGCCGACGTCGTCGGGTTCGACGCGTACGTCTTCGAGGTCGACGGCGTCCTCACCGACGGCGGTCCCGTTCGGGACGAGGGCACCGTGCGCGTGGTGGAGCACCTGCGGGCCCGGGGCGTCGCCGTGGCGGCGGTCTCGTCCAGCCGTAACGTCCACGAGGTGCTCGAGCACGCCGCTGTCGTGTCGCTGTTCGACGCGGTGGTGACCGGCGTCGAGGCGGACGAGCTGTCGCTGGCGGGGAGGCCGGCGCCCGACCTCCTCCTGGAGGCCGCCAGGCGGCTGTCGGTCCCGCCCGCCCGGGCAGCCGTGATCGCGGCCGGCGCCGCCGGCGTGGAGGCCGGGCGCCGGGGCGGCTTCGGGGCCGTGATCGGCGTGGACCGTCACGGGACCGGCGAGCTGGCGGATCGGGGCGCGCACGTGGTGGTCGGCGACCTCGCGGAGCTGGTGCCGGCGCTGGCCGCACGCTTGCCGGCGATCGGTGACCTGCCTCCGGCCGACGACCTGCTCCAGCGCCTGCAGCCGGACCAGCTCGCGGTGTTCCTCGACTACGACGGGACCTTGACCCCGATCGTGGACGACCCCGCTGCGGCCACGCTGCCGCCGCAGACCCGCCAGGTCATCGCACGCCTCGCCGACCTGATCCCCGTGGCGGTCGTGTCGGGGCGCGACCTCGAAGACGTCCGGTCCTTCGTCGACCTCGACGGCATCGCGTACGCCGGGTCGCACGGCTTCGACATCCTGCGCGCCGACGGCAGCCGGCAGCGGCTGGCCGAAGGTCACCTGGCCGACCTCGATGCCGCCGAGGCGATGCTGCGTGAGCGGCTGACCGGCATCGACGGCGCCGGCATCGAGCGCAAGCGCTTCGCCATCGCCGTCCACGACCGCCAGGTCACCGACCCCGACGCGCTGGATCGGATCGACCGCATCGTCCGCGAGGTGGCCTCGCAGCAGCCGCGGCTGCGGATGACCGGAGGCAAGGCCATCCACGAGCTGCGCCCGGACCTCGGGTGGGACAAGGGGCGTGCGATCGTCGCCCTGCTGGGCGCGATGGGCCTGCGCGACCGCTGCCCGCTGTACATCGGTGACGACGAGACCGACGAGGACG
>DASWKO010000270.1:0-16435 GCA_036396595.1 Nitriliruptorales bacterium | reverse complement strand
GTGGCATCCCACGGACCCTCCTACCATCCGGACGCGCCCCCACCCGCAGAGGTTGCACGCCAGGAGGACCCGTGGGCCAACCCCCAGCCCGTCCAGGACCGCCCGCGGCCCGGATCCCCGCCGGTGTTCTGGTCGGCCAGGGCACCGTGCCGGTCGATGCAGCGACCGTGCTGCTGCTGCGGGACGGCGCCGACGGGCTCGAGGTGGCGATGCTGGAACGCCACCTGGAGTCGGATTTCGCCGGCGGGGCCTGGGTGTTCCCCGGTGGGCGGGTGGAGCGCTCGGACGGCGAGCTGGACCCCGCGCTGTGGACCGGGGTCCACGATCCGACCGCGGCGGCCGGGGCCGATGACGAGCGCCAGGCGCTCGCATTCCTGGTGGCCACCGTGCGCGAGACGTTCGAGGAGGCGGGCGTGCTGCTGGCCCACCATGGCGACCGCGGACCCCTGACCCGTGCCGACCTCGCCTCGGCCGGCTTCGTCGAGGCACGCCGTCGCCTCAACGACCGCGACGACGCCTTCGACTGGCACACCTGGCTGGTCGACCAGCGCCTGGTGCTCGATCTGGGCGCGCTGGCGCTGTGGTCGTGGTGGGTGACCCCCGACGGGCTGCACAAGCGCTTCGACACGCGCTTCTTCATCGCCCACGCCCCGCCCGAGCAGGTCGTGGCCCACGACGAGCTGGAGGTGACGAGTTCCCGGTGGACCACCCCACGGGGGGCACTGGCCGCCGAGGCGGCCGGCCGCGTCACGATCATCTACCCCACGCGCAAGACGCTGGAGCAGCTCGCCGCCTACGGGTCGGCCGGCGACGCGTGGGCGGCCGCCGCGCAGGGCCGGACCGACACCCGCCGGCTGGTGCCTCGCATCGTCGAGGCGCCCGACGGCGAGCTGCTGATCGCGCACCCCGACGGCGGCCCCCTGGAACGTGGATGAGCAGCGACGCGCTGGGTGAAGCGGTGGGTGAGGCGCTGGCCGAGCTGGACGCGCCGGTGGACCCGCGCGCGTCCTGGGCGCTGCCGGCGTTCGGGACCCTGCCGGCCGTGACCGAGCTCGACGAGGTGGTCACGCGCGTGCTCGCACCCAACCCGTCGCTGATGACCCTGGACGGGACCAACACCTACGTGCTGGGGCAACCGGGGACCGGCACCGCGATCGTGGTCGACCCCGGTCCCGACGACGACGGGCACCTGGCCCGCGTCGAGCAGGTGCTGGCCGACCGCGACCTGGGCTGCGAGCTGGTGCTGGTCACCCACCACCACCACGACCACAGCGAGGCGGCCCAGCGGTGGGCGCGACGGTTCGGGTGCCGCGTCGCCGCCTCGACCCCGGAGGTGGCCGGCGACGGCGGCTGGCTGGTCAGCGAGGCCGACCGCGTCGAGCTCGTCCCGGGCCTGCGGGTCGAGGTCGTCGCGACGCCCGGTCACACCCGCGACCACCTGGCGTTCCGGCTGGGGCACGGGCCGGTGCTGACCGGCGACCACATCCTGGGACGCGGCACCTCGGTCGTGGCGCACCCGGACGGCGACCTCGTGGCCTACCTGGACTCGCTGGGCAAGGTCCTGGCCCTGGGACCGGACGCGCTGTACCCCGGGCACGGGCCCGAGCTGGCCGACGGCGATCCCACCGAGGTGGTGGCCTTCTACCTCGCCCACCGCCGCTACCGCGAGCGGCAGCTCCTGACGGTCCTGTCGTTCGGGCCGCGCACCCCGCGGCAGCTCGTCGAGGTGGTCTATGCCGGCTACGACCCTTCGCTGTGGGACGCGGCCGAGCGCTCCACCCGCGCCGCGATCCAGAAGCTCGTGGCCCAGGGTCAGGTGCGGGTCGCCGACGGCGCCGTCCACCGCGCGTGAGCCCCGACCCGCAAGCGTCGCGGGAACTGGGTCGGCGGGCTGGCGTTCGGCATCATCACGGGGCGCAGGATCCCGACCATGGAGGCAGCGTGAGGCGGACGCGGAGGCTGGCGGCGCTGGCGGCGGCAGGGACCCTGCTGGCGGTGGCCTGCAGCGAGGGCGCTGACCCGTCGGCCTCGCCGACGCCTCGCGACACGTTGACCGCCAGCCCCGAGGACTCGCCGCAGCCGGCGCCCTCGGACTCGCTGCCCCCACCTGCCCCCTCGGACTCCGCGTCACCCAGCCCATCGCCCACGGGGCCGGCCGAGCCCACGGACACCGACCGGGCCCGGTTCATCGCCGGCTACTCGCCCGAGGGCGCCAGCGACCTCGAGCACGCCGCCGAGGACGTCGACGGCGACGGCATCGACGAGATCGTGTTCGTGTACGCGCGCACCGGCGCCCGCGTCTCGCACGTGGACGTCGCGTGGTGGGACGCCGACGAGCAGGTCTACGCGATCGAGTGGGGCGACGACGGCGGGCCGGCGGAGCGGATCGAACGGCTGCGCATCTCCGACGTCAACGACGACGGCCGGATCGAGCTGAGCATCGGCCAGGCGGTGGGCTCGACGGGTGCGTCGCTGAGCCTGTGGCGCGCCAACGAGGGTGTGCACAGCTTCCAGCCCCTGATCGCCAGCGGTGGGTGCCACAGCGGCTCGAACACCTACGGGGTGATCGGCGCCGAGTTGCGCAACGACGACGACGACGCCGCGCTCGAGGTGTTCGCGACCTGCGACGACAGCCCGCTGCCTCCGGGCGCCTGGAACACCGACGTCTACGACTGGACCGACGGGGTCTACGCGTACTCGCGCACCGAACTCGCCGACCGCTGACATGGGGACCCCTCCCGGGTTGGGGGACACCGGGAGGGGTCCGTGGTGGAGGTCGAGAGCGGGAGAGGGGATGGGGAGATACCCGCTCCACGAGCCTTGGCCCACCGTCCGGCACGACACGAGGGGGAGGTCGCACCGGGTCAGAGCGGCGCCGGCGCCGGATCTCCCCACCGACGGCTGGTGCCTCATCTGCGACGGTAGGTGCGCGGCGCAGCCGTGTCCCTGGTCCGGATGGGTGGTTCGGGATGGTCACGACGGGTCAGGCGCCGCGGCCCGGATGGACGCGGTGCCCGAAGGGCAGGCGGGCGCCCCGAGAGGGCTCTAGGCTGAGCAGGGGCTGAGCACGCCGGGAGCAACTGGCGCTCGGGCCGGGCGGGCGAGACGAAAGGGTTCACGTGGCCGAGTTCCTCGACACGTTCGACGTCGAGCGGGGGATCCTGCTCCAGGCCGTCGATCACTTCGAGCAGGTGTGGGCGCGCTTCCAGGAACGCCGTGCGCTGGACCTCGAGGGCAGCGAGCTGTCGGACTCGATGATCGCGTCCGAGCTGATCCTGGTCCGCCGCGAGCTCGAGGCCAAGCAGTTCACGGTCGGCGTGTTCGGGCTGATCAAGCGCGGCAAGTCGACCCTGATGAACTCGATGGTGGGCCAGCAGGTCAGCGAGATGCACGTCACCCCCGAGACCGCGGTGCCGGTCTACGTGACGTACGCCGACTCGCCGCAGGCCACCATCCACTTCGCGGACGGCGACGTGCGCCACGTCGCGGTCGAGGACGTGGCCCAGTACACCAGCCAGAAGCACAATCAGAACAACCGGCTCGGCGTCACGTACGTGCACCAGGAGGTGCCGGTCGGGTTCCTCAAGAACGGCACCCGGCTGATCGACACGCCGGGCCTCGACGACGCGGAGGCCGACGAGGTCTACACCGAGCGCACGATGCAGGAACTCGACGTCTGTGACGCCGGCGTGATCGTGTTCCTCTCGCCGCCGACGGTGGGCGCGACCGAGCTGGGTTTCCTCGAGAAGGTGGTCGGGCGCGACCTCAAGAAGACCTTCCTGGTCTGCAACATGTACCCGCAGCACTTCCACGACCCCGAGACCAGGACGGCCGTGCTGAACTACGTCGGCCAGCGCATCGTGGAGGCATCGATCCGGGCCGGCAAGCGCGGTGAGGTCCGGGTGTACCCGGTGTGTGCGCTCGAGGCGTGGCAGGCGCGGGCGGACGACGACATCGATCTGTGGAAGAAGTCCGGCGCGGACCGGCTGATGCGCGACATCGAGCTGTACCTGTCGGACCGTGCGGGAGCGCAGGCGCTGCAGGAGGCGGCCGAGCGGGTGGTGCACGCAGCCGACATGGCCACCGGCGAGGTGCAGGTCCGCCAGCGGCTGCTCGAGGACCGTGAGCAGCTCGCGGAGCATCGAGCCAAGCTGGACGAGCGGGTGCGCGAGCTCGAAGGGCAGTTCAAGCAGGCGGTCTCGCTGGCGTTGCAGGACATCGGTCCCCTGAAGATGCGCATCCGGGGTCTGATGCTGCAACCGTTCCCGGCCGCCAAGCGCAAGGTGGACGGGCTCGAATCGATCGAAGAGGTGGAGCAGTTCGCCAAGCGGTTCAAGCGTGAGGTCGAGGTCGCTGGCGAGCTGGCGTCGCGCCAGTTCGCCGACGGTTTCAACACCGTCGTGGAGCGGATCCGCACGACGCTCGAGAACCAGTTCCAGGCGTTGATGGGCGACTTCGCGCCCAACCTTCCGGCGATCTCGATCGGCAAGGGGAGCCTGCTGGTCACGCCGGATCAGCTCAAGGCGCTGCAGGAGTCGACCAAGCGGTCCAAGGGCGCGGCCCTGGCCTCGTCCGCGGTGGCGGGCCTGGCCGGTGGCGGGCTGGCCCTGACGGCGGCCAGCGCCCTGCTGGGTCCGATCGGGCTGCTGGGGGGCGCGCTGGTGGGGTGGAAGCTGTCGGACGTGGTCGTGGGAGGCAAGGGCCTCGGAGCCGCCAGGGAGTCGATCAAGCAGCGCGTCGACGAGATCAGTCTCCAGCTCACCGCCGACTTCGACAAGCAGGTCGACGAGGCCGTCGACACCCTGCGCAAGGCGGTCGACCGGCGACAGAAGCTGTTCGCCGCCGATCTGTACAAGCAGTTCGAGCTGGTCGAGTCGCTGTCGGACGACCCGGCGCTGGTGGATTCCTACACCCGCGACGCCGAGCGCTTCGTCGCCGCCTTCAAGGCGTGCGCCAGCCGCGCCCGCAACGCGGTCTCGCTGCAGCCGGTGGTGTGATCAGGTCGTGCGGCGGGTGCGCTTGATGCCGGCCGCCGCGAGGTCGGCGGCGGGAACCCCGGCCTCGCGCCACGCGGTGTAGCTGATCTTCTTGCGCTCGGAGTAGGGCTTGACCGCGTCGACGAAGGCCGCACGCAGCGCCTCGACGTTCGGCGCGTCCCCGATGTTGGCGAGCCGCGCCTCGTAGTCCAGCCGCTTCTGGATCAGCTCCACCCGCCTGGCGGGGTCGTCTTCGACCTCGATGTCAGCCCCCAACTGCGAGATCTTGCCCGCGATCTCCTCTTTGGACAGCCGCCGTCCTGGCTTGCGGTCACGGTCGAGGTAGGCGAGGTAGTCGCGCACCGCTGCGGCCTGCTGGCGTCCTTCTGCCAGCGCCTTCTTGTGCTCGTTGGTCATCTGTTTCGGCGCCAAACCCTGCTCCTCATCTGTGGTGGACTTGGTTCGAACCCCGGCGTTGTTCCTGCGCCCATGGAGGGTGAACCGCACGCAGTCTGCCCACCTGCACGGTCATCGTCAACGTCACCTGCCCGGGCGGCAACGTGCGGGCGGCGCGGCGCGCGGACCAGGCCGTGACCGTCGTGACCAGGTTCGTGCGTCACCTGGGCGCCCGTGGGTCGTTGGACGGGGGGACCGCGACCCCTGAGCGGGCTGCACAGAGGTCGGACGGTCGGCAGGAACAACCTCTCGACGGGCGGAGCCATGACCGATCAGCACGCACCGGGCGCGGCCGGGGACGACGACGCGTCGGCCTCGCCTGCGCCGGCACTGCTGCTGACCGCGGACGACGAGGTGTACGCCGACGTGGCGGCGGCACTGGCCCACGACGGCCAGGTGCGGTCGCTGCGGCGGGCTCGCACGCTGGGCAGCGCGCGCAACGCCCTGCCCGGATCCCTCGCGGTGCTCGCCGATCCCCGCGTGCAGGACGCCACGGTGGGGCAGGTGGCGGCCTGGCTGCGGACGCTGGTCGAGCCGGTGCTGGTCCTGGTGCCGGCGGCCGCCGCGGACCGGTGCCTGCCGGCGGTCCACCGTGACCTGGCGCACCACGTTCTCACGCCGGGTGCGCCGGGTGAGCTGCTGGCGGTGGCCCTGGGGCGGCTGCTGGACCAGCAACGCGAGGAGCGGGGGACGGTCGTGCGTGACGAGGGACTGCGCGACCGGTTGGCGGTCGTGCGACACGAGATGGCCACGCCGCTGACCGCCATCGAGGGGTTCCTCGAGGGGCTGATCGCCTACGGGGAACGGATGAGCCCGCAGCGCCGCCGCGAGTCGCTCGAGGCCACCCACCGCAACGCAGGGCGGCTGAGGCGGCTGGTGGCCGAGCTCAACGCGCTCGTGAAGTCGGCCGGAGCGGGTGGCGACACCAGCACGCACCTGTCCGAGCTGCGGCCGCTGGTGGTCCGTCTGGTGGAGGATCTGGGCCCCCGTAGCGAACGCGTCGAGGTGCACGTCCCCGAGGGTCTGCAGGCGCGCGTGGACGACGACCACATCACGGCCATCCTCAGCAACCTGATCGACAACGCCACCAAGTACGGCCAGCCGCCGATCGAGGTGCGCGCGGCGACGCGCGGCGCGATCATCGAGGTCGCCGTGGTCGACCACGGTGCCGGCGTGCCCGACGAGTTCGTCCCGCGCATGTTCCAGCGCTACGCGCGAGCACGTGAGGCGGTACGCGCGGGGCAGCCCGGCAGCGGCATCGGGCTGAACCTGTGCCTGCAGCTCGCCCAGGCCATGGGCGGGACGCTGCGCTACGAGACCGGTGCGGACGGTGGATCGGTGTTCGTGCTGGAGCTGGTGGGCGCCGGCCAGCCCGAGGGGGGACGACCCGACGAAGGCGACGAGGTCATCGACCTGGCGACCTCCGAGGAGTCGCGACCCGCGCAGACGACGCCGCTCGCGCCGGCAGAGGGCGTGCCGTCCAGCGGGCACGGGCGCCGGCGCCCGGTGGCCGGCGACCTGGAGGTCGTGCGCGACGGGTTGCGCGCGTACACCACGGTCGGGCTGGAGATCGGTGACCGCCGGGTCGAGGGGCGTGCGACCGGCGCGATGACCCTGGACGCGGGCGCTCGAGCGGTGGTTCGGGCCACCCTGGACGCCGTGGAGGTCTGCGTGGAGGGCGCAGCGCGGTTCGACGTGGAGGGGGTCCGCCTCGAAGGCAGCGGCGACAACGAGCACGTCACGGTGACGATCACGGTGGTCACGGCCGAAGGGTTCGAACGCCTGGTGGGATCCGCGCTGATCAGGTCAGATCCCCAGCGTGCCGCCATGCACGCCACCCTCGACGCGCTCAACCGACGCATCGAGCGCCTGCTGGTGTGACCGGCCGGTGCCCGAGGCCACGCCGTGCGGGATGAGCACCTGGAAGCGGGCGCCGCCGCCCTCGCGGTCCTCGACCCAGACCCGGCCCGCGTGGAGCTGGGTGAGGCGCAGGACCAGCTCGTGGGAGCCCGCGGTCAGAGGGGGGAGTTGATCCAGGCCCAGAGGCGGGACGCCAGGCTGGCGCGGTAGCGGACCTCCACGTGCACGTCCTGGGTGGCCGCACCCCGGATCCGGACGGTGTCGCCGCCGGCCCCGACGGTGCGCACGGGCTGGTTGTCGCTCCCGCCCACGCCCATGCCCTGGCCGTCGCCCCCACCCTCGAGGGTGACCTCGGCGACCTCCCACCCGTCGGGGCCGGTGATGGTCAGGTCGAGGTGGTCGGGGATCGCCTTGGCCTGCCGCCACACGGTCAGCCGGTAGATCAGGTCCGGCCCGTCACGCACCAGCTCCACCGGCCCCGACAGGTCGACCTCGAAGTGGTTGGACGACTCGGGCTGGGTCTCGAGGAAGTGGTCGGTGGCGTGATGGCCGTGGATGACGCCCGCCCCGAGGGCCAGCGGATCGCCGTCCGCGTCGCGCCCGGCCGTGAACCCGGTCGCCCTGGGCGTCCAGAGCGTGAACCAGGTCCGGTTGACCCCCTTCGGGCCGTCGAAGCACTGGTTGCCGAACCGGTCGACGAGGCAGTTGCCGATGATGTAGGTGTCCATCCCCGCCGCGGGCAACGGGTTCTCGAGCTCGACCCGGGCGGCCACCTCGCGGGTCGCCCAGGGGCCGGCTTCGGCGTGGCGCACCTGACCGAGCCGGATGGCGGCGGCCAGGCGGTGAGCCACGTGCACGTCCATCTTGCCGCCGACCGCGTTGTTGCCGACCAGCGACAACAGGTCGGACCTCGGGGCGCGGGTCTGCATCGCGCCGGCGATGCCCAGGGTCTCGAGCTGCTGTTGCTCCTGCGGGTCGGCGCTGTAGATCTGCAGGCTGCGACGGCCTGCCGCCCGGGCCACGTGACGCGACATCTGCACGCCGTCCCAGCCACCGGCCAGGACCTGCTCGAACATCGAGATCCCGAACGCCTTCAGGAACGGGTCGCGGTCGCCGCTGCGGCCCATCCCCATGACCTCGTAGACGTGCCAGGTGGCCCACTCGGCCACCTCGTCGGCGGGGATGGTCTCGGGGACCTGGGGGTCCGTGCGGCCCGCGGCGGGGATGCCGACGCCGTGCCCGGTCGCCTGCACCAGCAGCTCCATCGCGACGGGATCGAGCAGGATCACGCCGTCGATGCGGTTGCCGGTGCGCTTCTCGTACAGCCGGTGCAGGACGTCGCCGGTCATCGGCAGGTGCGGGTCGACGTTGACGTTGCTCATCAGACCGGCGGCGCCGCGCAGCCCGTACCGGGCCTCGAACTCCGGCGGGGCGTCCACCGGGTCCTGCCACCCACCGGACAGGGTGCTGGCCAGGGCGTCCTCGGCCGGCGGGGTCTTCTCGTCGGTCTGGTCGACCGCGTCGTACACGATCGGCGGGCGCAGCGTCAGCCGGCCGTCGTCGGCGTGCAGCTCGGTGAGGTAGCCGACGAGCCCACCGGTGGCCCGCAGCTCGGCCGAGGTCTGGACGGCCACGACCCAGGTGCGCTGCCCACCCGACCCGAGGATCGCCGGCAGCACGCTGGTCAGGTGCCCGGCGGTCGTCAGCGTGTCCAGCGCGAGGTCGGCCAGGCCCAGCGCGCCGCGCCTGCCCGCGCGCGCGAGCTCGGGGACCCACGTGTCGGGCGAGCCGGCCAGCGCCTCCCGCGCCGCGACCAGCTCTCCGGTCGACAGCTCGTTGATGACCCGGTTGGCCAGGCGCATCGGCGTGAGGTCGACGCGCCCGTCGGTGATCGACACCTCGATCGAGCCGTCGTCACCGAGGAACGGCTCGCCCTGGGCCACCGCCTCGCCAGCGATCGTGATCGCGGCGTCCCCCACGTCCACCACGCGGACCAGCAGCTCTAGCGTGCGACCCAGCAGCGGCACGCGCCGGGTGAGCGCCCAGATCGGCCCGTCGACCCGGGTCCGGGCCGCGTCGATCGCGGCGCGCCCTTCGTCCAGCGCTGCGGAGGCACCGGCGACGTCGCCCTCGCCCAGCACCCGCACGGCCCGGCGCGCCTGATCCTGGGCGGCCTCCAGCGCGTCCTTGGCCGCCAGCGCGTCCCGGACGAGCAGCACGCCGGCGATGAGCAGCACCGCGGCGATGAGCAGTACGCCCAGCACGATGGCGACCCGTGGGCGACGCAGCGCCGAGAGGCGGTCGGACAAGCGCACCCCTCAGCGGCTCGGGATCGGGCGTGCGGGAGTGTACGACCCGAGGTCGCCACCCACGGCGGCCGGTTCATCGCGCGGCGCGAACTCGAGTCAACCCAACGGCGAGCAGGTCACACCGCTGCGGGAGCGTGGTACCGCGGCTCGGGGATGTCGCCGCCGCGCGCGCGCACGGCCGCGAGCCACGCATCCTTGGCATCGAGGACCTCGGCCAGAGCTTCCTCGGGGGTTGCTCCGAAGGCGCTGCAGGCTCGGAGATCGGGGATGTCGGCCATCCAGCCGCCATCCTCGTCGCTGTAGAAGAGGTTGATGTGGTACGCGGTCATCGTTCGCCCTCCCGCTCGAGAGGGTACTCGCGGCTCGCTTGGAGGGTGCTGGAGGGCCGCTGGTAGAGTTCGGGCACTCCCGGGTTGGCTCTCCTGCGCCCGTCACGGTCCCCACCGGCGCCCCGCCAGCTCGCATTCACCGTCCGACCCTCCTGCCAGGAGCACACCCGTGGCCTTCGAGCTTCCGCCTGCCAAATCCGTGGAGGTCAACCCCACCCAGGAGCAGTTGCGCGAGTGGGCGCTCGAGCTGCTGCCGCGCACGGTGGTCACCGAGTTCGACAACGTCAACTACACCGCCGAGGTCAGGGCGCGCCTGGGGCCCTCGACCTTCTTCGTGTCCGACACGCCCACGGGCAAGCCGACGATTAGCCGCGACGAGGCCGACGGGTGGGCGACCATGCAGGCCGAGCACATCGCCGAGAAGGAGATGATCCTGGTCGAGGGCTACATCGGCCCCGATCCGGGGTTCCGGACCGGCGCGCGGGTGTTCATCGAGAAGGCCCAGGCCAACATCCCGGCGATGCAGCAGCAGCTCTTCTTCGACAAGGACCAGGACTGGGAGCCCGAGTTCACCGTCGTCTACACGCCGTCGCTGGACGCCCCGGGCAAGCCCAACGACAAGCTGATCATCATCGACCTCGACAACTACGTCACCCGCGTGTTCGGCTCGGACTACTTCGGTGAGTCCAAGATGGGCGGCCTGCGGATGTGGAACAAGCTGGTCTACGACCGCGGTGGCCTGGCCATGCACAGCGGCGCGAAGGTGTTCCCGGCCGAGCAGACCCGCTCGGGCTTCGAGGAGCTCGCGCTCATCATCGGGCTGAGCGGCACCGGCAAGACCACCACGACGTTCCGCAACGTCAAGGGCTCGCTGCCGGTGCAGGACGACTTCATCGCGCTGATGCCCGACGGCACGGTCCACACCACCGAGGACGGCTGCTTCGCCAAGACCTTCGGGCTGGACCCCGACGACGAGCCCACCGTCTATGGCGGGGCGACCAGCTCGCAGGCCTGGCTCGAGTCGGTTGCGGTCGATCCCGAGACGGGCAAGGTCGACTTCTTCGACGACAGCTACACCGCCAACGGGCGCTGCACGTTCGGGCTCCAGATGATCCGTCACCGTGACCCGCGCGATCTGCCCAAGGCCAAGTACCTGTTCATCCTCAATCGCAACGAGGACATCATCCCCGCGGTGGCCAAGCTCAAGCCCGAGCAGGCCGCGTACTACTTCATGCTGGGCGAGACCAAGGGCACCAGCGCCGGCGGGGCGGCCGAGGCCGGCAAGAAGCTGCGGGTGCCGGGCACCAACCCGTTCTGGTTCGAGACCGACAGCTCGCAGGCCAACCGGCTGCTGGAGCTGCTCGAGACCCACGACCTCGAGGTCTACCTGCTCAACACCGGCCGCGTGGGCGGCACCGACGAGGCCACCTCGAGGAAGGTCGCGATCGTGGACTCGGCGGCGGTCCAGGGTGGCATCGTCGACGGCACCATCGAGTGGGTGCAGGACCCCGACTTCGGCTACTACGTGGCCGCCGGTGGCCTGGACGTCGAGGCCGAGAAGCTGCAGCCGCGCAAGCTCTACGCGGCCCAGGGTCGGCAGGCCGAGTACGAGCGGATCGTGGCCGACCTCAAGGCCCAGCGCCAGGAGTACCTGGCCCAGTTCGACGGCCTCGACGACCGCGTCGCCGCCGCCGCGGACTGAGTGACGGCCCGCGCGCGGCGCACCTCGGCGGCCGGCTGCGACCCGCCGATGCCAGGAGGACGACGTGGATGACGACGACGGTCCCGACGAGGCGTTCGTGGACGAGCTGGTCGAACACCTGCTGGAGGACCACGGGTTCGACGAGCGCAAGGTCACGTGGCTGCTCACGCTCGGCAGGGCGATCGAGAGGGCTGCCAACGCCATCCTGCAGGTGTCGCTCGAACAGGGGTTGGATCCCGACGACCTGGAGGCGCTGACCGCGGACGAGGAGCAGGCGGCGCTGGCTCAGCCCTTGCACGAGCTGTTCGGCGGGATCGACACCGAGGTGGTCGACGCGCTGACCAGCCTGCTGGGCGACCAGGAGACGTCGGTCGCGATCGTCCACGACGTGGTCGGCGCGGACCCGCTGGCGGCCGCGACCATGCTGGCGCTGGTGGATGTGGCCGACCTCGACCTGGACCGCAGGGCCCGGGCGAACCGGCACTGGCTGCGGGCACGCCTGCTCGAGTTCGTCGCCGACGACCACAGCGTCGTCGAGCCCGAGCTGCGCCGGGCCCTGGACCTGGACGCCGGCCACGGTGAAGCGCTGTTCGACCTGGCGCGCTACCGCGCCGACCGCAGCGAGGCAGGCGCTGCCCTGGGGCTGCTGCGTCAGCTCGAGGACAGCGGTGGTGACCGCGGGTGGCTGGACGTGCTGGAGCGCTACGCCGAGCCGGGTCCCACCTCCGCCAGCCGCAACGACCCCTGCCCGTGCGGCTCGGGCCGCAAGCACAAGGTCTGCTGCGCGCCCCGCAACGGCTGGCCCGTGGAGTCCCGGGTCGACTGGATCCACGACAAGATCGCGCGCTTCGCCGCCTCGGCGCCAGTGGCGTACCTCCTCGACGCGGTGCTGGACGTGGTCGGATTGCGGCTCCAGCGGCGCGCATGGGATGACCTCGCGCTCACGAACCTGCTGCTGTTCGACGCCGGCGTGATCGCTGAGTTCGCCGAGCTGCGCGGGCCGCTGCTGCCGGCCGACGAGCTCGAGCTGGTGCGCGAGCTCGCCGAGGTCCGGGCCGGGGCGTACGAGGTCGTGGACGTCGAGCCCGGACAGGGCCTGGTCGCGCTCGACCAGGGCACCGGCGAGCGGATCGAGCTGGACGACGTGTCGCTGAGCAGCAACCTGGAGGTGGGCGACCTGGTCCTGGCCTGGATCGCGCCGACCCCCGACGGCTTCGAGCCGGTCACCGGCGTGATCAACGTCCCGCTGCGCGCGCACGAGTCGCTGCTGGCGCTGCTGGACGAGGACGCCGGTGCAAGCGACCTGGCCATCTGGTACGACAGCCTGCACGACCCGCCGACGCTGACCAACAGCGACGGCGAGCCGCTGGTGCTGTGCACCGCCGTCTACCGCGTGACCGACCCCGCTGCGGCCCGCGCGGTGCTGTCGGAGGTGCTGGAGGCCCAGGTTCCGGAGGGCGGGCCGCTGGAAGGCGAGGCGCCGGAGGGCGAGGCCGCCGGGCCGCGCGACGGTGTGTCCGGGGGCGAGCGGCTGGTGCTGATCCGGACGGTCGAGCGTGACGACGGCCAGGTGACGATCCGCGGGACGGCCCGCGTCGAGGGTGACACGGTCACGATCGAGGCGAACTCGCTCGAACGCATCGACGCGCTGCACGATCTGATCGAGGAGCTGCTGCCCGACGCCGAGTTGCTGGACGAGTGGGAGCTGCCGGCCGAGGAGCTGCTGGAGGACGACGACCCCTACCTGGACGATGACGACGGGTTCGACGACCTGTTCGACGATGACGATCTGGACGGCGAGGATCTGGACTGGGAGGAGCTCGGTCCCGAGCAGCGGGCGGAGTTGGAGGGCACGCTTGATGCGTGGATGGCCGGCTACGAGGACCGCTGGTTGGACATGCCGATCCCGGCGCTGGGGGGCGCCACGCCCCGCGAGGCCGCCGATGATCCCACCCGTCGCGGCACCCTGGAGCTGCTGCTGCGTGAGTTCGACGACGCGGGGTCCGTGACCGGCCAGGGCCGGGGCATGGACCCCGACCGCCTGCGCGAGCTGCTCGGCCTGCAGGCCCCCTGACCACCGCATCGGCTTGCGCGATGGCTCGCTCGAAGGTCGAGATCGTCCTATGAGCATGCTGTAGCATGTGCCTGTACGGAGAGGAGGTGTCGGAGTGACCAAGAGCCGCAGGCTGCAGGTCCTCATCGAGGACGAGCAGTGGGATCGCCTGGAGACCGTCGCCGCCGAACGCGGCGTGTCCGTGGCGTCGCTGGTGCGCCAGGCCATCGACGAGTCGATCCCGGGAGGTCGCCGGACCCGGGCGCGCTCGGCACGGGCGATCCTCGATGCTGACACGATGGAGGTGCCCGAGCCTGGCGAACTGCGCCGCGAGCTCGATGCCATCCGCGGGCGCAGCGCATGATCGTGCTGGACACGACGGTGCTCGTGTACGCGGTGGGTGCCGACCACCGGCTCGCGCCTCCGTGCCGTGAGCTGGTGCGACGTATCGGGGCGGGCCAGGTGCGGGCCACCGCGACCGTCGAGACCCTTCAGGAGTTCGCGCACGTCCGTGCGAGGCGGAGGGGTCGCGCGGACGCCGCCGACCTGGTTCGACACTTCGGCGAGCTGCTGGCTCCGCCGCTCGATCTGCGCTCGGCCGACCTCGAGCGCGGGATGGAGCTGTTCGTCTCGCACCGCGAGCTCGGGGCCTTCGACGCGGTCCTGGCAGCCGCGACGCTGCGCGTCGGGGCGCGGGCGCTGGCCTCGGCCGACCGAGCCTTCGCGACGGTCGACCCGCTGACCGTGCTCGACCCGGCCTCGCCGACCTTCCTCGATGGTGCCATCTAGCCCGTCGACGGGATCGGCAGGGCACGGCTGCTCAGTCGCAGTGCTGCTCCGGGACGTCCAGCGCGTAGATGGCCACGTCCCCGTCCTCGTACTGCAGATCGAGGAAGCTGGCGTACGCAGCCAACTCGCGCTCGTTGTCGGCTGCCCAGTCCTGGTCGACGACCAGCGTGTCGGCCCCCAGGCCATGGGTGAGCACGCACATCAACAGGTCGTTCGGGAACTCGAAGGCCATCGCGAGCTGGAACGGCAGATAGGTGTCCACGGGCTCGCCCTGCGCACCCCTCGCCAGGGGGAACAGCCCGGAGTAGCCGTTGACGATGGGCTTGCCGTGCTCGATCTGCGCCAGCATGCGGCGCGTCTCGATCTCGTAGTCGGACACGTGACTGGCCTCGGGGTACGGGATGTGCGCCAGCACCGTCCGATCGGGCTGATCCTCGAGCCACGTGGCCCACGCGGCCTGGTCCGCTCGGGGCAACCGCTCCAACCGCATCGGCGCCGAGAGGTTCTCGACGGCCGCGAGCAGCGCCAGCCCGATCACCGCCACCGCCCCCCACCGCACGGCGCGCGCCCGTCCGGGCGCGCGGTCGCCTCCGGCGCTGCCTCCGCCGCTGCCTCCGGCGCTGCCTCCGTCTCCGCCGCTGCCTCCGAGTCTGCTCGACACGCGGTCCAGCGCGAGCGCGCCGAGGACGGGCAGCACCACCTGCACCAGGGCGGCCGCGCGGTACGGCGACCGGATCTGGTCGAACCCCGGCACGAAGCTGCGCAGCGCCGAGAACACCCGCAGATCCGGGCCGAGCGAGAGCGCGAAGCTGTAGTACGCGAGCCCGGCCAGGACCCACGCCCACCGCCGGCGGCGCGGATCACGCCGGGCGAGCACCACCCCCGCGACCGCCAGGCTGGTCAGCACCACCCCCGGGAACAGCCCACCGGTGTCGCGCTCGTTGGACGGTGGGAACCCGACGAGCGCGGTCTCGGGCCGGGTGACGTAGTCCCCAGGCCGTGCCGAGAGCGCCTCCACGACGTCGAGCGCGCGGTGGGACTCGGCGGTGTCGACGTACGGGCGGCTCGGCAGAGCCACGGCGAGCACGAACATGACGGTCAGCACGCCGGCGGTCCCGATCCGGAGCAGCGCCTCCCTGGCGTAGTGCCGCTCGTCGGCGGCCACGATGCCGGCCACCAGCAGGATCGGGGCCAGGAACAGCGCGTACTGCTGGAACGTCAGGAACGTGACGGCGGTGCCGATGCCGGCCCACGCCGCCCAGGTCCCTCGGCCGCTGGCCCCGAACCGCACCAGGCCTTCGAGCGCCCACAGGACCCCGAACAGGGCCACGTTCGGCAGCACGCCCATGAGGTTGGCGACCATCGGCAGCGCCACGGTCATGACGGATGCCAGCAGCGCGGCGCCGGTCGATGCTCCTAGGGCTCGCGCCAACCGATGCGCGAACAGCCCGTTCAGGGTCAGCACGAGCAGCAGGACGACGTTGTGGATCAGCGCGGGCGGGGCGCCCACGAGCCACAGCGGCGCCGAGGCGGCGCCCAGCAGCGGCATCGGCTCCGAGAAGGCCGTCACCCCGAGGTTGGGGTAGAAGATCGGGGCGTCGAGGTAGCCGCGCAACCCGTGCCCCAACCGGTCAGCGACCCACCACAGGTTCCACGTGCTGAACATCGGGACCGTCAACTCCCGCTCGGTCCCGAGCGGGACGTGGGTCGCCAGCCGAGCCACGAGCGGCCACGTGACGACGAGCGAGGTCAGCAGCGACACCCCGACGGGAGCCAGAGCCTGGCGCGCGGACCGCGCCTGGCCACCGGCGGCCGCCACGTCGCCCTTCGACGCCCGCTCGCCGGTCATCGACGTCAACGGACGACGACCTCGGCCAGGTATTCGGCTCGATCACCCTCGACCGTGGCCTCGAGCGTGAGCAACCCACCGGCCCCCGAGACCTCCCAGGTGGCGACGTCGC
>DASWKO010000269.1:0-4208 GCA_036396595.1 Nitriliruptorales bacterium | reverse complement strand
GATGGGCAAGCTCGGCGCCGCCGACCGCCACCAGGCGGTCGAGCAGGCCCGGGCCCGCGGCCTGGCAGGGTGGGATGAAAGATGACCCACACAGGGTTGTGGTCCAAACCCTTTTCTTGGCTGTGCCATGACCCCTGAACTGAGGGATGCGGGCCACCTGGGGGGTCTGTTCACACTCCTGCACCATGGACGAAGCCCGATCGCGACCGCCCGACAGCGCTGGCTGGCGCCGTCGTGGACGGCGCGTGTCGGGACGACGTGGGCGGCGACCATGAGCCGGGTCGTGCTGGTGGAGTCCGACGCGCTGGTCCGGTCAGGGCTGATCCGTCTGCTCGAGGACGCCGGGCACGACGTCGGGGTCGCCGCTGCCAGCGTCGACAAGTTGCCGCGCCGCGCCGCGTTCGACCTGATGATCCTCGACCTCGCAGCCCCCGGACCGGATGCGGCCGACACGGTCGCGTCGGTGTCGCAACCGGTGCTCGTCCTGGCCGAGGAGCTGACCGACGTCGAGCTGATCGACGTGCTGGGCGCCGGCGCCAAGGGTCTGATGCTGAAGAGCACGGTCGTGGGGCTGCTGGTGGACGCGGTGCAGTCGATCGTCGGCGGAGGCGTCTTCATCGACCCCCACCTGATGAACCGGCTGGTGTCGCTCATGATGCGTAGCCAGCGGGGCTCGGGCCCGCACGGGCTGACGACCCAGGAGCGGCGCGTGCTCGCGCTCCTGCCGGACGGGCTCACCAACCGCGAGATCGCCGAGCAGCTCGGGGTCTCGGTCGAGACCGTCAAGACCCACCTGCGCAACGCCATGCGCAAGCTCGGTGCGTACGACCGCATCGACGCCGCGCTGATCGTGTCGGACAAGGGCGTCGACGCCCTGTGAGCTGCGCAGGTCCGCGCGTGCGTGGTCTGGATCACCGCGCGGGTGTCGTCGGGCTCCAGCGGGGTGAATCGAGCTGTGCAGGTCCGCGCGTGCGTGGTCTGGATCATCACGGACCCCGTTGAGCCGTCTGGGCTGTCTGGACGCGCCCACGTTTGGCATGGACATGAGCGGCCACCCGCCGGGCGCCGGTCGCGTCGAGGCGCCAGCGCGCCAGCGCCTGGCTCACCCCGAACCGGCGCGCCACGTCGCGGATCGGCAGGCCACCGATGGCGCAGACCCGGGCTGCTTCCTCGGGGACGAGCAGGGCGCCGCCGAGCCAATCCGCCTCCTGCTCGAGCTCCGGCTCCCAGCGACGTGCGCCGTCGATGCTGCGTGGTGGATGGTCGAGCAGCAGGTGCGCCAGCTCGTGGGCCACCGAGCTGACCTGGCGGATCCGCGGATGGTCGTCGTTGATCACGACCAGGCGCAGGTCCCCGTGCGCGAGCGTCACCGCCGAGACAGCGTCCAGGTAGGAGCCGCCACCCGGGTCGCCACCCCGGTCGTGGCCACGGTCGTGGCCCCGGTCGTGGTCCCGGTCGTGGTCCCGGTCGCCACCCCGGTCGTCGTCCTCGCTCTGGTCGTTGCAGCCCGCGAGACTGGGTTGCAGCTCGGTCAACGGGAGCACCGTGACACGCAGGTGATCGGCCAGCAGCCAGGGATCGAGCCGGTCGAGGGCGGCCAGCTCGAGCTCGGCACGGACCTCGGCGGCCAGCCGCTCGGCGCTGGCCTTGAAGCCGCGTGCGAGCAGCCGGCTCACGGCTGCCTCGGTGGGAGGCGACGGCGTACGGGCAGCCGGCTCACGGTTGCCTCGGTGGGGGGCGACGGCGTGCGGGCAGCGGGCTCACGGCTGCCTCGGTGGGGAGGCGACGCTGTGCGGGCACGGTGGTCTCGTGGTCGGTGGCGTCGAGCAGCGCGCCGTAGGCGATCTCGCGCTCGTGTGGTCACATGCCCGGGCACCCTTGCCGGCCGCTGTGACATCCAGCATCGCGGCACGCCGCGGGCCGTGGACAGCCACCCGCCCGTCGGACGTGGGTGGCCTGCGAGGGTCAGTCGTTGCCGGGTGGACGCGGGGCGAAGCGCTCGTAGGCGACGGCCACGATGGCCTCGAGCGCATCGATGTCCGCGGGGGACAGGTCCCGGCGGGCGCGCAGGTGCGCGGCGATCGCGGCCGGCGCCGACAGCTCGTGCTCGGGCTCGTCCCCGTCGCTGCGCAGGAAGTCGTCGGCGCTGGCCCCCAGCCAGTGCACCAGCGAGGCGAAGGCGTCGACGTCGGGGCGCGACTCGCCCTTGCCCATGCGCGACAGCGTCGAGGCGCTGACCCCGGTCTCGCGCGACACCTGCCGCCACGACAGTCCCCGGCGGTCGCGCTCGCGGTCGAGCGTGGCGTGCAGCGCGGCGACGTCGAGGTGGGCCACGGCAGGGACCTCGGCAGGTCGGGGGACAGGACGCCGCACGCTACCGCGACCCCGCTGGCCCCGCCGACCGCGCCGGAGCTGCCGGAGCTGTCTCCCGGTCGGCTGAGTGACTTCGGCGCGTAGGTGCGCCGAAGTCACTCACTCGACCGTGGAACGCGCCCGTGGAACGCCCGTGGAACGCGCCCGTGGAGCGCGCCCGTGGAGCGCGGCGTCCTGGGGTGATCAGGGCTCGCAGGGGTCGTCCCACTCGTCGCGCACGGCGTCGGCGACCATCTGGGTGGCCAGTTCCTGGGCGGCCTCGGCGTCGTGGTCGCGGGCGCGGGCGGCCAGATCGTGCCAGCGCGTCGCGCCCGAGGGGATGTCCCAGCGCGCCTCGATCACGACGGCGTGCTCGTTGTCGGCTGGGCACCGGTGGTCGTACGTGCCCTGCGCGATGGCGTGCATCGAGCCCTCGGTGTGACGTTCCCAGACGCGGACGTCGACACCCTCGAGGGTCCCGGTGAGTTGGTGGGTGACGCTACGCGGCACGGTGTTCCTCCATTGACGACCGCCCAAGATAGCCGGATAGCCGGGTCAAGGATGACACTTCACCCGGGTGGATGAGGGTTCCTCCCCCGTTGGGACCATTTTTCGCGTTCCGGCGTAACCACTGGGGGTGCTCAAACGTACTTCACGGCGGCACCGTGCCTGGGCGCGGCCGCCGAGCACGCTCACACGGCGCGGCAGGAGGCACGGGCGATGGCGGCAACAGCCGCAGGGGACAAGGGACAGCCGATCGTGGACCTGGTCGTGGTGGACCCCGACGAGCTCCGACGGGAGGGTCTGGCGACGATCGCGCGCCGCAGCTCACGCGTGAAGGTCGTGGCGACATCAGGGTCGGTGGCCGGGCTGCCCCGCCTGCGCAAGAGCACGGTCGCGGCCTTCGCGATGCCCGATGGGCCGTGGCCGGGGCCGCAGGTGCTTCCCAAGGTGCGCACGTTCGTCTTCAGCGACCGCTTCACGGACGCAGAGGTGCTGCGGGTGCTCGGCGGGGGTGCCAAGGGCGTGCTGAGGACCCCGTGCACGACGGTCGACCTCGAGCACGCCGCGCACTCGATCGCGCTGGGTCGGACCTGGATCGACCCGATGCTGGCCAACCGGGTGGTCGCGGCGGCCTCACGCGGGCAGCGCGCCCCCGGCGGGCACGGCCTGACCTCCCAGGAGCAACGCGCGCTCGTGCTGCTGCCTCGGGGGCTGACCAACCGCGAGATCGGCGAGGAGATGGGGATCTCGCACGAGACGGTCAAGACCCACCTGCGCAACGCCTTCGCCAAGATCGGCGCCCGCAACCGCCACCACGCCGCCCGCATCGTCACCGAGCGCGGCCTGGACGAAACGTAACCCGGTGCGTCGCCGTGACGTGGCATCCGTGGGCAGATCCCGCTCGATAACGAGCACAACCTGCTCACAGGAATGTCGGAGGTAGCTGCGCGGTCGCTCGCCCCTACCCCAATCGGGTGTGCTTGCTGCTCCCACCACGTGGAGGTACGAGCACACTCGAGCCGTGCCACCCCGCATCGGGTGTGCTTGCTGCTGCCACTATGTGAAGGTACGAGCACACTCGATGCGAGGTGGGGCGCTCCGCGGCTGCGGGGCGCCACGACGCGGGAACGGGGGGCGAGGGCGCGGGAACGGGGGCCGCCGGTCGGGGGCCCCCGGTCAGACGAAGAAGAAGCGGGCGGCGGCCAGGCCCAGCGACAAGGCCGCGAAGGTCGAGGCGATGTTCATCCGCAGCAGGCTGCGGAACTCGGTCCGCAGCTCGCCTGCCAGGCGCTCCATCTGGCCCTCGAACCGCTCCATCCGACGGTCCAGCGCCTCCAACTGGCGGTCGACGG
>DASWKO010000268.1:0-10662 GCA_036396595.1 Nitriliruptorales bacterium | reverse complement strand
GATGGGCACGGTCGAGACCGCGGCCGAGCGCGTCGAGCACATGCGCATGGTCCGCGACGTGCAGGACCGCACGGGCGGCTTCCGGGCCTTCATCCACTGGAGCTACCAGGCCGAGAACAACATCCTGGCCGGCCAGTCACCCAGTGTCTTCGACTACCTGCGCGTGCTGGCCGTCGCGCGGCTGTTCTTCGACAACGTGTCCCACATCCAGGGCTCGTGGCTCACCACCGGCAAGGAGGTGGGCCAGCTCAGCCTGCACTTCGGCGCCGACGATCTCGGCAGCGTCATGCTCGAAGAGAACGTGGTCTCGGCCGCAGGGGCGCCCCACCGGTCCAACACCGACGAGATCATCCACCTCATCGCCCGCGCGGGCCGGGTACCGGCCAAGCGCAACACGCTCTACCAGGTGCTCGAGACCTACGACGCCGAGCCCCAGGTCTTCGAGGTCGCATGAGCGTCTGAGCGTCTGAGTGCCGGTTGCCGGACGCGCTAGCCGCGGCTAGCGGGTGAACAGGCGCTTCAGCCTGTCGACCAGGCTCTGACCGCCAGGCGACGCGCTCGACACACGCTTGCCGGACGCGGTGAAGCTGGTCGGGTCCGGTCCTGCCGCCCAGGCTGGCGCGTCCATGGAAGCCACGTCGTCGTGGTCGGGCCGGACCGGGACGGGCTCGTCGGGTCCGTCGAGCTCGTCGGGTCCGTCGGGTCCGTCGGAGGTCGCGGGGCTGGCTGCCGCTTCGCCGAGGTCGTCGGGGACCGGGGCCACGTCGGCGACCCCGGTGAACGCGCCAGATGTCTCGTCCGTGCCAGGTGCCTCGTCCGGGCCAGGGGCCAGCGGGGCGAGGTCCGGGACGGGCTCGGCGGCTGCCTGGCCACCGAGGTCGGCGACCGCAGCCTCCAGCGAGTCCAGATCGAACCCCTCGTCCGCGTCCACGGATCCGCCGAGGTCCCCACGCAGGTCGTCGCTGAGGGCCGACAGTTCGGCGTCGCCGCCGGCGTCGTCAGCGTCGGCGTCGTCAGCACCGTCGAGGTCCGAGCTCGACGCTGCGGCCATGGTCGCGAGCTCTTCGAGCGAGGCGTCGTCCTCGTCCTGCGAAGGCGTCAGGTCGTCTGGCATGGCTACCTCCTCGATCGGTGCGGGCTCCGCGTCGTCGTCGACCGTCGCGACCCACGGCGCCGGACCGTCACCGGCCGGCATGTCGTCGTCGGGGACGGGGAAGGTCGCGGGTGCGCCGGAGGGTTCGTCCACCCCGGCGCTGGACGGGTCCTGCGACACCGGCCTCGGGCTGTTGACCGGATGGCCGACGTGGCAGACGCCGGTGACGTCGTCGACAGGGACGTCGCTGCCGCACTCAGGGCAGTACTGACGGTCCACAGCCTGGCTCTCCTGGTCGGTCGTGCGGTGCGCTCGTGGTGGTGCGGATGGCGGCCGCGGACTTCACGGCCCGCGTGCGGTGTGCCACCGCGGTGCCGGTAGCCTGCCCGGTCGCTGGCGATGGTAGTGGCATGACCAGCCAGAACCGACCGTCACCGACCCGGAGAGGCACCGTGTCCGCCGTTGCGAGCCTCCCTGATCCCGGGCGGCGGGCCAAGGACCTGTTGCTGGTGCAGGCGATGTTCGACCGCGTCGCCCCCCGGTACGACCTGCTCAACTCGGTGCTCTCGTTGGGGCAGGACGCCCACTGGCGCCGGGTAGCGGCGGCTGCGGCGACCCCCGCCGGGCGGACCGTGCTGGACGTGGCCGCCGGGACCGGTGCGTTGAGCCACGAGCTGATCGCTCGCGGTGCGCGCGAGGTCGTGGCGCTGGACCTGTCGTGGGCGATGCTGACCGAAGGCGCGCGCCGCCTGCGTGGCCGCAACGTGCCCGACGTGCGGTGGTTGAACGCCGATGCCCAGCGGCTCCCGCTGCCGACCGCGTCCGTCGATGCGGTCACGATCGCGTTCGGCCTGCGCAACGTGCCGGACCCCGAGATCGCACTGTCGGAGTTCGCGCGGGTGACGCGGCCGGGCGGCCAGGTCGTGGTGCTCGAGTTCGCCAGGCCGACCTGGGAGCCCTTCCGGCGCGTCTACGACCGCTACCTCACGCGCGGCCTGCCCAGGGTGGCCCAGGCCCTGTCCCCGTCCCCCGAGGCGTACGGCTACCTGGCCCAGAGCATCCTCGCCTGGCCGGACCGCCGTTGCCTGGCCGACTGGATGGAGGCGACCGGGTGGTGCGGAGTGGAGGTCAAGGACCTGTCGGGTGGCATCGTGGCGATCCACCGAGCGACGAGAACCACGTGATGCGGAGCTTGCTCGCCGCACGGCTGGCCTGGTCGCTGCTCGCGGTCGCGACCATGCTCGCCGGCGCGTGCACCAGCGCGCCGGACGACCCCGAGGGTGATCTGGCTGCGGCGTTCGAACGTACGCTCGCCGACAGCTTCTCGTACCGGCTCAGCGTGGAGGCGGATCGGGATGCGCTGGAGTCCCTGGGTGAGGGGGCGGCGAGCGCGACCGCGTTCCTGAGCACGTTCGCCGTCGTCGGGACGACCGGGGCCGACGGTGGGCAGCTACGGGTGCAGGTGCTCGGGACCGACCTGCTGGACGTCCGGCGACTCGACGCCGAGCACACCTACGTCCGCCTGGGCCTGACCGAGCTCCCCGGGCTGCCCGAGGAGCTGGCCGACCCCGCGGCCCTGCTGCCGGCCCTGGTCGCGCTCGGCCTGGGCGAGCAGGTCGAGGTCGCGGGCGCGACGTTGCTCGAGGGTGGCTGGGTGCTGCTGGAGGGAGCTTTGGACGCCGCCGCGCTGCGCGAGTCCAGTGGGGCAGGCGCGGCCAGCGCGAGCGAGACTGCCTCCGTGGACGAGGCGCTCGGCGCGGACACCGAGGAACGGATCCGCCGCTTCGTGGAGGTGACGGAGCAGACCGAGGCCGGCGCACGCCGCACCTTCCGGGTGTCCCTGCACCTGCGCGAGCTCGTGCAGGCGGTGGCAACGCTGGGCCCGGCCCCCCCGGGCGCGGGCACGCGCCCGGGCGATGCGGCCGCCGTACCCGAGGTGCTGGCGGGCACGGTCTTCGTCGAGGACGGCGTCGTGACCCGGATCCGGCTCGACCTCAGCGCGCTCACGGACGACGACACCGCGGTGGGGCAGGTGGAGCTCCAGCTCGACCTCGACGACCACGGGCAGGCGCGCCCGCCCACGGCTCCCGAGGCACGCACGACCCTGTCGGCACAGGCGTTGGTGGATGCGCTCGCCACGCTCCTGCGGTTCGTCGCCGGCGTCGACCTCGGCTGACCTCGCCCGCCTGGGCGGTGGTGGGGGTGGTGGGGGTGGCGGAGGTGAGCGGTGGTGGAGGTGGGCGCCGGGCACTAGACTCCCGGTGCTTGTGAAACAGTTCACAAGCACGGTAGGAGATCCCGATGGCCCCCACCGTCACGACCGCCGACGTGGTCGTCGTGGGCGCGGGCCCGGGCGGGTCGACGGCCGCCGCCTACCTGGCGATGTCGGGCCACGACGTCGTCCTGGTCGAGAAGGACGCCTTCCCCCGTGACAAGGTCTGCGGCGACGGGCTGACCCCCCGGGTGATCCGTGAACTGCTCGAGCTCGGGCTCGACGACGAGGCCAATGGAGCCGTGCCGGGCTGGGCCACCCAGCAGGGACTGCGCATCCACGGCGGGCACACCGTCATGGAGCTGCCCTGGCCGGACCTGGGCGACTGGCCGGGCTGGGGCGGCACCTGCACGCGGCTGGTGTTCGACGAGACCCTCGCGCGGCTGGCTGTCAAGCACGGCGCTGCGCTGTGGGAGCACACCTCGGTGCCCGACGTGGTCTGGCGCGACGCGAGTCGACAGCGGGTCGCCGGCGTGAAGTGGCGCAACACCGACGGGGAGGAGGGCGAGGTCCGGGCCCCGGTCGTCATCGCCGCAGACGGCGCCGGCAGCAAGGTCGCCAGGTCCATCGGGCTCACCCGTCGCCAGGACCGGCCTCTGGCGGTCGCCGTGCGCACCTACTACGAGTCGTCGCTGTCCACCGACCCCTGGATCAGCAGCTACCTCGACCTCGAGGGCGGGGACGGCGAGCTGTTGCCCGGCTACGGCTGGATCTTCCCGCTCGACGACGGGACGCTGAACGTCGGGTTGGGACTGCTCAGCAGCTCGCCCAACTTCCGCACGGTCAACTACCGCAACCTCATGACGTCGTGGGCGGCCGGGATCGCGGACCGCTGGGAGACCGACGCGGTCAACCAGCGCGGCTCGATCCGCTCGGGCCCCCTGCCGATGGGGTTCAACCGAACCCCCATCCACCACAAGGGCGTGCTGCTCGTCGGCGACGCCGGCGGCATGGTCAACCCCTTCAACGGCGAGGGCATCAGCTACGCGATGGAGGCGGCGCGGCTGGCCGCCGAGGTCATCGACGTCGCCTGCGCGCGCAGGCAGACCGGCGTGCTCGACCACTACGACCGCGAGCTGCGCCGGCGTTGGGGTGGCTACTACACCCTGGGCAGGTGGTTCGCCGATCTGATGGGCCACCCCACCGTGATGCACGTGTGCACCGAGTACGGCATGCCCCACCGGTGGCTCATGGAGCTGGTCTTCAAGCTGATGGCCCACCTGACGGACGAGGACCCGTCGGACGTCAAGGACGTCATCATCAACGCCGCCTCGCGACTCGCACCGGCCGCGTGATGGACCTGCGACCGCCCGGCACGTTGCGAGGCGTTCTCGGGCGCCCGTACGCTCGGCCGCGCTGCCGCCCGGCTGCAGGGGCAGGTCCGCGCCACCGAGGTCCGGACCTAGGGTGGGGGCGGCGACCGGAGACGCTCGAACGTCAACCAATGGCCGTGCCCCTCGGGGCCGGCCGGGACGACCTGTGAGGAGCGAGGCGACCGTGCTGTCCGAGTACCTCCCCATCGCGTTGCTGGCAGGCGTGGCGATCGCGTTCGCCGCCGGCTCGGTGTTCGTGTCCGGGCTGATGGGCCCCGACCGACCCAACCCCACCAAGCTCGCCGCGTACGAGTGCGGCAACGAGCCGCTGGCCCAGGTCAGGGGCATCCGGTTCAGCGTGCACTTCTACCTCGTCGCCATGATGTTCCTGATCTTCGATGTCGAGACCGTGTTCCTGTACCCGTGGGCGGTCGTCTACCGCAGCCTCGGGTGGTTCGGGCTGGCGCAGATGGGCGTGTTCCTGGCCGTCCTCGGTGTCGCGTTCGTGTACGAGATCGGCCGTGGAGGTCTGGAATGGGACTAGAGAGCAAGATCCCCTCCGGGATCCTCCTGACGAACCTCGAGAAGTTCGTCAACTACTCGCGCAGCGCCTCGCTGTGGCCGGCGACCTTCGGGCTGGCGTGCTGTGCGATCGAGATGATGGCGACCGGCGCCCCGCGCCACGACATGGCCCGCTTCGGCATGGAGGTGTTCCGCGCCTCGCCGCGCCAGGCCGACCTGATGATCGTGGCCGGCCGCGTCAGCCAGAAGATGGCTCCGGTGCTGCGCCGCATCTACGACCAGATGAGCGACCCCAAGTGGGTGCTGTCCATGGGCGTGTGCGCCACCTCCGGTGGGATGTTCAACAACTACGCGCTGGTGCAGGGCGTGGATCACATCGTGCCGGTCGACATGTACGTGCCGGGGTGCCCGCCGCGACCCGAGATGCTGCTGGACGGGATCCTCGAGCTGCACGAGAAGATCAAGCACGAGACCTTCGCCGACCACGAGGCGGTGCGCGCGTGAGCAGCCACACGCCGGCGCGCACGACCCCCGATGGGCTCGACGGCTCGCCGCTCACCCTCGAGCAGATCGAGCGGCTGATCCAGGACCGCTTCAGCGGGGTGGCGTGCAACCTGCAGCACGGCGAGCTGACCGTCTTCGCCTCGTCGTCCAACCTGCTCGACGTGCTGGCGTTCTGCCGCGACGACGACCAGCTTGCCTGCGACTACCTCGCCGACCTCTCGGGCGTCCACTGGCCGGCCGGCGATCGCGTCATCGAGCGCCAGACCTCGACGACCGGGTGGCCCGAGTTCCGCGTGTCGCGCCAGCGTGGCGTCATCGAGGTGCTCTACGTCCTGCGCTCGACGTACCGCAACCACTGGCTGCGGGTGTCGGTGGGCGTGGACGACCAGGAGCCGGCGCTGCCGTCGGCGACCGGGCTGTGGGAGACCGCCAACTTCCACGAGCGCGAGGTCTACGACTTCTTCGGGGTGACCTTCGTGGGCCACCCGAACCTGGTGCGCATCCTGATGCCCGACGGCTGGGTCGGCCACCCCCACCGCAAGGACTATCCGCTGGGCGGCGTCGAGATCCCGTACAAGCACGACAAGTTCATCCCGTCGCCCGAGCACCGCGAGCTCCGGGAGGTGGTGGAATGATGCCCGCGCTGCGCAGCAGCTTCTGGTTCTCCTCCCCCCATTCGGGTCCCGCCCGGCCCGGGAGGTTCATGGGGGGGTGTCAGGTATGAGCATCACCGATCCGCCACGAGTCGCCGGCAGCGACGACTGGAACGAGGACCTGTTCGTCTCGGGGGCGGACTGGGAGAGCCTCGAGGACGCCGTCGGTGACGAGACGATCACCGTCAACATGGGCCCCCAGCACCCGTCGACGCACGGCGTGCTGCGCCTGATCCTCGAGCTCGACGGCGAGACCGTCAGGAGCATCGACCCCGTCATCGGCTACCTCCACACCGGGATCGAGAAGAGCGCGGAGTACCGCACCTGGACCCAGGGCGTGACCTTCTTCACGCGCATGGACTACCTGTCGCCGCTGTTCAACGAGCTGGCGTACTGCCTGGGTGTCGAGCGACTGCTCGGCATCGAGGCCCCCGAGCGCGCCCAGGCCATCCGGGTCATCCTCACCGAGCTGAACCGCATCGCCAGCCACCTGGTGTGGCTCGCCACCGGCGGGATGGAGCTCGGCGCGGTCAGCGTGATGACCTATGGCTTCCGGGAGCGCGAGGAGATCCTGGACCTGTTCGAGTCACAGACCGGCCTGCGGATGAACCATGCGTACATCCGTCCGGGGGGCTTGGCGCAGGACGTCACCGATGACTTCCTCGACCGCATCAACCAGCTCCTGGACTACCTGCCGAAGAAGATGGACGAGTACGAGGACCTGCTGCTGTACAACCCGATCTGGTTGACGCGGCTGCAGGGTGTGGGCGTCGTCGACGCCGATGCCTGCCGGGACTACGGCCTGACCGGTCCGCTGGCTCGTGCTGCCGGCATCCCGTGGGACCTGCGCAAGGCCCAGCCCTACTGCAACATCGAGCAGTACGACTTCGACGTGCCGACCGAGACCGAGGCCGACAGCTACGCCCGGTTCCTGGTCAGACTCGAGGAGATGCGCCAGTCGTTGCGGATCGTGCGCCAGGCCGTCGACGCGCTGCCGGGCGGGCCGGTCATGGTCGAGGACGACCGGGTCGCCTGGCCCGCCCAGCTCGCGCTCGGCCCCGACGGGCAGGGCAACGCCCCGGAGTACATCCGCCACATCATGGGCGAGTCGATGGAGGCGCTGATCAATCACTTCAAGCTGGTGACGCAGGGCTTCGTCGTCCCTCCCGGCCAGGTCTACTCCGCGGTCGAGTCGCCCCGTGGCGAGCTGGGCTATGCCATCACCTCCAACGGCACGAACAAGCCCTACCGCGTGCACGTGCGCGACCCCTCGTTCGTGCACCTCCAGGCGATCGACCACATGGCCGCCGGCCACCTGGTCGCCGACGTCATCGCCGTGGTCGCCTCCGTCGACCCGGTCATGGGCGGCGTCGACCGTTAGTGCAACCCGCCCCACTCCCACGCCCGAGGTTTCCACCGTGCCCCTGACCGAGAAGACGCGCGAGGCTGCGGCCAGGCTCGTCGCGCGCTACCCGCTGTCGCGCTCGGCGCTGCTGCCGCTGCTGCACCTGGTCCAGTCCGACCACGGCTACGTCAGCGACGAGGGCGTCGCCTTCTGCGCCGAGCAGCTCGGCCTGACCAAGGCCGAGGTGGGTGCCGTGGCCAGCTTCTACACCATGTTCAAGCGCGAGCCGGTCGGCGACTGGCTGCTGTCGGTCTGCACCAACCCGGTGTGCAAGATCGCCGGCGGCCAGGAGATCTACGAGGGCTACAGGCAGCGGTGCGGCGGGAGCCACAGGAGCGAGCAGGGCACGGTCACCGTCGAGCACGCGGAGTGCCTCGGCATCTGCGACGGCGCCCCGGCCGTGCAGGTCAACTACGAGATGTACGGCCCCGTCACGGTCGACGACGCCATGGCCCTGTTCGACGCGTGCGCGAAGGGCGAGCCACCGGCCAGCACCTGGTCCAACGAGAGGCCGGGCACGTTCAAGCAGGTCGAGTGGGACCTCTCGGGCGCCGGTGACGGCACCGACGAATACCTGATCGCCGCCGCCCGCGCCCAGGCCGGCGCCGAGGTGGCTCCGTCGCGGCGCTCCGGCGAGACCGACATCCCCGTCACCCACCCGGGTGGCGATCCCAAGGGCGTGGGTGGGAGCCTCGTGCGCGCGGCCCAGGAGGGCGTGGACGCCGGGGGGCCGAGCACGCACGGCGGTCAGGGCGCGGACGCCGCAGGGTGGGGTGAGCGCTGATGGTGCAGATCGAGGCGATGCAGACCCGCTACGCGCTGCCCGACGGGCAGGACGCGGGCGACATCGACGTCTACCTCCGGCACGGCGGCTACGAGGGCCTGCGCAAGGCGCTGGGCATGGCTCCCGGCGACATCATCCAGGTGGTCAAGGACTCCGGGCTGCGCGGTCGTGGCGGGGCCGGCTTCCCCACCGGGCTGAAGTGGAGCTTCGTGGCGCAGGACACGGGCAAGCCGGTCTACGTGGTGTGCAACGCCGACGAGGGCGAACCGGGCACGTTCAAGGACCGGCCGCTGATGGAGCTCGATCCGCACTCGCTGGTCGAGGGCATGGTGGTCGCGGGCCTCGCGCTCAACTCGGCCCAGGGCTACATCTACCTGCGGGGCGAGTTCGCCTGGGCCGGTCGGCGGTTGCGCACCGCCGTCAAGCAGGCCTACGAGCGTGGCCTGCTCGGGCGCGACATCCTCGGCTCGGGCAAGCGCTTCGACCTCACGCTCCACCGCGGTGCCGGCGCCTACATCTGCGGCGAGGAGACGGCGCTGCTCGACTCGCTCGAAGGTCGTCGCGGCCAGCCGCGGCTGCGTCCTCCGTTCCCCGCCACCCACGGGCTGTATGGCTGCCCGACCACCGTCAACAACGTCGAGTCGATCGCTGCGGTGCCCTACATCCTGCGCCACGGGGTGGACTGGTTCCGGCAGTGGGGTACCGAGAAGTCGCCCGGCAACAAGCTGATGTGCATCGCGGGCGAGATCGAGAGGCCGGGCAACTACGACGTCGCCCTCGGCACGACCGTCCGCGAGCTGCTCGAGCTGGCCGGCGGCATGAAGGACGGCAGGCAGTTGAGCTTCTGGCACCCCGGCGGCTCCTCGACGCCGTACCTCACGGCCGACCACCTCGACGTGCCCTACACGTTCGAGGACATCCAGGAGGCGGGCTCGATGCTCGGCACGGGGGCGGTGAGCTTCTTCTCGACCGAGTCGTGCATCGTCGACGTCACGCTGCGCTTCACCGAGTTCTACGAGCACGAATCCTGCGGCAAGTGCACGCCCTGCCGCGAGGGCAGCTACTGGTTGAGCCAGGTGCTGCGCCGCATCGAGACCGGGTCGGGTCGGATGGCCGACCTCGATCTGCTGCAGGATGTGTGCGACAACATCTTCGGCCGCAGCTTCTGTGCCCTCGGCGACGGCATGACGTCGCCGATCGTCTCGTCGCTGAGGTACTTCCACGAGGACTACGAGCTGCACGTCAGGCAGGGGCGCTGCCCGAAGGGCGTCAACCCGCCGGCCCGCAGAACCGTGCTCGAGCCGGTGTCGGGCATCACCGGTCCGTACGTGTCGGCCCCGCCCAGGCTGAACCCGACTGCGCCGGGCCAGTCGGGCGCGCCCGCGAAGGCAGGTCAGGCATGAGCGACCCCGTCACGATCACGATCGACGGCAGGCAGATCACCGTCCCGGCGGGGACGCTGCTGATCCGTGCCGCCGAGGAGCTCGGGATCATCGTCCCCCGCTTCTGTGACCACCCGTTGCTGGACCCCGTGGGCGCGTGCCGCCAGTGCATCGTCGAGGTCGAGGGCCAGCGCAAGCCGATGACGGCCTGTACCACGACGGCCTCGGAGGGCATGCAGGTCCGCACGCAGAACACCTCGGACGTGGCCAGGACCGCCCAGGAAGGCCAGCTCGAGTTCCTGCTCATCAACCACCCGCTCGACTGCCCGATGTGCGACAAGGGCGGCGAGTGCCCCCTGCAGGACCAGGCCCTCGCGTACGGGACCAACGTCTCGCGCTTCGTGGACGAGAAGCGCAGATACCTCAAGCCCGTGGCGGTCAGCGCCCAGGTGCTGCTCGACCGCGAGCGCTGCGTGCTGTGCGCCCGCTGCACCCGGTTCAGCGAGCAGATCTCGGGTGACCAGTTCATCGAGCTGTTCGAGCGCGGCGCACTGGAACAGGTCGCGATCTACGAGGACGAGCCGTACGAGTCCTACTTCAGCGGCAACGTGATCCAGATCTGCCCGGTCGGTGCGCTGACCTCGGCGTCCTACCGCTTCAAGTCGCGCCCGTTCGACCTGAGGTCGGCGCCGAGCACCTGCGACCACTGCTCGGCCGGTTGCAGCCTGACGGTC
>DASWKO010000267.1:0-10057 GCA_036396595.1 Nitriliruptorales bacterium | reverse complement strand
CAGCTCTACGACCTGTTCGACCTCGACCGCTACGCACCCCGTCGATGACCGCGTGGGTAATACACGCCACCAGACACAAAACCCCCTCTGACCTGCGGGTTCGCGGCCCCAGCAATCGCTAGCCAGGAAACTCGGGCTAGGTTGAAGTCGGCGTCGGCTGAGGGGGCGCGTTGTCCCGTGTGGGGGGCGCTGGTGGTTCATGCCAGCCAGTGCACGTGGCGGTAGGGGTCTGCCGTCTCTTGGGACCAGGCGTTGAGTCTGGCGGCCAAGGCGTGGCTCATGGCGCCTGAGCCGCGCGGCAGGCTGGTCTTGAGCGCGATCACGACAGGTGTGACATCCACGGCGGCTGCGATCCGAGCATCGAGGAGCGGGAGGAAGTCGGCCGCGTTCTCGGTCACGACCACCCGGGCCGCGGTGGTGGCGGCAGTCAGCAGGTCGGGGTCCGGCGCCGCGCGCAACCCGAGTTCGCAGACGTGCACCGCGTCGTGCCCGGCATCTCGTAGCTGGCGGGCGACGTCCTCGCTGAACATCTCGTCGATGAGGAACTTCACGAGGCGAGCAGACGCTTCCGTTGTTCGGCCAGCTCCTTGGCACGCGCGGCGGCTTGCTCGTTGACGTTGATCCGCTCTTCGATCTCGTCGGGGTGGGCGGCGGCGAAGTTGACGGCCAGCCGGACCAGTCGTTGGGGCAGGCCCATCTGGATCGCGGCGTCCGCGACCTTGGCATCGCCGTCACCGTCGGCGTACCGCACCCCGTTCACGATCTCCCACACGTCAGGGCCGGTGGCCAACGCCGCACGTCGACCGGTCGGGCCGTCGCGGTAGACGACGCCTGGATGCGCAGCGACCTTCAGTCCCTCGTCCAACAGGCGCGACACCAGTGCCGTCTCGGTGACGCCCTGGGCGTGCGCACGCTCGGAGATGCGGCGCTTGAGCGCCTCATCGAACCGATATGTGGCGGATACTGTCATCCCGACCCCAATGTCATGCAACGTACATCAGTGTATTGCAGCGGCACCGCGGCGGCAACACCAGGGCCAGATCCAGCGCAGATGGGACGTAGGCAAGCCAACGATCCAACGAAGGCAAGTCCCGGCATCGCAACATCGCCGCTTGGCCCGTCGTTCGGGGCTGGTTCTCGAGCGATATCTGACAGTTCTACGGGACGCGACCGCGGTTGGCGGCGAGAGGTGGCATCCTCGACCGGATGGTCGAGGGCATGATGGTCAGTGTGAGCTTGCTGGAGCAGTCGCCGGTGTGGGCCGCGTTGATCGGCGTGCTCGAGGGTGACGTCCGATCCGGGCGGGGCGGGCAGGTGCCGCTCGAGCCGCCCGACGGTGTTCGCGCGGACGCGGTTGCCCAGGCCGCCCGTGAGGTCAACGAGATGAGCCCGGTGGAACTGCTGGCGCGGGCGGTGTTGGCAGGGTCGCACGTGGTGGGTCCGTGGAACCCTGACGCCCCCGCAGGCGTAGCGCGGGCCATACGGGACGCACGCCTCCGCCGCCCGATCACCCAGGTCGCCCTCGCGCGCTTGGGTGATCGGCTCCACGCTGCGCTCGATCCGGATGCCCAACTGTGGTGGACCACCCAACGGCACGCCGCCGACGACCCACGTGCCTGGAACCAGCCGCTGGGTGAGCAGCCCCGCCGGTCCTGCCCTGCCTGGTTGACCGCGACCTGGGATGGGCTGTGGACGTGCACCCACGCGCAGGAGCACGACACCCCCGTGCCCGACGACGGCACCCGATCAATGATCGGCGACGCGCTGATCGCCGCCTGGGAGCACGCGCCGGGTCCCAGCACCCGCTGGCACCTGCAGGTCGACCCCGGTGCCCGCATCTACGAGATCGACAGCCCGGCCGACTGGGAACGGCTTGTGCGCCTGGCACCGCTGGCTCGACAGCAGCGCTACGTGAGCTGGGAGTTCCCGGGCATGGATGTCAACGAGTACGACATCAGTGACCTTGACCGTCTGGCTGGCCAGCGCGCGGCTCGGCATCGTGATGCTTTCCGCTACTTCGTCGAGCCCGACTGGGACCGGGTCGCCGACCGTTTCGACGCCGTGCACCTGACCTGGGCAGGACTGCTGACCACCGAGGGCGTGGTGATCGATCTGGACAACCAAGATGTCACGATGCTGCGCGGCTGGTACAGCGAGAGAACCCTCTGGCTCAACCCCGTGCTGTCCGCGCCACGGCCTGCACCCGGTCCGCGGCTGACCCGCGCCTACTGCGGCGTGGTGGGCCTGGACGTTGAACACGAGCCCGAGCGACGGGTACAGGACCTCGCGCTTCTCGAGTCCCGCCTCGGCCCCAGAGGCTCGACGCCTCACCCTGGCGTCGCGGGGGACACGTGATCGCGACTTGGCTGACGGCGCGACATAGGCGACGAATCGAAGCCGGCTGCCTGACAGCCACGGCGCCTCGTCGAACATGCGAGACATCAGCCGCAAGGGTCGCAGTCAGGGACGCCAGGGGCTGCGCGAAGGTCGTAGTTGAACGTCACTGGACCTGGACGTGACGAGCATGTCGGGCCGCATCCGCCACGGCGGTCGTCAGGGCTTGTTGCGGGCGAGCAACGAGAACGCGTTCGGAAGCTGTCCCTGCCACGCAGCGACGTCGACACCATCGGGCCGCCAGAACGGCTCGGGGTACTCACCGAGGTGCAACAGCTCCAACCCGTGGCTCAAGATCGTGTTGACGACATCGGCCATCGTCCACTGCCACTCCAGTGCCTGCACCGACGGGTCCGAGCTGAACCGCTCGATCGCGGACGCGGGGAAGCTGTCGTTGACGCGGGTACCGCCGAAGTAGCTCCCATCGGAGCGGACCGTCGTGCGGTCGGGGTCGCGCGACCACAGGCAGGCTGCGGGGTGGGCTTCGTAGACGAACAGGTGGCCACCACCCGACAGCAGCCGAGCGACTTCGCTTGCCCATCGGTCGAGGTCGTCGAGCCAGATCAACGCGCCCTTGCCGGTGTAGACGAGGTCGGCACAGCCGCCAACCAGCGGAGTCCGCACGGCATCCGCCACCACGAACCAGGTCGCGTCCACGACCTGAGCCGCCCGACCCGCGGCCGCGGTGGCGGTGACCTGGCTGAAGTCGATCCCGATGACACGGTCGGCACCGTGTCGGCGCAGATCGATCGTCTCCAGACCATGGCCGGACTGCAGATGGACCACCCGAGGACCAGCCGCAAGGATGTCGGCGAGCAACTCGAGCTCGGCCGGCAGCAGCGCCCCGCCCACCCGCGCCTGCTCGAGGAGGTCGTCGGTCTCGCGGACGTACTTCTGCGCCGCGATGTTCCATGCGTGCCGGTTGTCGTCCTGCAGCCCCACTGCCCCTCCTCGGTGCCGTCCAGCCTGGTCGGCCGATGGGAGTGATCATGCCGGACGAACATCCCTGCGCGCGTAGGTGCGTGTGGCACCCGATCGGCGCCTCGCTCTGGGTGGTCCCGAAGTTGGGAGGCCCGGTCCAGCACTTCATGGCGACTGACGCCGTCGCGGGGGTACGCTTCCGAGGATGACCGACAACGCCAGCACCGTCCTTCGCGAGGCGCTCGCCTTGCCCGCAGACGAGCGTGCGCACATCGCCGCAGACCTCATCAATAGCCTCGATGAGAGACACGGCGATGCAGACGAGGTCGCCGTGGCTTGGGCCGACGAGTTCGAACACCGCGCCCGCCAGACGCTGCAGGACCCGTCATCCGGTCAGGACTGGGGCCGGGTCCGGGACCGGATCGCTGGCCGGCTCACCAACGAGTGACACGTGCGGTCACGATCCGTCCGGACGCCGAGGCCGAGTTCGAAGCCGCCGCTGTTTGGTACGAGAAGCAACGCGCCGGCCTCGGACTGCAGTTCCTCGTCGCGGTCGATCGCGCCATCCAGCACGTGCGCACCTGGCCGCACACGGGCGTACCCGTCGAGGGGCTCGCGTCGGACCTCGACGTGCGACGGCTCGCAGTGTCGAAGTTCCCGTATCACGTTGCGTACATGGCGAACGACGATGCCGTCCACATCCTCGCTGTCGCCCACGACCACCGACGGCCGGGCTACTGGCGGCACCGGACCGGGTCGGCGTAGCACATCAGTCCAACGCTGCGTGTCCCGAAGCGGGTATGACCCACGGGCGCGCGGTATCCCGAAGTGCTCTCCAGTGGGGGCCCCAGGCTCCTGCGCACCGTCAGTCCCAGCTCGCCAACGACTCCCTGGCGAGACGCACCACTTCGGCGACCTGCGCTCGATGTTGTTCGTCGTCATCATCGAACGTGCGCATGCTCAGCGGGCTGTCGTTGGGGAAGGACACCGAAGGATGTGCCTGGCCGCTGCTGTAGACCAAGACATGGACCGTGGCCACCAGGTCTCCGCGCTGCTGTTCGAGCTGCCGGATGTGTTCTCGCTGTTCGGGAGTCAAGCGTGGGTTGTCGCGGCCCGGCGCGTAGCCGAACCACCCGCCACTCGACGTGTCCTGTTCACTCATGGGCATCCTTGTCGGACGGACGCTGAGCCTACTGGTCCTCACTGGCGCACTGCCCCGTCCCCCACGACGGTCTGCAGCGGCTTTGCCACGAGGCCAGGGTCCCGAGTTCCGGTCTGATCGGAGCAGCGCTCGATCCCAAGCGGCAGGGCCTACGGCCACGTCCCTTCTGGAGTCGTCGGCGCAGCGGGGTCCCACCTCAACCGCGGCCGAGGTACTCGTCGAGGGCGCGGATCGTGGTGGAGGTGTCCAGGTGTTGGATGGCGTGCAGGCCCACCGCGCGAGCACCCTGGACACCCTCGTCGGAGTCGTCGACGAACACCGCGTCGAAGGGTTCGACGCCGATCCCTTGGCAGGTCAGCAGGTAGGCCTCGGGTTGTGGCTTACAGCATCCGACCTCGTGCGAGTACACGATCGTGTCGCACATGGACTCCAAGCCGTAGGGTCGTTCGCGTTCCCGGGCACCGACGAAGCTGTTGGAGAGCCGCAAGGGCGGAGTCTGCCTGTCGTCCATGTGCCGTTGGGCCGCAGCCACGAGAGCCCTACGCGACGAAGCCATATGGGCTACCATATGTCCATGACGCGGAAGCAAGTACTCGTGCAGCTCGACGACGACCTCGTCCAACGACTCGACCAGGTCGCGGCTGCCCACGGCGTCAGCAGATCCGAACTCCTGCGTCGCGGCGCCGAAGCGGTCCTGGAAGCCGAGCGGCAGGCCCAAGCCGACAGTCGGCTGCGCCAAGCCTACCGCCGGCAACCGCAGGATCCGGTCCTGGTGCAAACTGCCGCACGGCTGGCCGCCGAGGCCAGCCCCGAGTGGTAGCCCGCGGCGAGATCTACTGGGCCGACCTCGGCCCGCCCGCCGGACGTCGGCCCGTCTGCGTGCTGACCCGCGACGCGGCCATCGAGGTCCTGACCGCGGTGACGTGCGGCCCCATCACCCGCACGCTTCGCGGGATCGCGTCCGAGGTCGAGGTCGGTCCCGACCAGGGGCTGCCCGAACCCAGCGTGATCAGCTGCGACAACCTGGTCACCGTCCCCCGGGCCAGCCTCGACCCGCGACCTGTCGGTCGCCTGGACGAGATCAAGCGGTCCGAGCTCGACCGTGCATTGAGGTACGCGCTCGATATCCGCTACTGACATCCCGCACCGGCCAACCCCAGAGCTCGACCGGCGTCCCGTCCCTGCCAGGATCTGGAAGCGAACGCTTCCGCGGAAGCGCCCCGCCGCCGCCCGGCAGACCAAGCCCCGCGGACCTCACCAGATCGAGTGTGCCCGTTGCTGTCATATATGGAAGCAACGAGCACACTCGATGCAGGAGGGCGGCTGGCCGTTCAGCGGCAGGTGGGGGCGGCCCCGGGCGGTCCCGGCCACGTTGCCGAAGGCGTGAGCTCGACGCGGGTGCGTGGCATGGGGAACATTCCCGCGCGCGAGAGGTCGCGCCGCTGGTGGTCCGGGCGGGTCTCGCCCAGGTCCAGGTCGACCACCACACGGCAGTCGCTCCCGACCGTGGCGGTGCTCGATACCGGGGCGGCGTTCTCGCGGATCACCGTGACCTGCACGCTGCTCCCGGACGGGGCGAGCACCGGTGTACGGACGCGCACGCGGCCGGTCCCGGCCAACGTGAACACGCGTCCGTCACGCTGCGTTCCCAGCAGGGACAGGAACTCCTCGTTGGGGCGGTCCAGCACGTCGACGTCATAGCCCCAGACCGCGAAGGATCGGTCGGTGGTCTTGTGACTGAACACCCGGGGCGGGACCGGGGCGGGGCCCGCGAACATCCGGTTCAGGTCGGGGATGATGTGGTCCGCGTACATCGTGCTCACCCCGTGGCGCCCGTGGCCCGTCTCGAGCCGGAACGGCACGCCCAGGTCGACCAGCCGGTCCGCGAGGACCTCGTTCTGGTTGCGGATGCCACGCTCGTTCATCATGTGGAACCCGTCCATCGGCTCGAGCCTGCTGGTCCGCAGACAGTCCGGATCGCCGACCGGCTGAGGCTCGGGGTCGTACGGAGGCAGGCAGCCGTCGCCGGCCCACAGCACGATCTCGAGGTCGGTGCCGATGACCTGCGGCGCCAGCGTCACGACATCGATGTTGCGGTAGGCGATCGGGTTCGTGACCGGGTCCGGGTAGCCCTGGAACCGCATGTACGACGCGTAGTAGAGGTTGTCCTGATGGACCTGGTGCGCGTCGTTGTGCTCGCCCTGCGAGGGCGAGCCGCTCTGGGACCCCACGTACGCGAACAGGTCCGGGTGTCGGAACGCCTGGATCAGCGCGCCGATGCCACCCATCGACGTGCCGTACACGGCCCGGCCGCTCCGATCGGCCCGCACGTTGAAGGTCGCCTCGACGACCGGGATGACCTCGTGGAGGAAGTGGGACTCCGCCAGCACGCCCTGGCCGTCACGGCCGTCGACCCACCAGCAGCGGTCGCACCATCCGGCGCCCTCGTCGAGCGCCACGACGAGGAAGTCCTCGGTGGGGGCGCTGGTTGCGTCCGCGGTCGTCACATCCCCGCTCGCCGTCGCGGACACGCCCGTCGGCGGCGTCGGCGGCGTCGGTGGCGGGCCGACCAGCGACCCCGCATCGCCCCTCGTGCCGTGCAGCCGGTACAGCGTCCCGTAGGGCGTGCCCGACGCGTCGTAGTCGACCGGCAGCTTCACGTGGTTCACCGCGCGCAGCCCCAGCAGCTCGCTGTCGAACTCGAGCCAGACCCCACGACCCGACCCGTCGGGTGTCACCGTCACGTTCGAGACCCCCGCAGGCAGCGCCCCGTCCTGGCCGTTGCCGCCGGCCGCTGCGATGCCCCCGACACCGCCATCCGCTGCCTCCTCGACATCGACCGGCAGGCCGGTGGCATCGGGGCGCCCAGCGTCCAGCGCGGCGTCACCGGCGACGGCGGCCGGCAGCGCCACCGACGCGGCCAGCGGCGCGGCGGCCAGGGCGATCGTGAGCACAGCACGGGACAGGACCCATCGCACGGAGCGCCGCCCATCGGGGTTGGTCACGGTCACGAGGTCGTCCTCTCTGGTCTCGGTCTCGGGCCTGGGTCTCAGGCCCGGTTGAAGGCCCGGAGCTCGAAGTGCAGCCGCTGGTAGCGGCCGTCACCGTCCGGGTCGAACAGCGCCGCGACCTCGCCGGGGCCGTCGCGGTCCGGGTGCCCCAGGAGCAGGCGCTGGTCGTCGATGACGCGAGCAGGCTTGCCGCGGGCGCTGCGGTCGGGCGCCCCGTGCACCGGCGTGAGCTGCTCGGTGTCGTAGACCAACCCTCCGTCCGCGTCGCGACGGATCGTGTGCTGGAACAGTGGGTTGCGGAAGGTCCCGAGCAGCGCATCCACGTCGACGTCCGACGTGTCCGCCCGAGGCTGTGGGGCAACCGTGAGCAGCGCCCCGGCCAGTTCCTCGAGGAATGCGTCCAGCAGGCCGTGGTGGAACCGGCTCCAGCCGCGGCCCCCGTTGGTGAGGATCGCCATCGCCCCGTGCTGATCCGGCAGGACGTGCAGCGACGCGTTGTTGCCGATGGTGGCCCCCTGGTGCCCGTACGCGGGGGTCCCGTCGTGGTCCATCAGCATCCACCCGAGGCCCCACGCGTGCAGGTCACCGACGGGCAGCGGGAGCGGGGCGGTGGGTGCTCGCATCGCCCGCGCGGCGTGCGCCGCGAGCACGCGCTCGCCTGACTCGGCGGCACCGTCGTCGAGGTGGAGCCGCGCGAACCGGACCAGGTCGACAGCGGTTGCGCACGGCAGCGCCCCGGCCGCGGCCTGGGCGGCCGACAGGCTCCAGACCGGGGCCGGACGCGGACCGGACCGGGCGTCGCCCGGGTCGACCAGGTGGCCGATCGCCACCGGGCGCAGGATCGCCTCCTCGGGCAGGACGACGGTGTCGTCGGCCCCGATCGGGCCGGTGAGGCGCTCGCGCCAGGCCATGTGGTACGGGCGCTGCGTCAACAGCTCCACGATCCGCCCGAGGACGACGTAGCCCGCGTTGCAGTAGCTCACGAACCGACCGGGCGGGGCCACCGCTTCGAGCTCCACCAGCCGGTCGAGCAGCGCGAGGCAGGCCTGCTCGCCGCGGCCGAAGTCCGCGAAGACGTCCCCGAACAGGCCGCTCGAGTGGCTCAGGAGGTGCGCGACGGTGACCTCGTGCTCGGCACCGTCGGGCCCCAGACGCAGGCCAGGAACGTAGCTGGCGACCGGTTCGTCGAGGTCGATCAGTCCCTCGCCGACCAACTGCATCACGAGCGTCGCGGTGTAGACCTTCGTGACCGATCCGATCTGGAACACCGTCTCGGGCGTGACCGGGACGCCGGTCCGCAGGTTGGCGGTGCCGCTGGTCGCGACCGCCACGTCGCCGCCCGCGAGCACGGCCACCGACGCACCGACCACCTCGTGTCGGGCGGCGAGCTCCTCGACCAGCTTGCCGAGATCCGTGCCGTTCAGCACGCGGGCTGCCGTCATTCGGGGATCGGTCGGGGGTCGCCGGTGTAGCGGAAGCAGGCGCAACCGTCCTGGACGTACGCGAACGGCGACCACACGGTGATCGCGTCGGGCGACCGGTCGCTGAAGCGCAGCCGGTGGAACGCGAACGGCTCGAAGCGGTCCTCGATCTGGCGGTACAGCGTCGGGATCCGGTCCCGGACGATCGGGGCGCCGGGCGCCAGGTCCAGGGCGGTCTTGCCGATGAACATCGACTCGCAGACAGCCATGGCGCCCACCGCGGGGTTCGACGAGAAGTCCTGGTAGTTGCTGCCGGTGCCCTCGTTGATGATCCGCCAGCACTCCTGCTGCCGCGCGTTGGGCTCGGGCAGCCCCTGGACGTAGTTGTCGACCAGCGGCAGGTACCCGACCCCCACGGCCCCTTCGTGCTGGGACTCCGAGATGAGCGGCCCGATCGCCCTCGGGAAGTCCCACGAGCTCAGGCCGTAGCGGGGGTGGTAGTCCTGGCCCTCCGCGGCGCGGGTGAACAGCAGCCACACACCGCCGCCCTTGGCGAACATGATCACGCGGTCGATGCCCTGGCTCTTGAAGCGCAGCACGGCGGACGAGATGTTCGCGGCGATGTCCCCGTACGACGCCCGGTCGACGAACGCCATGTCGAGCACCGTGCCGCCACGAGCCTCCAGACCCGGGATGAGCACGTTCTCGACCACCGCCCGGTCCTCCGGGTCATCGAACGCCATCACGCCCATCGCGTCCGAGAGGAACCCCACCTGCTCGTAGGCGTGAGGCATGAGCGTGGCCATGCGCTCCAGGCCCAGCCACGTGCTCGGGACCGCCCACGGCCGGGCCTGCTCCCGGCTCGGGTTGGTCAGCTCGAACAGGACCGTCTGTCGCTCCGCGTAGCACTCCTGGGCGCGCACGGTCCCGAGGCCGGTGCTGATGACCAGGTGCACGCCCTCGTCACGCGTCATGCGCTCGCACATCTCGGCGGCCAGCCGCTCCTGGTTGCTCTCGGACTGATCGGACTGGTCGACCGCCCCGAAGATCATCTCGACCGGGTGGCGGCCGTAGGCGCCCGTGGCGTTGATGTGCTCGACCACCGCGCGGAACTCGGCCTCGATCCTGTCCTCGTCGGTCTCGAACCC
>DASWKO010000266.1:0-18538 GCA_036396595.1 Nitriliruptorales bacterium | reverse complement strand
TCGAGGCCGGGCTCGAGGCCGCGCAACGCACGTGCGACCGCCAGCGCGGGGAACACATGCCCCGCGGTGCCCCCGCCTGCGAACAGGACGGTGCCGGTGCTCATCGGAGTGACCTTCCCGCCGGGGCCGGACGAGCCCGCCTGGAGCGACGCTCCCCGGCGGCCCGGGCGATGGAGACAAGGATGCCGAGCGCCAGCAGCGTCGACAGCAGCGAGGACCCACCAACGGACACCAGCGGCAGGGTGACGCCGGTGATCGGCAGCAGTCCGGTCACGGCTCCGATGTTGACCAGCGCCTGAGCGGCGAGCCAGGCCGTGACCACGAACGCCACCGTACGTCCGAACCAGTCGGGCGCGTCGCGCGACACGCGCAGACCCACGACCAGCAGCCCGACGAACAGCAGCAGGACGGTGACCGCGCCCACCAGTCCGAGCTCCTCGCCGATGATGGCGTAGATGAAGTCGGTCTCGGGGTTGGGCACGAAGTTCCACTTGCCGCGGCTCGATCCCAGGCCCAGCCCGAACCAACCGCCGTCCCCCAGTGCGTAGAGCGACTGCAGGAGCTGGTAGCCGTTGCCCAGGGGGTCGTCCTCGGGGCGCCACCACCCCAGCAGGCGCGCGAAGCGGTACGGCGCCGCGACGGCCGCCGCCGCTCCGAACGTCGCCCCGACCACGAGCAGGCCTCCCAGGTGACGCAGCGGCGTCAGCTCGGCGTAGAGGACCAGCAGGACGATCATGGCGTGCAGGAGCGTCGTGCCCAGATCCGGCTCGGCCATGAGCAGGACCGAAACCACCGTGAGGAACGGCAACGCAGGCACGAACAGATGCTTGCGGTCACCATAGAGGTCGACGCCGTGCTCGCGCTTGCGCTGGAACACGTCCGCGAGCCACAGCACGGCTGCGAGCTTGGTGATCTCGGAGGGTTGGACGACGAACGGTCCCAGCGCCAGCCAGCGGTGCGAGCCGCCGTCGGCGACCCCGAACCCGGGCACCAGGACGAGTGCCAGCCCGACCAGGCCACCGGCCACCAGCACCCACGACAGTGCACGCCACACCCGGTGGTCCACGCTGGCTGCCAGCAGGAACACCGGCACCCCCGCCGCCGCCCACAGGAGCTGGCGTCGGAAGATCCCGAACGCGTCGCCGGCCACGGCGGCGTCGACGATCGACGCCGAGAAGCTCATCACCAGGCCGATCAGCGTGAGCGCCGCGACCAGCACCGTGAGCACGATGGCGTCGGTGGTCCAGGGCCCGGCGGTCCGCGCCTCGATCGCCGCACGCACCCGGCCGACGGGTGCCGATCGGCGCCGCGGCAGGCTCTCTTCACGAACGGCCACGGGCACCCTCCACCTGTCGTCGTGCGGCATCAGCGAACCGGTCGCCACGATCCGCGTAGTCGCGGAACATGTCGAACGACGAGCACGCTGGAGCGAGCAGCACGGTGTCTCCGGGCTGCGCGAGCCGGGCGGCCACCTCGACCGCCTCGTCCATGGAACCCGCTCGGGTCGCCGGAACGTCGGAGGCGCTGCAGACCGCCGCCAACTCCACGGCGGACTCGCCGATGAGGATCGCGTGGCGCACGTTGTCGAGGTGGCGGCCGAGCACCGACAGGTCCACGCCCTTGGCGATCCCTCCGGCGATCCACACCACGCGGTCGAACGAGGACAGCGCCGCGGCGGCGGCGTGCGGGTTGGTGGCCTTGCTGTCGTCCACCCACGTCACACCCCCCGACTCGGCGACGGTCTCGACACGGTGCCGCCCCGGCCGGAACGACCTGGCCGCCAGCGCCACCGCGTCGCCGGGCACGTCAGCCAGCAGCGCGGCCGCCGCCGCCGCCGCCGTGTTGGCCAGGTGGTGCGGCGCAGCCACCGCGAGCTCGTCGATGCCGAACAGCTCGCCCTCGCGGCCGGGGAGCGTCGAGACGTAGCGGCCGCCGCGCACGTGCACGCCGGCGGGCCAGCGGCCGACCCGCGTGGCTGTCCCCGAGAAGCAGGCGACGTCCCCGCGTGCGTGGGCAGCGGCCAGGTCGAGGGTCGCCGGATCATCGGCGTTGACGACCGCCCACTGCCCCGCCCGCTGCTGGCGCCACATGCGGGCCTTGGCCGCACCGTAGGGCTCGACCCCGCCGTGCCAGTCGAGGTGGTCGGGCGCCAGGTTCAGCAGTACCCCCACCTCGGGACGCAGGGCGTGGCAGAAGCGGAGCTGGGCCGACGAGAGCTCCGCCACGAGCGTGGCCCCGGCGTCGCTCGCACTCGCCGCCTCGGTGAACGCCCGGCCGATGTTGCCGCAGGCGTGCGCGTCGACACCGCCGGCCCGGAGCATCGCCGTCACCAGCTCGGTCGTCGACGTCTTGCCGTTGGTACCGGTGATGGCGATCACCCGGCGTGGATGCAACCGCCAGCCCAGCTCGGGCTCGGACCACACGGGCAGGCCGGCCGCGAGCGCCTCCCGCAGCATCGGGGCGTGCTCGGGCACCCCCGGCGAGACCACCACCAGGTCGACCTCGGCCAGCACCTCGGAGCCGATCTGGCTCGGGGCGCCGTCGAGCACGTCCGCGCCGGCCGCCCGTGCCTCCTGGAGCCCGGGTGCGTCGGCCCGATCGTCGGTCACGACGACCTCGATCCCGGCACTTCGCAGCGCCCGGATCGAGACCAGGCCGGAGGCGGCCACGCCCATGACCAGGGCCCGGCCGACAGCGGCCAGCGGATCGGGTCGGTCAGCCACCGGTGCCCACGCGCGTGAGGTATTCGGCGTAGAAAACGCCCACGCCCAGGGCCGTGCCGATCCCGCCCACGATCCAGAACCGGACGATGATGGTGGTCTCGGCCCAGCCGCCGAGCTCGAAGTGGTGGTGTACCGGTGCCATGCGGAACACGCGCCGACCGAACACCCGGAAGGCGAACACCTGGATGATGACGCTGACGGTCTCGAGCACGTACAGCCCCCCGAGGACGACCAGCAGGAGCTGGGTCCCGGTCACGGTGGCCAGCGCGGCCAGCAGCCCGCCCAGCGCCAGCGACCCGGTGTCGCCCATGAAGATCTTCGCGGGAGGGGCGTTCCACCACAGGAACCCCGCGCAGCCCGCCGTCGCCGCCGCCGCGATCACCGCGACGTCGATCATGGACGCGTCGGTGAGCTGACCGGCGTTGACGGACAGCCCGTAGTCGAAGGGGTGGCGGGCCATCCAGAACGCGATGATCGTGTAGGCGCCGAACACCAGCGTGGCGGAGCCCGCGGCGAGGCCGTCGAGGCCGTCGGTGAGGTTGACGGCGTTGGACGCTCCCGCCAGCAGCAGGAAGATCCACACCAGGTACGCCGCCGCCGGCAGCTCGAAGCCGATGTCGCCGATCACCGAGATCTCGCGCGAGATCCCGGCGAACTCGGGTCCGAGGTAGCCGAAGATGCCGGCCACGGCGGCCTGTCCCAGGAACTTGGTGGTCTTGTTCAGGCCGAGGTTGCGGCGCATCCGCACCTTGATGAAGTCGTCGGCGAACCCGACCATGCCCATGCCCACGAAGGTGATGAGGACCAGCAGCCCCATCGGCGTCACTCGCACGTTCAGGAACCGGACGCCGAAGTACGCCACGACCGACGCCAGCACGAACGCCGTACCCCCCATCGTCGGCGTCCCCGCCTTGGAGTGGTGGTGCTCGGGGCCCTCCTCGCGGATCGCCTGACCGAAGCCGCGCCGGCGGAAGAAGCGGATCACCCAGGGCGTGCCGATCAGCGAGATGCCGCCCGCGATGACCGCGGACATCAGGATCGCGATCATGTCGTTGCCTCTCCGCTGGCGCCGAGCCCGTCCGCGACCTGCTCGAGACCAGCGACGCGGCTCGCCTTGACCAGGACCACGTCGCCCGCCTCGAGGCGAGGCCGCAGGACGCGCAGCGCGGCCTGCACGTCATCGACGTGCCAACGGTGGTCCGCGACCAGTCCAGCAGCCGCGGCCCCCTCGTACAAGGGTCTGGCCCCGCCCACGACGATCAGCCGGTCGACGCCGAGCTCGGCCACGCGCCGCCCCATGCGCCGATGGGCCTCGTCCTCGGTGGCGCCGAGCTCGGCCATGTAGCCCAGGACGGCCCACGTGGCCCCCGTGTGCTCGATCGCGACGAGCGTGCGCAGTCCCGCCTCGAGCGACGTCGGGCTGGCGTTGTACGCATCGTTGATGACGACCACGCCATCCACCTCGGACACCTGCGAGCGCCACCGGGACACGCGCGCCCCGGCCAGCGCGGCCGCGGCTGCTTCGAGGTCGACGCCCAGCGCTCCCGCAGCAGCCAGGGCCGCAAGCGCGTTGCCCACGTGGTGCACGCCGGCCAGAGGCAGGTGGACCTCGGTGCTGCCCCAGGGGCTGGCGACCCGGAACGAGGCCCGCGCCAACCGGTCGAGCGTGACATCGTGGGCCGTGACCTCGGCGGCGAGGTCGGAGTCACCGACGTAGCCGTACCCGAGCACGCGCGCATCCGTGCGGGACGCCATGCCCGCCACCCTCGGGTCGTCGGCGTTGAGGATCGCGGTGCCCCGCGCGCTCAGGGCATCGACGAGCTCGCCTTTGGCCTGCGCGACCGTCTCGAGGTCGTGGAACTGCTCGAGGTGAGCCCCGACGACTGCCGTCACGACCGCGACATCGGGCTGGACCAGCGGCGTCAGCGTCGCGATGTCCCCCAGCCCCCGGGCGCCGATCTCGACGACCAGCGCCTGGGTGTCACCGCTCAGCCTCAGCAGCGTCAACGGCACGCCGAGCTCGTTGTTGAACGAGCCCTGCGCGGCCTCGGTCAGAAGTCCTGCCCCCAGGGCGGCTGACGTCAGGTCCTTGGTCGTGGTCTTGCCGATCGAGCCTGTGATCGCGACCACCAGGGGGTCGACCCGATCGCGCACCAGCCGGCCGACGTGCCCGAGCGCCTTCCAGGTGTCATCGACCACCACCACGCCGGCGTGGCCGTGCTCCCGCTCGGTCAGGGCCGCCGTGGCGCGGCGCTCGAACGCATCGTCGAGGAAGTCGTGACCGTCGGCGTGCTCGCCCCTGAGCGCGACGAACAGCGCTCCCGGTCCAGCGTCGCGGCTGTCGGTCACCACGCTCTGCACGCTCAGCGCGACGTCGGCGGCTGCGACCCGTCCGCCGGTCGCTTCGGCGATCTCGTGCAGGGAGAGCTCGATCACGGCTGGTCTCCGGGAGGGTGGCCGCCCAGCAACTCGAGGGCCACCAGCCGGTCGTCGAACGGCACGGTGGCTTCGGCGAGCTCCTGCCCGGTCTCGTGACCCTTGCCGGCCACGACGACGACGTCGCCGGGACGCGCCTCCTGCAGCGCCAGCGCGATCGCGGCGCGGCGATCGACCTCGATGCGGATCGCAGCGGGAGCCCCGCCGTCGACCGCACGACGGGCGCCCTCGGCCACCGCCGCGAGGATGGCCTGGGGATCCTCGGATCGGGGGTTGTCGCTGGTGAGGACGGCCACGTCGGCCTGCGCCGCGACGGCGCCCATCAGCGGGCGCTTGCCCGTGTCACGGTCGCCGCCGCACCCGACGACCACGATCGTGCGGCCGTCGGCGATGCCGCGTGCGGCCCTGACCACGTGGTCCAGCGCGTCGGGGGTGTGGGCGTAGTCCACCAGCACGGCGAACGGCTGGCCCGCATCGACCGGCTCGAGGCGGCCGGGGACCCCGTCGCACGCCGCGATGCCTGCGATCGCCGCGTCCGCGGGCACGCCCACCGCGGTGGCCGCCAGGTACGCAGCAGCGGCGTTCCCGGCATTGAAGTCGCCCAGCAGCCGGGTCCGGAGCGTGACGTCCCCGTCGGGGCCCGACAGGGTGAAGCGGGTTCCGGCCGTGTCCGCCGCGACATCGACGATGCGGTGCTGCGCGGTCGCGTCCCGGCCGTAGGTGGTGACGTCGATGCTCGCCTGCGACGCCAGCCGCTGCCCCCACTCGCCGTCCACGCACACGACGGCCCGATCGCTGAACGCGGGCGTGAACAAGCGCGCCTTGGCGGTGAAGTACGCATCCATCGTCCCGTGGTGATCCAGGTGGTCCTGGGTGAGGTTGGTGAACACGGTGCAGGCGAACCAGGTGCCGTCGGCGCGGTGCAGGTCCAGGCCGTGCGAGCTGACCTCGATCGCGACCGCGTCCACGCCGCGGCTGTGCATGGTCCGCAACAGCCGCTGCAGGTCGGGCCCCTCCGGCGTGGTCCGAACCCCCGGTTGTGCGGCCCCGTGGATGCGCATCTGGACGGTGCCGACGAGCCCGGTGCCCCAGCCGGCCGCTCCGAACGCGGTCTCGAGCAGGTAGGTGGTGGTGGTCTTGCCGTTCGTGCCGGTGACGCCGACGATCCGCAGGTCCCGTGACGGGTGGCCGTGCACGACCGCGGCGGCCGGACCCATGGCTGCCCGCACGCTGGCGACCCGCACCTGGGCGACGGCCAGGTCGTCGAGCCAGCGCTCGACGAGCAGCGCGGAGGCGCCCTGGCCGACCGCGGCCGGGGCGAAGTCGTGCCCGTCGGCGTCGGCCCCCGGGACGCAGCAGAACAGCCACCCCTGACCCACCTGGCGGCTGTCGTGCGTCACGTCGACCACGGTGGCCCCACCCCGGATCTCCCCGCCCGCCAACGCCTCGGCAACCCGCTTCACCGGGACGGCGGCAGGTGGACGGGTGACGGCGGGAAAGGACACGGGGTGGGTCGCCTCGGCACGTGGCTCGGCGCGGTCGCGCAGGTGGCGGGAAGGGACCGGATCAGGCGCCACTCCGAGCGGCCCGAGCCTACTGGCGGCCAGCATCCGCACCGGTCAGGGCCGGACGGTCACCCGGACGGTGCGGCGGGCGCAGCGCCAGTGCCCACGACCGGCTGACCATCGCCGCCGGACGGCGTGCCCACGGGTGGGGACCCCGGCGCCTCGGCGTCGGTGGCCGGGCCCTCGGACTGGGCTGCTCGCTCTGCAGCGATCAGCTCCGCACGCAGGTGGGCGCGGTCGAAGGCCGCTTCCAGATCCTCGCGCGAGGCGCTGGGCGCGACGTTGCGGTGCGTGAGTGCGAAGTCCATCACCTCCGCGAACACCGGTGCGGCCACGACACCACCCCAGATCGGGCGGGGCTCGTCGACCATGACGGCGACGACGATCTCGGGGTCCTCGGCGGGAGCAAAGCCCACGAACGTCGCCACGTACTCACCCGAGTAGCCCCGGGCGTCGGGGCTCGGCTTGCGGGCGGTCCCGGTCTTGCCCGCCACGCGGTACGCCGACAGCCCCGCACGCTTGCCGGTGCCACGCTCGCCGCCGACGACCCGCGCGAGGATCTCGCGCATCGCGGCCGACGTGTCCTTGCGCAGGACGGTGCGCTGCTCCGCCGGCTGCGCGGGCGCGAGGCGGCCGTCGGCGCCCACGGTCCCACGCACGATGCGGGGCTGGGTCGCGATCCCGTCGTTGGCGATGGTGGCGTAGAAGCTGGCCGCCTGCAGCAGGGTCACGGCCACACCCTGGCCGATCGCGATCGTCGGCAGGCTGGTCGACCACCACGAGTCCACCGGCAGGACCAGCCCGCCGGCCTCGCCGGGGAAGCCGACGCCCAGCCGGCGGCCGTACCCGAACTCGTCGAGGTAGCGCGCCAGCCGCTGCTCGCCGAGCTGCTGGGCGACCATGATCGTGCCGACGTTCGACGAGGCCTCGATGATCTCGGCGAAGGTCATGGGCTGGGTCGCGTGCTCGTGGGCGTCCGAAAAGGTCTTGTTGCCCACCCGGATGGTGTCGGGCACCTGGAGCACGGTCTCGGGCGTGACCACTCGCTCCTCGAGCGCGGCGGCCGCCGTGACCGCCTTCTGCACCGAACCGGGTTCGAAGACGTCGGTCACGGTTCGGTTGCGGCGCTGGTCCGGCGTGGAGGTGGACAGGTCGTTGGGGTCGAAGCCCGGCACGCTGGCCATGGCCAGCACGTCGCCGGTCGAGACCTCGAGCACGACCACCCCTGCCCCGACGGCGTTGAACTCCCGGACCGCCTCGAGCGCGGCCTGCTCGGCGACGTGCTGGATCTGGCGATCCACCGTCAGGACCAGGTCCGTGCCGGGGGATGCCGGCACGAGCTCGCGCAGTCCGGCTGGGATGACCAACCCGTTCTCGGCGCGCTCGTAGGCGAGCTGGCCCGGCGAGCCACGCAGCAGGACGTCGTGCTGCAGCTCCAGCCCGTGCAGCCCGTCGCCGTCGATGCCGGTGAAGCCCACGACCTGTCCCGCGAGCCGCGAGCCCGGGTAGACCCGCTGAGGCTCCACCAGCCGGCCGACGCCAGGCAGGCCCAGCGCGAGCACCCGGTCACCGACCTCCCAGTCGAGCTGGCGCCCGAGGTACACGAAGTGCAGGTCCTTGCGGAGCTGCTCGGCGACCCACGCCGGTTCGCGCTGCAGCAGCGGCGCGAGCTGCCCGGCCGCCTCCTCGGCGCTGACGACCGGCGGGATGGTGACGTTGCGGCCGTTGATCTGGCGCTCCTCGGACAGGTAGGCGCGAGGATCGGCATAGATGGTTGCGCTGTGGATGGAGGTCGCCAGCACCTCACCTTCGCGGTCGTACACCCGACCGCGGGTCGCGGGCAGTTCCACCGTCCTGGTGCGCTGGCGCAGGCCCTGGTCCGCGTAGTGCTCGGCGTTGACGACCTGCACGTCGACCAGCCGCACGACGACGGCCACGAACGCCAGCAGGTACAGCACGAGCGCCACCAACGAGCGCCGCGCGTAGGGGTCCCGGGTGGTGCGCGTCCCCCGAGCACGTCTCAACGGTCGCTCCTCAGCGGTCGGCGGAGAGCACGGGCTTGACGCGGTCGGTGGTCTCACCGATCCGGACCGCCTCGGCAACGTGGCCGTCGGCGGGCAGGTTGCGGGCCAGCTCGAGGTAGCGGACGCCTTCGGCCGGGACCATGCCGAGCTGGTCGGCGGCGACCTCGCGGATGCGGCCCGGATCGTCCAGCGACGCCACCTCGGCCACGAGGCGCGCGTAGGTCCGCTCGGCCTCGACCACCTGGCCATCCAGCGTGCGCGCCGCCACCGAGTCGGCTGCGGCCAGCGCGTTGAGGGTCACGGCCGCGAACACCAGCCCGGCTGCCACCAGGAGGTAGCCGATGGCGAACAGCAGCGTGTGGCGGACACGCGGCTCCTGGACGACACGCAGGTGCCGCTTGATCCCGCGCTCGGGGGCGGGCGCGGCGCGACGCGGGCGCGCGACGGACAGGGCGCTCATCGGCTTGCCCGGAACGGCTCGGTGGTGGACTGCTCGGTGGCCAGCTTGCGAACGGCGCGGAACCGGGCGGCGCTCGCCCGCGGGTTGCGGGCGAGCTCGTCGTCCGAGGGCCGCTCCGGCTTGCGCGTGATCCGTTCGACGGTGGGGACGCGGCCGCAGGCGCAAACCGGAAGATCCGGTGGGCAACTGCACCCTGTGGCCGCGTCGACGAAGAACCGCTTGGCGATGCGATCCTCCAGACTGTGGTACGCGAGCACGACGCAGACCCCACCCGGGGCCAGCCGATCCACGGCCCGGGGAAGGGCGGCCGCGAAGGCGTCGAGCTCGGCGTTGACCTCGATCCGCAAGGCCTGGAACGTGCGCGTCGCCGGATGCGGCCCCGTGCGGCGCAGGGCCGCGGGGATGGCGTCGCGCACGACCTCGGCGAGGTCGGTCGTGGTCGAGAAGGGACGGTGGGCCACGATGGCGCGGGCGATGCGGTCGGCGGACCGCTCCTCGCCGTAGTCGCGGAGCACGCGGACCAGCTCGCGCTGGTCGTAGGTGTTGACGACGTCGGCGGCCGACGGGCCCTGGGTGGGGTCCATGCGCATGTCCAACGGGCCCTCTTGGCGGTAGCTGAACCCGCGCTCGGCGCGGTCCACGTGCATCGACGAGATGCCGAGGTCGAACACGACACCCGCGACCTGATGGATGCCGAGGTCGTCCAGGACCTCGTCGAGGGCATCGAAGCGGGCCTTGGCCAGGTCGTACGTGGCGCCGGCTGGCAGGGCCGCCAGCCGGTCAGCCGCCAGGTCGACGGCGAGGGCGTCGCGGTCGATGCCGACCAGGTGAGCCGCGCCGTAGCGGGCGACCCGAGCCGTCAGCACCGCCGCGGCATGGCCGCCTGCGCCCAGCGTGCAGTCCACGGTCGTCCCCTCGGGAGCGTCCGTGAGGAGCTGAACCACCCGGTCGAGCATGACCGGGTGGTGGGCGGGGGCGGGAGCGGTCACGATCACGTCGGCGAGGGGGGGGGGAAGGGGGCATCGGTGCCCGCGAAGGCCGACTCGGCCCCGGTCAGGTACTCGTCCCAGGCGGCCCGGTCCCAGATTTCGATCCGTTCGTCGTTGCCCACGACGGTCAGGTCCTTGTCGAGCTGCGCGTACTCACGCAGCCGCGGCGGGATCGTCACCCGACCCTGGGTGTCCGGGACGTCGTGGTGGGCGCCAGCCATGAACACGCGCGCGTACTGGCGCGCCCGGCGGTCCTCGCGGGGGCGGCTGCGCAACTCCTCGACGCGCCGCTCGAAGACGGCCGTCGGGTAGACGTCGATGCAGCGGTCCTCGCTCGGCGCGAAGTACAGACCGGTCTCGAGGGCGGGCCGGAACTTGGCAGGCAGGATCACCCTGCCCTTGTCGTCCAGCGTGTGCTGGTGCTCGCCCGTGAACAACGCCACTCCGCCTCCGCAGCCATCCAGAGCCCTCCACTTCCCACCACTCTACGTCCACAACCCTCCCCTGTCAACGCCGGTAGGCGAATTCAGGCGTTCTTCAGCGTTTTCGGAGCGTGACGTGGTCGGGTGTCACCTCGCTCGTCCCGGCTCGACCGCCGGCTTCTCCACCCGATTCGAGGAACAAAGGGGGGTTCAGCGCGCGCGAGAAGGCCCAGATGGCGCCGAGCGTGGAGCAGAGTGGAGGAACCGCCTCCGAGCAGCGTCGGCGGCCGCTGCAGGTGTGTACCCCGCACGGGTGAACCCGGTCGACGGCCGAGACGCGGTCAGGTGACCGGCATGAGGTCCAGGGTCGCGATCCAGCGGTCGCCGAGGTACGGCGCCAGGTAGGGCCGCCAGTCGTGGCTGACCCGTCCGGCCCGGACGAGCAGCCAGAACGCCGGCGGCGGGACACGTGGCACCCCCGACAGCTCGAACCCCGCCTCGGTGGGCGTGCGATCCTGCTTGTGCCCGTTGCAGCGCCGGCACGATGCGACCACGTTCTCCCACGCGTGCTCCCCGCCCCGCGAACGCGGGACCACGTGATCGACGTCCTCGGCGGGGCGCCCGCAGTACTGGCAGCGGTGCCCGTCGCGGAGGAACACCGCACGGCGCGACAGCCCGGCGCGCCCGCGGCGGGGAACGCGCACCTGGCGGTGCAGGCGCAGCACGGTCGGTGCCTGGATCGTGACCGACGGTGAGCGGAAGGCCACACCGTTCTCGTGCACGATGTCGGCCTTGCCCCCGATCGCGAGCACGATCGCCCGCCGGGCATCGACCACCGCGAGCGGCTCCATCGACGCGTTCAGCACCAGCACGGGTGCGGGGCGCGGACGTTCCTGAGCCGTTGCGGGCGCGGGTGTGGCCGCGCCGGGGCCATCGGCCCCCGCGGGTCGCGAGGCCGTCCCGGCCTCCGTTCGCCCGGACCTTCGCATGCACGATCCACTGAGCGGGTGGTGCGCGGAGTCTACGCGCGCGCGTGCGAGAGTCGTTGCAAAGCGCCCGCCCAGAGCGCTGCCAGGGTTGCCACGGCCTCCTCGCGCTCCGTCACGGTCGCCCCGGGGTAGCGCTCGGTGGCGTATCCCTCGACCATCCCGACCAGGGCTGCCGCAGCCACGCGGGGGTCGTGACCACTCCCCTCGACCGCTGGCGCCAGGTCGTCGGCGACCCGCGCCGCGAAGTTGGCACGCACCTCGCGCAGCGACGTGGCGAAGCCGGGCTCGGACGCGGCTGCTTCGAGCCAGACCCGGATCACGTCGTCCTCGTCGGCGAACACCTCGAGGATCGAGCCGAGCACGTCGCGCAGGGCGTCCTCGAGGTCGCTGCCCTCCCACGGCGCGGCCGCGACGGCCAGCAGCCGCTCCGCGCTGTCCTCGACCAGAGCCCGCAGCACGGCTGGCTTGTTCTCGAAGTAGGTGTAGAACGTGCCATGGCTGACACCCGCCTCCCGCACCACGTCCTCGACCCGGGCCGCCGCATAGCCGTACTCGGCGAAGACCGCGCGGGCTGCGGCGACGAGGCGGTGCTCGGTGGCCCGGCCGCGCGCACTGCGCTGGGCGGTCGATGCCACGCCCCCACCTCCCTCCGTCGAGCCCACCTCGTATCAGCGGCCGGGCCCCGCCCCGTTGAGGACCGCCCCGACCGCCGCTAGCGTAGACGGTGGTAAGTTGACGCTGACGTCAAGGTCGTAGCGAGGAGCCGGATCGTGTCCTTCATGTGTGAAGCGTGCGAGCAGGACCGCAGCGGGACCAGGGTCGTGTTCACGACCGAGGCAACCGACGAGCGTGGCGTGGACGTCGAGCTGACCAAGCGCTGGACGCTGTGCCGCCCCTGCGCGGACGGCATCTTCGACCGTATCGGCGAGCCGTCCCCGTGGGAGGACGTCGACTTCAAGACCATGGTGATGCCCGAGGACGAGCCCGTGGGCGCCCAGCAGGGCGGCTACTCACCCAACTGACCACCCACCCGCGGCGTGCGACTACCCGTAACGTTGGCGCCGCACCGGAGCGCCTGCTGGCGGCACAACCTTCGCGGCTTCGTTGCCAACATCGATCAACGAGTGGCGTTCGTCGTCTCACCACCCGAAGAAGCGGACTTCTCAGGATCAGACCGTGGTATGAAGTTCTCCGGTTACGAATCCCGCGTCCGGAACGAGGTAGGCGCATCGCGATAGTGGCCGGTGACGCCTTGGCACGCACGGATCCGAACAGCCATGTTGACCTTTCGCGGCCGCAGGCCGGTCGACGCCGAGGGTCTCGAGGGTCGCGTCGAGCACCTCGCGCGGGGTAGGAACTTGCCGACCCGCCGCCTCCGACCTGCCGGTTGCTCGCGTCGGTTGACAACCCTCCATGCCGCACCCAAACTCTGGAGGCCCCGAACGCCCGAGCGGCGGGGATTGATCGCACACGGTTCCGGACGCGAACCGCCAGCCTGCTTGCTTCACGGCAGGAGCGCGACGGCCGGCGACGCACGGGAGGCGATGAGGCACGATCGCGGCATTGGAGGGCGTGCTTGGCCGTGCGGAGACTGAGTCGATGCCTCTTCGTCCTGTTCGGGACGGCGGCTCTCCTGTGCGTCCTGGTGACGTCCAGCTCGGCATCGTCGTGTGCTCCCCATCCCCGAGGCTCGCCGCTCGACATCGCTCTAGGGCGTGAGGTTCTCGCCGTCGACGCAACGTTCCCGGAACGTTTCGACGGTGCGATCCTGGGTGTCGTCACGCACGTGAGGACACAGGACGACGGTGACCGCCCCGACTACGGTCGCACCGAGGTGACGGTCCGTGTGACCGGCGAGTTCGGCCCCGAGGTCCCCGACCCTGCCACCGTCGTCCAGGACGACCCTGGTTGGCTGCATGGGTACCCGTTCGAGCTCGGTAGGCACTACTTCATCCCGTACGTGCAGTCGGCAGATGGCCTGCGCTCCCATGCCTGCGATCCCGTGTCGGAGGTCGCTGAGGCAGAAGCCTTCGCACTCGTGCGCGTGGCGGGAACCCACGGGTGGCAGGGCGCGTCGACCACCGACTCCTCACCTGGCTCGCGCCGGAGCATCTGGTTGGCCGTGTTGCTCGGCCTGTTGGCGTCGTCCGGCGCCTACGTCTACCTCCGAGGTCGCCCCGAGCGGACACCGCCGGGGCGTGACTGATCGTCGGTACGCTGCGCGCTCCCGGCGTGTGGGCGCCAGCCCGCGCGTGCATCCCGACGACCCAGGGGGTCAGCGTGGCCCAGGCCACCCGTCGCCGACCTGATCTTTCCAGGGTCGGCCCGACGCTCGACGACATCCGACGCAACGTCGCCTCCGTGGTAGCCGGGAAGCCCGAGGTCATCGACCTCGCGCTCGTGGCGCTGATGGCCGAGGGGCACCTGCTGATCGAGGACGTGCCGGGCGTCGGCAAGACCCTGCTGGCCAAGGCGTTGGCCCGGTCCATCGACTGCTCCGTCTCGCGGGTGCAGTTCACCCCGGACCTGCTGCCCTCGGACATCACGGGCGTGACCGTCTACTCGCCCGACACGGGTGAGTTCGAGTTCAAGCCCGGCCCGGTGTTCGCCAACATCGTGCTCGCCGACGAGATCAACCGTGCGGGACCCAAGACGCAGTCCGCGCTCCTGGAGTCCATGCAGGAGCGAACGGTCACGATCGACGGCACGACGCACGAGCTCGCCGCGCCGTTCCTCGTGATGGCGACCCAGAACCCGATCGAGCTCGAGGGCACCTACCCCCTGCCCGAGGCGCAGCGCGACCGCTTCATGCTGCGCATCGCGATCGGCTACCCGACGGTCGAGGCCGAGCACCAGATCCTCGAGATGCACGGCGGCCCGGACCTGCTGGCCCAACTCGCCCCGGTCACCGACGCCAAGCACGTCGCCGGGGTGATCGAGGCGGTCCGCAGCGTGCACATCTCCGAGTCGGTCGAGCGCTACATCGTCGCGCTCGTCCGCGCCACCCGGCAGCACGAGGACGTCGAGCTCGGCGCCTCACCACGCGCCTCGCTGTCGTTGCTACGCGCCACACGCGCGTTGGCCACCATCCGGGCACGAGACTACGCCACCCCCGACGACGTCAAGGCGCTGGTCCCCCACCTGATCCCCCACCGCCTCATCCTGCGCCCTGAAGCCCAGCTCTCGGGACGCGAGCCGCTCGACGTCACGCTGGACGTGCTCGAAGGCGTGCCCGCGCCGACCGAGTAGCTCCAACCCAGGAGACGGGACACGCACGTGCTCACCGATCGCGGCAAGGCCCTCGTCGGGGTGGCGGCCGCCTTGTGGTTGCTCTCGCGCACCTTCAACGTGCCGGAGCTCCAGATGGCCGCCGTCGCCGTGCTCGGGCTCCTGGGTCTGGCGGTGCTGTTCACGCGCCTGACCTCCGCGAAGCTCGAAACCCGGCGCCGGGTCCAGTCCTCCCGGCTGTTCTACGACGCCGAGGGCACCATCCGGATCGAGTTGCGCAACATCGGCCGGCTCCCGACGGCACTGCTGCAGGTCGAGGACACGGCGCCCGCTTCGCTGTCGGACGGCGCCCGGTTCGTCCTGGCGCCGCTCCCGGCCGGCGCGGGCGCGGCCATCGAGTACGGCCTGCACGGCCGTCACCGCGGCCGCTACGAGATCGGTCCGCTGACCGTACGGCTGCGTGACCCGTTCGGGGTCGCCGCCCGCGTCCAGCGCTATCGGGGCACCGACACGATCACGGTCTACCCACCGGTGTGGACGCTGCCCGGCGGCGTGCCTCTGGGAGGGCACCCCGGTCGAGGTGGCGACGGCCAGCCGCGGCCGCTGCCATCGGGGCAGGAGCTGTCCAACGTGCGCGAGTACGTTCGGGGCGACGACCTGCGCAAGGTCCACTGGCGCTCGACCGCGCATCGCGGGAAGCTGATGATCCGCCAGGACGAGGCCCCGCTGACGCCCACGGCCACCGTGGTGCTGGACACCCGCCAGGGGGTCCACCAGGGGCACGGGCCAGGCTCGTCGTTCGAGGTCGCCGTCGCCGCGGCGGCCAGCGTGACCTACCACCTCGCGTCCAGGCGCTACACGACCACGCTCATCACGCAACCGGTCACGGCGCCACCGCGTCCCACATCGTGGGAGCTGGCGCTGGAGCGTCTCGCCGTGATCGACCCGGTCACCGGCAGCACGCTCAGCGGGGTGTGGCGTCAGCTCGGGCACGGCGTGGCCGGGAACGGGGTGCTGGTGGCGATCGTTGCGGTACCCGAACCCGCAGACCTGCGCGCGATGGTGCGGGCCGGGCGCGGGTTCGCGACCCGCCTCTCGGTCCTGGTGGACACGGCCAGCTTCGGCCGCCGCCGGACCACCGGCACCGAGGCGATCGCGGACGCGCTGCGCGCCGCCGGCTGGCGCGTGACCGTGGTCCGCAGCGGCGATCGACTGGACGAACGGTGGAACGACCTGCGCAGGGTCCGGCGCCACACCCCGTCGATCGCGGGCACCGGGGGCGGTCGGTGAAGCGCGACCTGACCCTCGCCGCCACGACGTTCGCACTGATGCTGGCTTGCGTCCACGCGCTGTCGCGCGTCTTCAGCACCGGCGAGTGGCGCGCGCCGGTCTACGTGGCGATCGCGCTCGCGCTGGCCATCGCCGCGATCGTGCGGGCGCTGCGGCTGCACGTGCTGTTGACCGTCGTGCTGGCCGGCGTCGCGCTGGTCACCTACGTGGACGTGATGCACCTGCCACCAGGCGGGGGGCTCATCCCCGCGTCGGAGGAGTGGCGGCAGTTCACGACCCTGTTGACCGACGGGCTCCGGCAGTTCCGCGACGAGCTGGCCCCGACGCTGCCCTTCCCCGGCCTGGTGCTGATCGCCTCGCTGGGCGCGTACGTGGTCACCGCGCTCGTACACGAGCTGCTGGTCCGGTTCCGCAAGCCGGGTCTGGCGATCCTGCCCGCCGCGGTGCTCTGGACCGTGCCGCTGGCCGTGCCCCAGCCTCCGGGACGGACCTGGCCACATGCATTGCCGTTCCTCGCCGCCGCCGGGCTCGTCCTGCTGCTCGAGTCGGACGTCGACGTCGCGGGGTGGTACCGCGAGACCGCCGTACCCAGGCTCTCGTCCGCCGGAGTGCTCGTTGGCATCGCGGCGCTCGGCCTGGCCGCCGTCGCCCCGGGGCTGCTGCCGGGCTACCAGGCCACGGCCTGGTACGAGCAGGTGTCGACGGGCGGCCCCCCCGGCTACCAACCACTCGTGGATGTCGGTGACCGCCTCAAGCTGCCCGCCCCACGCGCGGTCCTCGAGGTCACCGCGCCGAGGCCGCTGTACCTGCGGATCGCCGCCCTGGACACCTTCGACGGCCGAAGCTGGCGGGTCGGGCCCGCCGGCGTGCTCAGCTACAGCCCCGCGGACGAGGACCTCACCCGCGGCGACCGGGACTTCCCGTCCGAGGTCCCTCTGGGGCCGACCCAGCGCATCGCTGCCCAGGTACGCGTGCTGGATCTGCGCAACATCTACGTGCCGGTCCCCTACCAGCCGGTCCGGGTGACGGGCAACGCGCGTGACCAGATGGTCTACAGCGCGGTGGGCGGGTTCGTCGCGACCGTCGACCTGCAGGAGGCCGGCGAGGTCAACGGTCGACCGGTCGCCGGGGTGGTCGAAGGCCTGGAGTACGGCGTGGTCGCCGACCTGCCGGTCCCCGAGCCCGAGCAGGTTCTGGGCGCGTCGTACGACCCCGCGACCGTGACCGAGCACCTGCGCCTGCCACCCGGCTTCGACTTCCTGCCGTTCCGGCAGCTCGCCCAGCAGGCCTACGAGGTCCGTGGGGCGGTCAGCCCGATCCAGAAGGCGTTCGCGCTGCAGGATCACTTCATCGGTCCGTCGAGCAGCTACCGCTACTCGACCGAGGTCGACTCCCTGCTGACCGACCAGGGCGCGGACCGGGCGCTGCACCGGTTCGTGTTCGAGGAGCAGGTCGGGTACTGCGAGTACTACGCCACCGCCATGGCCGTGATGCTGCGGTCCACGGGCGTCCCCGCGCGCGTGGCCGTCGGCTTCCTGCCGGGCGAGGTGGTCGGAGCGCAGACCGGCGAGGACGGCTCCGTCACGGCCAGCATCTACGAGGTCACGACGGATGACGCGCACGCGTGGGTCGAGGTGCTGCAGCCGGGTATCGGGTGGCTGAAGTTCGACCCCACGCCCCGCAGCGACGGGGCCACGCTCCCTCCGCAGCCCACGGACCTCGACCCGCTGCAGACACTGGCGCAGCAGAGCGAGCTCGACCCCACCCAGCAGCCCACCCCGAATCCGGCCGATCCGTCGAACGAGTTCGACGACCTGCCCACACCGGCCAACCCCGATGGCACCCCGGACGGGGCCTCCGGAGGTGGCGGTCAGGACCGGGGCATGCCGCTCCGGCTGCTCGCGCTGGCGCTGGTGGCCGGCGTGGGCGGCACCGCCGTGTTCCAGTGGCGCACGCGCAGCCACCACCCGAGCTTGGACCCGGCCGAGCGGGTGCTGGCCGCCCAGCGACGCGTACACGGGGCCGCACGCCGCTACGGGGTCGCGCGCCGCCTGTCCGAGACGGGGTCGGAGGTGGCGCGGCGGTGGGGCGACGAGCTGCGCGTCGACCGCGAGACGGCCACGCGCTTCGCCCATGTCGTCGAGGAAGCCGCCTTCGGCGGCAGCGCCGACCCATCGGCGGGCCCCGAGGCAGAGGATCTGGCCGACCGGCTGGTCGGGTCGCTGCGTCGCAGCGTGCCCCAGCAGGACCGTGTGCTGGCGCCCGTACGCGTGCCGGTCGAGACCGTCCGCGACCGGTCACGCGAGCTGCTGGCCCGGGTGCGCGGGAGCTGACGCCGGCTGGTCGGCGCGCACTGTCAGGCGTTGGTGTCGCGCCCGATGCCCTTGCGCAGGCGCTCGATCAGTTCGTCCG
>DASWKO010000265.1:0-2907 GCA_036396595.1 Nitriliruptorales bacterium | reverse complement strand
ACGGCTGGCCGGCGAGGAAGCGCTTGCGGAACGCGGCCGCGACCTCCTCGGCCGCGTCGGCGTCGGCGTCGCGCGCGTCACGGACGAGGTCGCCCCACATCACGCGGGTGACCAGCCACGCGAGCTCGCGGTGCTCCGGGTCGGGCTGGGTGACGTCCTGGAACTCCAGTGGCGTCAGCGACGGGTGCCCGATGTTGAGGTCGTTGGCGATGTCGCGGATGTCGGCGTACGCGACCGCGATGCGGGCACGCGGCCCCTGCCGGTTGGCCCACCGTCGACGGCGCCAGCGCCGGATGCGCTTGAGGATCGCGGGGTAGCCCCCGATCAGCAGGACCGCCACCAACACGACCGGCAGCACGCGGGCCAGCCAGAAGCGCACCAGGATGTAGAGCGGGGCCAGCGAGCGGCCGGCCGTGGGCACGTAGACCCGTGCGGCGATCTCGTCGGTGGCCTGGACGAACGGGTCCGGCTCCTGCTGGTCGTCGCTCAGGCTGGACTTGGCCCGCGGCGGGCGGCCCATGACCGGCACCCAGCCGTGGCCCTCGAAGTACGCCTCCAACCACATCGCGCCGTGCTTGGGCCGCAGTTCACGGATCGAGCCGTCCCCGCCCGCCGGCACGTCGCCGCCGAAGTAGCCGAACCCGAGCCGCGCCGGCACGCCGGCCATCCGGGCCAGCAGCGCCTCGCCGGCGACGATCTCGTACGGGTTGGCCTCGGCCTCCTGGAGCATCTGGTCGATGCGCTGGGCGCCCACGTCGAGCGGCTCGCCCTTGCCGGCCGCGATCACCTTGTCGTAGAAGCGGGTCCGGACGAATTGGAGCTTCTCGTACAGCGGGACGTCGAGCGCATCGGCCTCGGCCAGCAGCGTCGCGGCAACGGGGCCGGGCTCGAGCGCCTCGAGGAACTGCGCGATCACGGGGTCAGTGGGGTCGGGGTCGGGCGCCTCGGCGAGTTGCGCGCCGGACGGCGGCTTCGCGGCTGTCACCGTGTAGGTGGTGCCGGCGGCCTGGCGGCCGTCCACCTGCACAGTCTGTGTCCGGGGGTAGAACTCGAGCCGGCCGAAGTCGGGGTCGACGTGCGTGGTGCCGGCCAGCAGCGGGACCACGCGGCCCTCGACGTCCTCGAGCGTGAACGTGACCTCGATGGTCTCCTCGGGCTCGACCAGCGCCCCGGGGAAGGGTCGCGGACCCAGCGCCGCGGCGACGTCCCCGTCCACAGGGACCAGGTCCACCAGCGCCGCGGGGTCGAACGGTGGGGTCATCCACGCCCCGTCGCGGTACACGTCGAGCGTGCCGACGCGCCACGGCTGGGTGTCCGCGGACTCGACCGAGAACAGCACGCGGTCGCGCGGTGGTGGTGGGGCCTCGGGACGCTGCGGCGGCACGACCTGGTTGGTGTCGGCCTCGGGGAACAGGAAGCCGATCTGGCCGAGGGCGACCAGCGCCGCGACCAGCAGCAGTGCGATCCCGCCGGCACGGGCCAGGCGGCGCACCTCGAAGCCGCCCTCAGTCATGGTGCCATCGCGGGCGAGCTCCGCGCCGTACGCGACCGCTAGGCCCGCGATGCCCAGCACCAGCGCCACGGCGACCGCGACGAGCTCGTCGCCCGCCGGTTGGAGGAGGATGGTGACGAGGGCCACCGCACCCGGGATCGCCACACCGATGCGGGCCTTGTCCAGGCTGACGGCCGTGGTGGCACCGGTGATCGTGACGAACGCGCTGATGAGCACGACCAGGACGCGCCACCCCGGGTCGAACGCGACCGGCGGCAACGCCAGCCCGCCTTGGCGCAGCGACTCGACCACGAGGTCGGGGATCTGGGTGACCTCGACGCCGGTCGTGACGACCGTGAACAGGGCCGCGAGCACGATCGCGCCCGGCAGCATGAAGAGCTGCGGCCCCGTGGGCCGGCGCAGCCGGTAGGTCCAGCCCGCGAAGGTGCCAGCGACCACGGCCGCGACGACCCCGGCGATCTCGGGGAGGTAGCCGTCGAACGCACCGCCCAGCATCCACCCGGCGCCAGCACCTCCGAGCGACGCCGCGAGGCTGGTGCGCAGCGGGTCGATCGGCGGGCGTAGCTCCTCTTCGGGCTCGCCGTCCTCGGGACGGGGTGGGGCACCCTCGTCCGTCCCGGGCGCGAGAGCGTCGCCGGCCTCACCCAGACGCGGGGCGTCGGTGTCGGGATCCGCCACCTGGTCGGGGCGCAGGATCTCTTCCTCCTGCAACTGGGTCGTCGACCTGATCGCGAGGTCGCCTTCGGCGCTGCTCGACATCGTTACGCCCCCACCGCGACGTTGACGACGTTGCGGAACGCGCGCGCCAGCGCGAGGCGCGGCTGGATCTCGACGACCTGGCACTTCAGCAGGCCGGCGCGGTGGATGGTGGCGGGGTCGGTGTCCTCCCAGAGGACCAGCGCGAGCAGCAGGTGGGCGCCCTGGTCGATCATCACGCGCAGGCGGCGCGCCACCTCGTTGGACAGGTGCGGGGTGATCACGACGTTGTGGGTGTGCCGGGTGGGGCGCGCCAGCCGCCGCTCGAGGGCGGGGGCGAGGTCCTCGGACCCCATCTCGAGCTCGGCCAGGCGGTCCAGCAACGGGACGATCTTGTGCCGGCCACGGAACTCGTCGCCGAGCTGGCCATCGTTGGTGCTCAGGGTCACCGCCAGACCGTCGCGCAGGTGCTTGCGCGCCAGCGACGCGACTGTCGCCACGCCCGCCTCGAAGGTCTCGGACACCGGCCCCGGGCTGTGGTACTTGCGACCGGTGTCGAGCACGATGCCGACCCGGTCGGTGATGCCCTGCTCGGACTCGCGCACGAGGTACTTGTCGTGAGCAGCGACGGCGCGCCAGACGATGCGGCGCGGGTCGTCACCGTGGACGTACTCGCGCATCCCGTAGAACTCGAACCC
>DASWKO010000264.1:0-2368 GCA_036396595.1 Nitriliruptorales bacterium | reverse complement strand
CCGGCTCCCGGGCCCTGGTGATCGGCCCGGGCCCGATCGGTCTGGCCACCGTCTACGCGCTGTCCTACCTGGCGCCGGATGTCGAGATCACGGTGGCGGGCTTGGGTCCGTTCGCCGACGCCTTCGCCCTCCAGGCCGGGGCGCGGCACCTGGTCCACGGCACGCGCCGGGAGCTCGTCGAGGACGCCGCCCGGGTCCTGGACACCGCGATCCACGGCAACCGGATCTCCGGTCCCGTGCTCGACGACGGCTTCGACACGGTCTTCGATGCGGTGGGCTCCGAGCAGACGCTCGACGACTCGTTCCGGATGGCCCGTCCTCGAGGCACGATCGTGCTGATCGGGACCAGCAGCGACCAGAAGGTCGACTGGTCACTGGTGTGGGCGCGCGAGCTGACCGTGCGCGGAACGGTCTACTACGGCGACGAGCACGTTCCCGCCACCGCCAACGTGCCCGGCGGTCGCCACCGCGCGATGGCGAGCGCCCTCGACATCCTGGTCGACGCGCAGCCGTCCCACCTGGTGACCCACGTCTTCCCGCTGGACCAGCCAGTGCGGGCACTGTCCACGGCCGCTGCCGGTCCCGGTGCCAGCGCGGTCAAGGTGGCGTTCCAACCCAACCGCTGACGGGCAGTAGGCACGACGGGTGACATACCATCGCCGATCAGGATCCCCCGGGGCACGCCGCGCGCGTGCCCCGGCGCTTGGCCCGCGCCCCCTCGCGCTCACCTCACGTCCCGTCCCGCCGACTACGGAACCCATGGCCCCCGCTTCGCACCGACGCGCCGCCCGCCTCACCGCGAGCGCGGCCGTCCTGATGCTGGCGCTCACCGCATGCGGGGCGGACACCGAGCCAATCGGGGACGTGGAGGACCCGGCCGGCGCTGCCATCCAGCAGGGTGGCACCGCCGTCGGCGGTGGCCACGCCGTCGGGGGCGCCTTCGTCGGTCCTCCGTCGCCGTCGCCTGAGACCCTGGTCGGTCCGCCACTGCCCGAGACGGTCGACGTGCGCTACCCCGACCTGCTCGTACGCACGCCCGCCGACGCGACCCGTGAGGACGTGATCGAGGTGACCGCGCTCGACGCCGTCGACCACCTGGCCGGAGTCTCCCAACTCGACTCGGCCATCGTGCAGGGCGAGACGTCGCACCCGGTCACCCTGCTGGCAACCGACCCTGCCACCTTCCGGCCCCTGACGCCCGAGGTCACCGCCAACGTGCGCGCCGTGTGGGAACGCATGCAGGAGGGCGACGTCCTGGTCCGGCACGACATCGCCCACGCCCTGGGGCTGGAGCTCGGCGGGACGGTCATCCTTGCCGGCCGTGACGGGCCCGTTCAGGTCCGCGTCGGCGCGTTCGCATCCAACGGCGCCCCGCCGCTGGCCGACCTGATCGTGCCGTGGCACCTGCGCGATCGGTTCGGCGGCGACGGCGTCAACCTCCTCCTCGTCTCCCTGGCCGAGGACGCGTCGGCCGACCAGGCACGAACGACCATCCTCGACCTGGTCGAGGGAGCCGACGTGACGGTCCGTCAACGACCGGCCGAACGTCAGGCGGCGCTGGCCGGCGGCCCCGGCATCCGCCGCTTCGAGTCCTTCAGCTACGTCGACCTCGGTGACGGCCTGATCGTCATCGACGCGGCATGGGTCCACAAGTGGATCGTCACCGTGGACCTGCCCTTCCTGGGTCGCACGCGCTGCCACCGCCTCATGGTCCCTCAACTCATCAGGGCCCTCGAGCAGATCGGGAACGAAGGGCTGCACGGACACTTCGACCGCTCGCAGTTCGCCGGGTGCTGGGTGCCACGTCACATCGACTGGGATCCCTCCAAGCCGCTCTCGATGCACGCCTGGGGCCTTGCCGTGGACATCAACTCCCGCGACAACGCCCTGGGCGCCCGCCCCACGATGCACCCCCGCATCGTCGAGATCTTCCAGTCGTGGGGCTTCGAGTGGGGCGGCCACTGGACCCGCCCCGACGGGATGCACTTCGAGCTCGAACGCCTCATCGACGCATAGTAGGAGGGCCGTGCGCCACCGTTGCGCACAGGCCTCCTAGCATCGGGCTCGTCACGCCTTCTCCGCCAGGAGCCACACGGTGCCCACGCTCGTCCTCGTCCGTCACGGCCAGTCCCTCTGGAACCTCGAGAACCGCTTCACGGGTTGGATCGACGTCCCGTTGACCGCGCAGGGCGAGGACGAGGCGCGCCGGGCCGGGCGTGCGCTGCGCGCTGCCGGACTGTCGTTCGACGTCGCCTACACCTCGGTGCTGCAGCGCGCCGAGGTCACGCTGCAGCTCATCGTCGAGGAAGCGGGGCTGGCGGCGCCCGTGATCCGCGACCAGGCGCTCAACGAGCGCCACTACGGCGAC